>JAKPOQ010000014.1 GCA_029547745.1 Actinomycetes bacterium
TCCCGCTGTTCGCCAGCCAGTACATGTTCAAGCTCCTGGCCAACGAGAAGCGACATGTCGCGCGGCAGAAAGAACTCAGCGACCAGTACCTTGAGATGAACATCGGTCTTGCTGCCGCGATGGTCGAACTCCTTGACGGCAAGGACGAGTACACCGCTCAACACTCGGCGGCGGTCGCCATGTACTGCCGCGACATGGCCGCAGCACTTGATCTCCCGGAAGAGGATGCCGAAGCACTGCATCTCGCGGGGCTCCTTCATGACCTTGGCAAGGTAGGAACTCCGGACGCTGTTCTCAGCAAGGAGACCACCCTGGACGAGGACGACTGGGCGTATGTCCGCCAGCATCCGAGCAAAGGCGCCGAGGTCCTGTCACACCTTGCCGCGTATCAGGACGTGGCCGATATCGTGCAGTACCATCACGAGCGGCTGGACGGGAGCGGGTATCCGGACGGCGTGACGGCCGATGGGATCCCGGAGCTCAGCAAGATCCTCGCCGTTGCGGACTCTTACCACGCGATGACATCGGACCGTCCGTACCGTTTCGCGCGCAGCTCGTTCGACGCCCTCAAGGAGCTTCGAAAGGCGGCCGGCGTTACGCTGGACGCGCACTACGTCGAGGTCTTCGCCCGGATGCTGCGGGACAAGGACCTCGCGTACCGTGAGGGGACCTCCACTGACTTCATGGGCGAGTACGAGCGCGGCCGCATCAACCTGCGGCTGCACGGCAAGGCCGCTGCCGAACTCAGCGGTGTCGCTGAGTCGCGAGAAGACCCAGCCGTGGGTTGACCAGACTCCAGGCCACAGCCGCCGCCAGTCCCGCCTTCAACAGATCCACCGGCATGAAGGAGGCCAGCCCCGCTTTCATGGCCGCGCTTACGGTCATGCCACCCTGAGTGGCGAGCCAAGCTGGGCCAAGCGCGTAGATCGGGGCCAGCCCCGCGACGGCAGACAGTAGGAGCCGCCCAAAGCTTCGATCGTGACGGTGTGCGACCCATCCGGCTATCGTCGTGGCGGGCGCGAACGCGATGAGATAGCCCCCGGTGGGGCCGAACAGCACGCCGACACCCAAGGCGCCTCCGGCGTAGACTGGAGCGACGAGTCCGAGCGCAAGGTAGACCGTGACGCTGAGAAGAGCGAGCCGCGGTCCCAGCATCATGCCGGCGAGGAGCACGAAGAAGACTTGGAGAGTGACAGGCACGGGGCCTATCGGGATGGTCACGAAGGCCCCGGCGGCCATGAGACTGGCGAAGACGGCGCACCGCGCGATGTCGTGTGCTGTCAGACTCGACAATTGTCACCCTCGCTGAGCACAGCGAGGGTGACAATGTATAGGGCGCCCGGGTGAAGGTCAATCTTGACCACCCGGGCGCCCTCCCCCCCGACTCCCAAGGGCGGCTCTTCAGCGGAGCGTCACGTCGCCGCTGTGGAACCGCTGGACATGGCGGTGCGGCAACTGAACGAGCAAGGCGCCTTTCTCGTCGACGCCCAGCGCCACGCCGGTGACCGGGCCGCGCCGTGTCTGGACGCTGATGCTCCGGCGGGCCAGGTAGTCACGGGCGCGGAAGTCGGTGAGTACGCGATCGAATCCGTTGCGCACCGCGTCCATGTAGCGCTCTTCCAGCGAGAGGAGGAGGCGGGCGAGCAGCTCGCTGCGGTCGACGGGTTTGCCTGAGGCTGTCTTGAGGGAAACAGCCGTACGCCGGAGCGCCACCGGCAGCTCGTTGTACTCGGTGTTCACATTGAGTCCGATGCCGACGACGACCCAGTCGATGGCGTCTTGTTCACCGGCCGCCTCGAGCAGGATGCCGCCGACCTTGCGGTCGTCGATGAGGAGATCGTTCGGCCACTTGATGCGCACCGAGACGTCCGTAAGCGATTCGATCGCATCGCAGGCAGCTATCGCGGCGGCGATCGTCAGCAGGTGGACGTCGGCCATGTCGACCGGGGGGCGCAACACGACCGAGAAGAGCAGGCCCTTGCCCGCCGGCGATGTCCATCTCCTTCCCAGGCGGCCCCGTCCGGCCGATTGTTGCTCGGCGACGACGACCGTGCCCTCTGGCGCCCCTGCTGCGGCGAGGTTCTTGGCCTCGACATTGGTCGACTCGATCTCGTCGTAGTAGCGGAACGACCGGCCAAGCAGACTGTGGCGCGTGCGGTCTGCGACGAACGGCATGGCGAGGGTGGCCGGCTCGTCCTCGAGCTTGTACCCGCGCCGCGACACGCCCACGATGTCGTAGCCGCGTTTGCGCAGCGACTTCACGTGCTTGTGCACCGCGTTGCGTGACACCCCGAGTGTCTGGCTGATCGCCTCGCCTGAGACGAAGCCTGGGTTCTCGCGCAGTATGTCGATCACTGTGCGCTTGCTGTGGTGCATCTTCTTCGTCTCAACATAGACGATCGGTGCGCCGGATTCCATGACCACCCCCACGAACGCCTCATCCGCTGTCGCGGGGGATGGTAGTCAGGGAATCGCCCTTGAGAATCAACCTATGGTTGTATCTTGCCGTCCTGAGTGTGGCCGCCGCATGCCTGTCTCATCGTGTGCCGGGTCCAGGGTGAACGCCTTGCGGTAGGCGATCGCAGCCTGCAGCCGGTCTCGCACGCCGAGCTTGGAGAAGATGTGGTTCACGTGCGTCTTCACGGTCGCCGGCGAGAGCACGAGCATCTGTGCGATCTCCGCATTGGTCGCCCCGTCGGCGATCATCGCCAGGATCTGTGACTCGCGAGGCGTCAAGTCGAGCGCGACTGTCGTTCCGTGGCCGTCTCCGCCTCGGCGTCGGCGACGAAGACGCGAGGCCGTGCGGCGGACCTCCGGATAAGGGTTTCGGGCGGCCTTGGTCAGCACCGAGGACGCTTCCGCGTCGCTGCGGTGAGCGACCGCAGCTTCCACTGCGGCGCAGCCCGCGCAGGGTCCGACCGCGAGGCATCTCACCAGCAGCTCGAGACTGTTCCAGTGACGAGCGATCGCGTCGAGCAAAGCATGGACGGTCTGCTGGTCCTCAAGCGCTGTGACCACGTCAACCGCCATCTCGGGCTGAAGGACGAGCTCTTGGGAAAGGAAGTTCAGGTGTCCGAGCTCGAGTTGCTCGGGAACGCAGCGAAGCAGCGTTTCGATGGCCTCCGTCCGTTTGCCCGACCGGTAGGAGAGAGCTGCAGCGAAGTACTCGGCCTTCAAGGCGATGAACAGTAGGTCGAGGTCGCGGGCCTCTTCAGCAATGGCGTGAAGCTCGACCGATGAGGTCTTCCCCAAGAGACTCTTCGAGTAAATGAGATTGACGAGCACATTGAGATAGGCGTCGCGAGCGCTCGTGTCGTGGGCAATCTCTGCCGCATGCGCGAAGTAGGCGACAGCCTCTTGCTCATTGCCCGAACGCCGTGCAGCCGTGCCGGCGTGGCAGACCGCCATGGAGAGGCAGTAGCGATCATCAGCGATCGATGGCGCCTGCATCGCAAGCCGGCGCAGGCTGTCGGTACGAGCGGAGTCGCCAGTGCACGAGTCTAGATGCACTTCAACATCATCTACCAACGGCTGAAGGTACGTGAATCCATATCGCGTCCCCAGGTCTCTGACCTCACCCAGCTTCCGTCGAGCCTCTGACCAGTCCGCCATGAACAGGCAGTTGGTGCTCACTAGGTTCAGGAAGGTCATGCGCAGGCTCGGGGAGCCGAATGCCAACAGCGTGTCTGTGGCACCGTCCGCCGCTCTCGCGGCATCTCGGTAGCGGCCGGTGTTGTAAGCAATGAAGACGGTGTACGCTGCCAGCCGTGCCTGCTCGGCGGGGAATGCGCCGGCCGCCAGGCGCCGCGCGGAACTCAGCGCCTCGGTCGCTTCACCCCACTTGCATTCGGCGTTGAGGGCTGCTCCCAGACTGACGAGCGCGTGCACCTTCTGTTCCGTGTCGTCAGCCACCTCCAGCGCTTGGCGGCAGGTCTCGGCAGCCCCTGTCGTGTCTCCCTTCCAGAACAGCGTGCGCTCCTTGGCGGACAGGGCGCGATAGAGGTCCCGTCTGCTGCCGTCTGCGGCGAACCCTGCGACCGCACTGTCGATGTGCTGCAAGGCGGCGTCGAAGTGCCCGGCCCTCATGTCGGCCTCGCCGGCGACAAGGTGCGCCCACGGCTCACGGCGGCGGACATCGTCGGGCAGCCGTTCGACCCACCTCTCGAGAGTGTCTGAGCGGAACGCGTCGAGGTCCATGGCCCCCACCCGCGAGATGATCTCCAAGCCACGCTGAGGTTCGTTGGCTGCCAGGCAGAGGTCGACCGCTCGTTCGATGTCGCCGTGGGCCTCGAGTGCGTCGGCCGTGGTCAGTTGCAGCTTGTGAAAGCGGTCGGGGCCGTCTTCCTGGATGGCCCTGCGTCGCAGGAACTCACGGAACAGGCTGTGGTAGCGGAACGTACCTTCCTGAGCTGTCGCGAAGGTGAAGACGCCGTTGGCGCGGAGATGCGCGAGGATGCGGTGCGCGCGGCGCGGAGCGCCGACGCGTCTGGCGAGATCGACCGACAGGTAGTCGAGACAGCACGTTCGGCGCAGGAAGGCCCTGACCTCCTCTGATTGGCGCGAGTACACCTGTTCCGCCAGGTACGAGAAGACATCCTGCTTCAGGCGCGGATCAGACAATGCGCTCTCGAGGCTCTCCACCCCTACCCAGTGAGAGGCCAGCGCAGCAAGGACGACGCTCGCCGGCCAGCCCTCAGTGAGGTCGGCGAGAGCCGCGGCGCGGTCGGGCGAAAGGCTGACCCCGGTGCGTTGAGCGACGACCTCGAGGACCTCATCAGCACCGAAGCGCAGCTCGTCCACCCCGACGAATGCCAGTTGCCCGTCAAGGCGGAGTCTGCCCACTTCGAACGCGGGCTCGTACCGACTCAGGACGACGAAGCGCATCGTCGCCGGCAGGTTCGTGATCAGGTAGTCGAGCGTCGCGTTGAGACTCCGTGAGTCGGCGGCCTCGTGGTAGTCATCGAGCACGAGCAGGAGATCGTCGGCGACCGTCGTCGTCATCTCGGCCACGAACTCGGCGACCATCTCCTCGATTGCGTAAGGGACCTCGTACGCGTTCGCCAGACGGTCACGGATCGTCTGGCCGAAGCCTTGGTGTGACATGGCAAGGGCCTCGACGAGAGAAGCGATGAATGCGACCGGGTCCTGGTCGAGGACATCGAGCTTGTACCAGATGTGGCGGAGACTGAGGCGACGCAGCGCCTCGAGCACGACCGTCGTCTTGCCGTAGCCTGCGGGCGCGCAGACCACCGTGGCCCGGCGCTGGAACGACTGTCCGAGGAGCTTGAGCGTGCCGGGGCGCAGGCAGGCAGGACCCGCGTCCGGTGGCGAAAGCTTGGCCTTGACGAGCGGCGGCAGTGCTCCCCCGTGCCCCACGTTCGTCCTCGCTTGATGAGTGAAAGGGCGCACCTCGGGCGCGCGGCCACGTCGGTGCGTGCCCAACTATAACAGCGGTACGGCTCCTCGCATCGCCTGAGGGGCGGGCGCAAGGTTGACATTGCCGGGCGTAGGCCGGCATGTCCGGTCGTCGCTGGTGCCTTTGGGGCAGCGTCCGGACGGTCAGAGCGCAGGAAGGGCGAGCCGGACGGCCTCGGCGGGCGTGTGCGCCCGCAGCAGGCCGTCGGGCTCGCCCTTGAGTGATTCGCGCTCTACGGGTCCGCCGGCCGCGGTCACCGCGCCGGGCGCGCCGGGCGGCCGCACCGTCCAACTGTCGAGCAGGACGACGGTGCGGCCGAGGTTGCGCGCCAGGGCGATCTCGCTGAGCGTGCCCCAGGCGCCGCCGACGGCGATCACGACGTCGCCGCTCGCCACCACGCTGAGGTTGCGGGCGTAGCCCATGGCGCTGCAGACAGAGTAGGTCAGGTCGTGATTGGCGCGGCTGCGGTCGGCTTCCGGCAGGATGCCGATGGAGACGCCTCCTTTCGCCTTGACCCCGCGCGCGACGGCGGCCATGACGCCGTCGCGCCCGCCGCAGACGACGATGCAGCCGGCTTCGGCGAGAAGTGCACCGAGTTCCTCCGCCTTGGCGGCGAGCTCCGGGGAGGCGACGCTCGCGCCGATCACACTGACGTACGTCGGCGCGCCCTTCGCACGACGGGTGTCGTCGTGGTCTGCGCCGCCGGGACGGCGGGCGTCGTCGTGGTCTGCGCCGCCGGGGCGGTGGTCGACCGCGGTCACGTCACTTCTCCTCGAGTCGGCGGTAGTTGATGTGGACGAACGGGGTGAACCCCCGGCGCTCGTAGAACCGCTGCGCGGCGTCGTTGCCGTGCATCGTGGCGACGAGGACGTCACGGATGCCGGCGACGCGGAGAAGCCGCTCGGCCTCGTCCATCAAGGCGCTGCCGATGCCCACGCCGCGCTTCCCCGGCAAAACGGCCAGGGTCTCGATCTCGGCCTGACGCTCGCCCATCATGTACGTCTCGTCGGCCTCCTGCGTCGCGACGAGGAGATAGCCGAGGAGCTGGTTGCCGCGGCGGGCCACGAGGATGAACGATCCGGGCTCTGCCAGCCACTTCAGATACTGAGCCCGGCGCCGCGGCCACGAGTCTTCATGCGAGCGCATGGGCACGCGCTCCCACGCCTCGCGGTGTCGGTCCATGAGGGAGTTCCAGAGAGGCTGCAGCGGCCCCAGATCGGCGGCGGTGAAGGTGACTCCGTCCGCCGGCACGAAGGGCTCGACCGTCCACTCGGACGCGCTGTCCGCGGGATGGTGTGTTCGGGCGGCCATGGGGGGATCCACGGTGGCGGTCAGCGGGCGGGCGGGCCGGGCGACGCGAAGCGGCCGCGCCCGGCCCGCCTGTCTTCTTCTTCGCGCCGGAGGCAGGCCCACGGCTTCATCCCCGGTGATCCATAGAAGATGTGGAAGTCGTGCCGGTAACCGCGGCGCTCGTAGAAACGGACTGCATCGTGGTTGGCGGTGTCGACGCCGATCTCGACGTCCTCCACGCCGCGACGCTCGAGCTCGGCGTCCATGGCCTCCATCAGGGCCGTGCCGACGCCGGCTCCGCGCGCGCCGTCGGCGACGCTCAAGTGCACGAGCTCGGCACGGGCGTCGCCGGTGTACCAGACCGGATCGGGGCCCTCGACGACCACGTACGCGTAGCCGACCGGTGTCCCGTCCCGTCGCGCGACGAGCAGGAACGCGTCACCCTGCAGTGCCTCCAGCATCTCGGCGCGCTCCAGAGGCCACGACTGCTCGAACGGCCGGATCGGCACGATGGCGTCGGGCAGTGCGGCGATGTGGTCGAGGAGAGCCTTCCACAATGGAGCGATGACGTCGATGTCTTCCGGCGCGAGCTTCTTGATCGTGATCCCGTCGGGCATGCTTGGTCTCCTCGTCAGGCAGGTGGGAGGATCGCCCTCAGCAGCCGGACCGCACCGGCTTTGCTCAGCGGCTCGTTGAGGTTACCGCACTTCGGACTTTGCACGCATGAGGGGCAGCCGCTCTCGCAGGGGCAGGCGGCGATGAGACGGAGGGTGTCGCCGGCGAGATCCTCGAACGCCTCGAAGCCGCGCTTGCTCAGGCCGATGCCACCCGGGTAGCCGTCGTAGATGAACACGGTGGCACGGTCGGTCTGCCAGTGCCAGGGAGTGGAAAGGCCGCCGATGTCCCAGCGGTCGCACATCGCGTAGAGGGGGAGGAGGGCGATCAGGCCGTGCTCGGCGGCGTGGAGGGCGCCGGCGAGCTCGGGTTCGATCTGGGCGTCAGTGCCTGACGGCGGCGCGACGCGGGCGACGACCTCGGGGCCGAGCGTGAACCACAGCGCCTCGGTCGTGAACGTCTGCTCGGGCAGGTCGAGGTTCACGGTGTCGATCACGCGGCCGTCGACGAGGTCGCGCTTCTGGTAGGCGATGACCTGCTCGGTGACCTCGATCTCGCCAAAGAAGAGAGCGGCGCCGGCCAGCGGCCGCATGGCGGCCTGGCCGGCGATGGCCACGTCCTTGTCGATCTTGGCCTGCGTGTAGAACGTCCCGTCGTGCTCGGCGACGATGACCGTGCGCCCGTCGAGGTCGAGGTCCGTGACGAGGTAGCTGCGCCCGAGGTGCAGGTAGACGGCGCCGCGGTGGGCGACGCGGAAGACGCGTTCCTCCTCGATCGTGCCGAGTATCTCGCCGCCCTGCGTCTCGACGATGACGAAGGTCTCGGCCGAGGCGGAGCGCAGGGAGACCTCGGCGGCGGGCGAGTGCGGCCTGGCCCAGGCCAGGCCGCCGCCCCGCCGCCTCAGCTTGCCCGCCTGCGCCAGTGCCTCGGCGCGCAGTATGCCCCGCTCGCCGAAGAAGCGTTCGTCATCCGGGACGAGCGGACGCTCGTACGCCGCGGCCTGCAGGTGGGCGTCCGAGATATGCGGGTTGTCGAGGTCGATGATCGCCTCCTCCACCTGCCGGTCGAGCAGGCGGTCGGGCTCACGCATGAAGTACTGGTCGAGGGCGTCCTGGCCGGCGACGAGCACGGCCCAGCCGTGCCCGGCCCGGCCGGCCCGCCCCCAGCGCTGGCGCAGGCTGGTGACCGTGCCGGGGAAGCCGGTGACGAGCGCCAGGTCGAGGCTGCCGACGTCGATGCCCAGCTCGAGGGCGCTCGTCGTGATGACTGCGTCGAGCTCATGCCCGAACAGGCGACGCTCGATGTCACGACGCTGCTCCGGCGTGTAGCCGGCGCGGTAGGGCTGGACGCGCTCTCCCGCGCCGCCGGGATCGCGGTCCTGGAGGCGGCGGCGGACGTGGTCGAAGACCAGCTCCGCCGCCTTGCGCGTGGGCGCGAAGGCGATGACGCGGGCCCCTGCGAGCACCGCCTCGCTGACGATGTAGCTCGACTCGGCCAGGCTGCTGCGCCGCGTCCCCAGGTCCGGGTCTTCCAGCGGGGGGTTCCAGAAGACGATGGTCCGCTCGGGGTGCGGCGCACCGTCCTGTTCAATGGCTTCGAAGGGCAGCCCGACCAGCCGTTCGGCGAACCCCCGCGGCTCGGCGATGGTGGCCGAGGTGAGGATGAACTGCGGCGCCGAGCCATACACTTCGCAGAGGCGCCGCAGCCGGCGTACGACCTGAGCCACGTGCGAGCCGAACACGCCGCGGTACACGTGCGCCTCGTCCAGCACGACGTACTTCAGGTGATGGAGGAACTCCGCCCAGCGCTCGTGCGCCGGCAGGATGCCGACGTGCACCATGTCGGGGTTCGAAAGGACGATGGTGGCGTTGCGGCGGATCGCGGCGCGCTGGTCCTGGGGCGTGTCACCGTCGTAGATCGCCGGGACGACGGCGCGCAGGGCTTCAGCGGAGTCGGCGCTCGTCGCCGCGCGGGCGGCCTCTGTCGCCTCGCGAGCTTCGGCGCCGGGGCGGCCCCGGACTTTCCCTCGCTCTGTCCGCTGCCCCGGCAGCGCGTCCGCACGCAGCGCGGCGAGGTTGCGGGCCTGGTCCTGGGCCAGCGCTTTGGTCGGGTAGAGGTACAGCGCGCGCGCCTGCGGGTCGCGCGCCGCGGCGTCGAGCGTCGGGATGACGAAGCAGAGCGACTTCCCGCTCGCCGTCCCCGTCGCCACGACGACGTTCCTGCCCTCGGCGAGCAGGTCGTACGTCTCGCGTTGGTGCGACCAGAGCCGCTCGACGCCCGCGGCCGCGAGGGCGGAGGCGACGCCCGGGTGGAGGCCGCCCGGAAGGGGCGCGTAGCGCGCCGACCGGGCGGCCTCGTGGGCCACGGCCACGACCTGTTCGTGGTCGCCGCTCGTGAACAGGGCCCTCAGGCGTTCATGGACGCCCGCGGATGCGTGACCACCCCTCGGTGCAAGGTCTTCCCCGCCACTGACGTCGGCGTAAGTGCTCTCTGTCCCGCGCGCCATATGCGACTCCTGTCGCGGACGGTCGTTCCGGAACGGACGCTTCGGAGTCTACCGCGCGGGCGTGCGGCAGGGACGGGCGTCGCCGAGCGCTCCGCCGTGGGGAGGGGACGCTGAGGGGCGCCCTGCGGCGCCCCAGGAGATACAGAAGGGGCGCCCTGCGGCGCCCCGTCGTTCGACCTCTGTGTCGTCTGCGCTCAGTCGATCCGGCGGCCAAGGTCGAGCGTGAAGAAGGTCACTGGGTCGGTGCAGCCGCCATAGCCTTCGTCGCACACCTTCACGCCGACCCCGATGTTGCGGAAGCGTTTGGTCAGAATCACGGCGCGGTGCGGCTTGGAGTGCATCCAGCCGTCGAAGATGACCTCAGGGGCGGAGTAGAGGCCGGAGCCCCAGGCGATGTCCTCGCCGACTTTCCAGAAGCTGTAGCCGGCGCGCTTGTAGCCGAACTTGATGAGGCGGCGGGCGAACGAGTCGCCGCTGAAGGAGTCGTGGTCGAAGTACTGTTCGCCGCCCATCTCGGCGGAATGGGCACGGGCGGCGCGTACGAGGCACGGCTTGACGTACAGCTTATGGAGGCCGCGCTCGGTGCGCGCCTTGTTGACCAGGGAGACGATCTTCTTCTCTGTGGGCGTCAGGGTGATCGCGGCAGAGGCGGTAGCCGGAAGGGCGACGAGTGTCGTGAGGATGGCCACCGCGAGGAACAGCGCAAGCTTGGACTTCATGGCTCACCCCCGAGCCGAACTCTGCCATACGGACTGAAGACCCCCGCCTGCTGCGGGCTGCCTCTACTGGCTGGTATCGGCCGCCCGGGGCGCGAGTTGAGGATGATGGACGCGCATCTTTCGTCTGGCCAGACAACGTCGCCCCGGAACGGCCGGCAGGGGGTCAACGGCGGCTGCTTGCCCGTCACGACGGCGGCGGTGTATCGTCGCGCCATCCATGCACGGCCTGACCCCTGACCGGCGGCTGCGGTCTGACCGCCGCCGCAAGCAGATCAGGCGCCGGCGCGCGGGCGCGCTGGTCATCGTCGCGACCCTCTCTGTCCTCGCAGTCCGGCTCGCGTACGCTCTGCCCGCGGACACGCCGGCGCGTGTCCCCGCGGCCGCGGCGCAGCCGACGTTCGTCGAGAGGGCGTCCGTCGATCGCCGCGTCATCGTCGCGACGGCGGGCGACGTCGACATCATGCTGCCGGTGGCCGTCGACGAGATCACCGCTATCGGCTATCACGGAGCCGAGAGCCCGGACAGCGTTCCTTTCGCGCCGCAGGGCGAGTGCGCGAGCGGTGGCGGCCTCACGGAGAAGCTGACCGACCTGTTCGCCGCCGGCGGCATGGCCTACTGCCTTATGGGCGAGGGCGCCGACGCCTCCGCGACGGGCGCGCTCGACATCGGCGCGGATCCAGGGGCGGAGGTGTTCGCACCTGTGGACGGGAAGGTCGTCGGCGTCGAGCACGTGCTGATCTCCGGCAGGTACAAGGACGTCGAGATCCAGATCCAGGTGGCGGACGACCCCACGCTCGTCCTCGTGCTCTCGCACGTGGCTGAGCCCGCCGTCGGGCTGGGGGACGGCGTCACTCAGGGTGAGACGCTTCTCGGCCGTGTTCGCGCCTACCCCGCCGGAGTCACCCAGGAACTGAGCCGGTTCACGTCTGACGCCGGCGACCACGTGCAACTCGTCGCGTTGCGGGTCACGCCCGACATCGCGGGCCCATGATGGCGCCTGCGGCCCCGTCGGCTGGGGCAGCCGTCCCCGAAGCCGGTTTCGCCGTCATCGGCGGGTCCGGCTCGTTCGCCGCTGACTTTCCGGCCGGCCTCGACCCGGCGGTTCGCGTCCTCGGCGAAGGTCTCGTGTTCGACACGCCGTGGGGCGTCAGTCCGCCGTTCGCACTCTTCGAGCGCGAGGGACGACGCGTGCTGCACGTGCGCATGCACGGGTGGCGCGCCGGCGTCTCGCGCGGACGCGCCTCACGCCAGGTGTTCAGCGTGCTGCACCGCGCCGGCGTCAAGCGCATCCTCTCGGACGCCGGCGTCGGCAGCCTCGACCGCCTGCTCGACCCCGGCGACCTCGTCGTACCCGACGACTTCGTCGACATGACCACCGACCGCGACGGTCTGGGGACGATCGTCGGCGACCACCTCCTCATCATGCGCGATGCGGTGTGCGCGACCGGGCGCGAGGCGCTGATCGCTGCCGCGCGGCGCCTCGCGCCCGGCCGGCGCCTGTTCACGCGCGGCACTTACGTCGTGACCGAGGGGCCACGGTTCGAGTCGCCCGCCGAGGTACGCGTCCTGCAGACCATGGGCGACATCATCGGGCAGAGCTTCTCGCCCGAAGTGTGGCTGGCCCGTGACATCGGCGCCTGCTACGCGGGCGTGTACATCGTCGTGAACTACGGCGAGGGCGTCGTCCGCGACTGGGAGCACGCCGAACTCAAGCGGATCTTCAGTGCTGACGCCGACCTCATGGGGCGGATCCTCCTCGAGGCGCTCGCGGCGCTACCCGACGACGCCTCCTGCCGTTGCCGCGAGCTGCGCAAGCCGACGTTGCTCAAGTAGGCATGGGGCCCGCAGGGCGGCGCTGCGGCGGCGGTCCTGCGCCGCTCCGCCGTCCCGTCCCGGCCGTCGGTCACGTCGTCAGCGCCCATGCCAGGACCGAGACGGCGTTGAAGACCGCGTGCAGCGTGATGCTGGTCCACAATGAGCCGGTGTGGCGATAGACCCACGCAAGCCCGAAGCCGAGCGCGAACAGAGGGAAGAACAGCGTCAACTGCGTATGGGCGAGGCTGAACACCGTCGCCGACACGACGGCTCCCCAGCCCCACCCCCATGAGTTGGCGAAGCCTGTGAACAGGAACCCGCGGAAGTAGAGTTCCTCGGCCAGGGGCGCCATGACGACGGCGACGATGGCGAACAAAGCGATCCCCCCGGTCGTCGGCGGGAACGCCTGGACTATGTCCTGCTCCTCGGGATGGAAGACGATCTCGTTCACATAGCTCACGCTGTACGTGGCGAAGAGCGTGACCGGGATGACCCAGAAGAACGCCGCGGTCGGCTTGCGGAACCCCCAGGCGCGCCACTTGTCGCGCACGAGCCGACCCGAGAAGAACCATGCCGCGAAGTAGTCCCAGCCGTAGCTGATCGCGCTTGAGACGAGGAGCAGGATGCCACTGGTCACCGTCACCTGGGCGTCTGCGCCGGTGGTCTCGTCGCCCGGTGAGTACGTGAGCCCGTAGAGCAAAGCTGTCGGTCCCAGGCCGAGGACGAGGCCCCAGAAGGCCTGGACCCAGCCCCAGCCCTGCTCGGTCGGCGTTTGCCCGAGGGCGTGGAGCGGCGGGGCCGCCGGCGGCGGAGTCCCCGCCGGCGGCCCCGCCGCCGGCGCCGTCCAGACGTCGCCCGCGGGTGGGCGGTACCCTGGCACCGCGCCTCCGGGCGCCGGGGGCTCCGTCACCTCCGGGCGGTCGGCCGCGTCGCCCGCCGAGTCCTGGCCGCCCACGTCCGCATCGCTGCCCGCGACGGCGGCATCGCCCGCCCCCGCGTCGCCGGAGCGTAGCGGATGCGTCGGTATGGCGTCTTGCACGTGTGCGTCGAGTGTCACCCGTCACCCCGGGGTCGCGTGTCTGCCTGCAGCATACCGTGTCGGGCGGGTCGCTTTGCCCGCTCGCCGGGCGGTCTGGTATACTGCGCGGCCTGGCCGGCGTGGCCTCCGACTCGCGCCTGCCCGGCCGTGCCGTCGCGTTGACCCTCGCGAGCGGTGCGCGGTATCCTTACGTGCTTTCGTTGAAAGGGTGAGACGTGCGCCAATTGGTCACGCTCGCTTGCCAGCAATGCAAGCGTCGCAACTATCACACGACCAAGAACAAGAAGAACGACCCCGACCGCATCGAGCTGAAGAAGTACTGTCGCTGGTGCGGCACGCATACGGTCCACAAGGAGACGCGCTAAGCGTCCGTATCGTCTCGTAGGGCTGTAGCTCAATTGGTAGAGCACCGGTCTCCAAAACCGGGGGTCGGGGGTTCGAGTCCCTCCAGCCCTGCCACCATGATCTGGAGCGGTTGAGTGGCCAAGGCCGTCAAGAACACGAGCAAGCCGCAGAAGGGCGCGCGCGGCGCGACCGACAAGGGCAAGACGCGCGGCAAGGCGCCGGCCAAGCAGGGTCGCGCTTCGGCGCGCGCCCGCGCGGCTCAGGCTCGGCCGGCGGCCAAGGGCGAGAAGAGGGGCGTCACCAAGTTCTTCCGCGATGTCCGCGTCGAGATGGGCAAGGTCACCTGGCCGACGCGGCAGGACCTTCTCCAGTCGACTGTCGTCGTCCTCGTCGCCCTCGCCATCGCCGCCGCCTTCACGGGGTTGTGCGACCTCGTGTTCTCGCAGTTCGTCGAGCAGATCCTCAACCTCATCACCTGAGCGGAGCCGACATTGTTCCAGTGGTATGTCGTCAACACGTATTCCGGCCATGAGAACAAGGTCAAGGCCAACCTTGAGCATCGGCGGCAGTCGATGAACCAGGAGGACCGCATCCACCAGATCGTGGTCCCCACCGAGCAGGTCGTCGAGACGAAGGACGGCCAGAAGGTCACCAGCGAGCGCCGTGTCTTCCCCGGCTACGTGCTCGTCCAGATGGAACTGACCGACGACACGTGGTCGCTGGTGAAGAACACGCCGGGTGTCACGGGGTTCGTCGGCGCGCAGAACAAGCCCGTCGCTCTGTCTCGCGCCGAGGTCGACCGTATCCTTCACACGGCCACCGTCGAGCGGCCCAAGCAGAAGGCCGAGTTCAGCGTCGGCGACGTCGTGCGTGTGACGTCGGGTCCGCTCTCCGATTTCTCAGGTGAGGTCGTCGACGTCAACCTCGATCAGAGCCGCCTCAAGGTCATGGTCTCGATCTTCGGCCGCGAGACGCCGGTCGAGCTCGGCTTCGACCAGGTGAAGAAGACGTCCTGACGACGGCTCAGCCAGCCGCGAGCGAAGCGAGGAAGCAGTGGCCAAGAAGGTCCTGACAACGATCAAACTCCAGATTCCGGCCGGTCAGGCCAATCCGGCGCCGCCGGTGGGCCCGGCCCTGGGCCAGCACGGCGTGAACATCATGGAGTTCTGCAAGGCGTTCAACGCCCAGACGCAGGCCCAGACAGGCACCATCACCCCGGTCGAGATCACCGTCTTCGAGGACCGCTCGTTCACGTTCGTGACCAAGACCCCGCCGGCGGCGGTACTGCTGCGCGAGGCGCTGGGCGTCGAGAAGGGCTCGGGCGAACCGAACCGCGTCAAAGTCGGCAAGATCTCACGCGAAAAGGTCCGTGAGATCGCCGAGCTCAAGATGCCCGACCTGAACGCCAACGACGTCCCCGCCGCGATGAAGATCATCGAGGGCACCGCCCGCAGCATGGGTATCGAGGTGGAAGAATAGCCGCCGCAGGTGAGCTGTCGTCGCCGTCGGCGCAGTCGAACGTGCGACAGTAAGACCGAAGGTCGGGCGCCTGGCCCGGCCGCCGATGTGGAAGGCGACGAAGTCGCCGCTCGGACCACAGGAGGAATGAGGATGGCGAAGCGCGGCCGTACATACATGCAGGCACGCCGCACGATCGACAGGGAGCGTCAGTACAGCCCGCTCGAGGGTATCCGTCTGCTGAAGTCGCTCGAGGGAGCCAAGTTCGACGAGACGGTCGAGGCGCACTTCCGTCTCGGCGTCGACGTGCGTCACGCCGACCAGATCGTGCGCGGAACGACCGTCCTGCCGCACGGCACGGGCAAGACCGTGAAGGTCGCCGTGTTCGCGCAGGGCGACAAGGCGCGCGAGGCCCGGGAGGCCGGCGCCGACATCGTCGGCGCCGACGACTTGGCCGAGCAGGTGCAGAAGGGCATGCTCGACTTCGACGTCGCCATCGCCACGCCCGACATGATGGGGACCGTGGGCAAGCTGGGCCGGATCCTCGGCCCTCGCGGCCTCATGCCGAACCCCAAGTCGGGCACCGTGACCTTCGACGTCGCCAAGGCCGTGACGGACGCCAAGGGCGGCAAGGTCGAGTATCGCACCGACCGGTCCGGCATCATCCATCTCAGCATCGGCAAGAAGTCGTTCACCGAGCAGCAGCTTCTTGAGAACTACGGCGCGGTGCTGGAAGAGATCGTCCGCGCCAAGCCGGCGGCGGCGAAGGGCAAGTACATCAAGAGCGTGCACGTGGCCACGACGATGGGCCCGTCGATCGAGCTGGACCCGACCCGTGTGCGCGACCTCCTCGAGGATTGACCGCCGAAGGCGGGTCAACGTGCGAGCGGCCGTAGGCCTTCTCGCACACTAGCCGGCGTAGCGGCGCTAACGTGCGGTGTGACGGAGTGTCACCGCACACTGACCGCCGCCCCTGTGCCGTTTGCCGGCGGTGCGGCAGCAGGCTATACTGCCGCTCCGCGGTGTGTGAACGCCGCAGCCGATGACGGCCGGTGCTCTGCAGAGGAGCGCAAGGGACCTCCGGGTCCGCCCGCCCGAGGCGAGCGAGCAGGTGTCTCTCCGGACGCCCGCTCCCGTCCCGGGAGCGGGCGTCTTTGTTGTCCGACGTCGAGGTCGAGATGCTGAGACATGAGAAAGAAGCGGTGATCGACGAGGTCACCGAGTCGCTCCGCGGCAGTGACACGATGTTCGTCAGCGACTATCGCGGACTGACGGTGGCCCAGCTCTCCGAGCTGCGCGCCAAGCTTCGCGAGAGCGGCGCTCGGTTCCGCGTCGTGAAGAACACGCTGGCTGGTATCGCCGCAGAACGCGCTGGTCGCACCGAGCTTGCTCCGCTGCTCAGCGGGCCGACGGCGGTCACGTTCTGCGGCGACGATCCTGTCGCCGCCGCAAAGGTGCTGGCCGAGTTCGCCAAGGCGCACCCCCAGCTCGAGCTGCGCGGCGGCCTGCTCGAGGCGAGCCTCGTCGACGCCGAAGGCGTCAAGACGCTCGCCAGCCTGCCGCCGCGCGACACCCTGATCGCCCAGGTCGTCGGCACCATGGCAGCGCCGATGAGCGGCCTGGTCACCGTGCTCCAGGGCATGGTCAGCGGTCTCGTGCGCGCCCTTGACCAGGTGGCGCAGAAGAAGGCGGCCGCCGGCGAGGCCTGACAGTGGTGGTGCAAGAGAAGGCGGCCGCCGGCGAGGCCTGGCGGCTCCCGGCGGCCGAGAACGACGACTGACGACGAAACGAAGCCAGACGGCGAGGTGGACGAACGATGGCGGAGAAGACGATGACGAAAGACGACATGATCGCGGCCATCAAGAACATGACCGTGATCGAGCTCTCGGAGCTCGTCAAGGCTCTCGAGGAGGAGTTCGGTGTGAGCGCCGCGGCGCCCGTAGCCGTGGCCGCGGCTCCGAACGCCGGTGGCGGCGGAGCTGCTGAAGAGGCGGCTGAAGAGAAGACGTCGTTCGACGTCGTGCTCACCAGCTTCGGCGACCAGAAGATCCAGGTCATCAAGGTCGTGCGTGCGCTGACCGGCCTCGGTCTGAAGGAGGCCAAGGACGTGGTCGAGAGCGCTCCCAAAGCCATCAAGGAAGGCGTGACCAAGGACGAGGCCGAGGAGGCCAAGAAGCAGCTCGAAGAGGCGGGCGCCACAGTCGAGCTCAAGTAGAGCCGCACCAGCTTGCCGGGGTTGCCCGGGAGTCCTCGCCTTACGTGTTGGAACGACGGGGGGCGGGCCGGCGGTAGCCGGCCCGCCCCCCGTCCGTGTTCGAGGCTTTCGTCGGCCAAGGGATGGTCGCCACCTACGTTGGGTCTTCTCGCTCGCGGGTAGTGAGCCCGAACGTTGACTTCCGCTTCCCTGGGGGGTAGGGAGTCAAGTCGCCTTGCAGCACATGTGCGACGCAGGACCGGGTTCGGTTGGTTCCGCAAGAACGGCGGGAGGGCGTATGGACGCGAGACGGCGCCGAAGGATCGCGGCCAGGGTGGCCGGAGTGGTGGTCGCGGCCGGGATCGTGCTCGCCGGGTCCTATGTGCTGCTGGGCACCGGCGGGCATGACGCGACCGGTGACGGGAACGCGGCCACGCAGGGCGACAAGACGGCGGCAGCAGGCTCCGGCGTGGCGAGCACTACGGTTGCCCGTGTGGAGGACACACCTGGTTTGGACCCCGAACTCGCCGTCATCGCCGTCCCACTCGGTACCCAGACCGTGACCCCCGAAGTCAGCGGCAAGCTCATTGGCGCTCAAGGTGGGACACCCGTCCAGCTGGGTCCAAGGGGCAAACCGGGGATGACCCTGGACCCTTTCGGCTCGCGGGCCACCATGCTCACCACCGATGGTCAGAAGCTGGTCTACCACTTTTGGCGGCATCTGAGGGAGTTTCCCACGGAGGCGCCCGGTGATCCGGTGGTAGCGGAGGGCACTCCCCTCTTCACGCCGACGATCCGCGCACTCGACCTTGCCACGGGCGAGGACTCTGTGCTCGTCTCAGGCGCACGTTCGTTCGCCTTGCGGGCCGACGGCATGTTCGCCTATGCCGAAGGGGTCGAACCGGACTACCGCTACGACATGCCCTACCTGCAGCGAATCGTGGTGCGCAAGGGGCTCGACGGGCCGCCACAGGTGTGGACGACGAAGGAGGACCGCTACACGGTGCTGCAGTGGGCTCGCGGCTCCCTGTTCGTGCATCGTGAGCCGGTCGGGGGCGAGCCCGAACTCCTCGTGCTGGATGGGCCCGGCAAGGTGAGGCCGGTTCTCCCACACGGCGAGCAGTTCATCTGTACCAGCTCCGACGGGTCGCGCATCCTCACGTGGACGGGCGGCGCCGGGACACCCGATCCGCTCGTCCTGCATCTGGTCGAATGGCAGGGCGGCAAGCACGTGAGTTCTCTGACTCTCGATGGGCTGCACGATCCCTCAACCGGCGAGCTCGATCCGGGCATCGCCATCACGGACGGCTCGTGGGAGGGCGACAGGGTCGTCGTGAGCCTCAATGTCGGCGGCCTCGCGCTGCTCTCGGCGAAGGGTGATGAGCTGGCGCTTGAGAAGGTCGTCACCTTCAGCTACCCGCAGGCGGACCTGAGCAGCGTCGCAGATGTCGAGCTGAGCGGCAGCGGGAACCAGGTCTTCGCGGTGACATGGGAAGGCCCCGACGTAGACACGCAGGATCATACCGCGGTGCTGACCTACGACCTTGCCGGCGGCGAGTGCAGCCGTTGGATCTCTCCGGGGGCACGAGCCTTGGTCTGCCTCGTGTCCAATCCCAGTCGGCCGCGGTAGGGGGTAGATGATGCCAGCACATGGCTTCTTCGCGATGTGCGTCAAGCTTGTCTCCTCATTCGTTCTGGTAGGACTGATCGGGCTATTGTCGTCAGCCAGGGCCGAGGCGGCGTACATCGGCTGGTTCGACTACGCGCGAAACGGGACCCTTGGCAACGGGACCTTGACCTGGAAGTGGACCAAAGACGACTTCCCCCCGGTGTACTCAGCCTCATGGCGGGGGGCTCCGGCAGCTACTACAACGACGATACCAACGGCTACTTGCCCAGCGGCTGGTACTCCATCACGGGGCATCGGAACCACTTCGACGGCACTATCAATGGTAGGGTCTGGCGGCTCTCCGACAAGTGGGACTCCCAACACTGCTGCCTTCGCTCGGGCCTCTTCATCCGCAGAGAGGACACGCCCTTGAATGACCAGGGGACCAGAGAGGAGGAACGCTGGGACGTACCATCCGCCTACTTATCGTTCGGGTGCGTCAAGGTTTCGTACAGCAACATCGGTGCCGTCCACACCCGGTGGACCGACTATGGGGGTTCCACTGCCCATGGCAGTGGCTTGCCCTATCCACTGTCCAGCAAGCTGTAGGCTCACAACTGAAGCGGGTGCGGCAGTCGAAGGTGCCGTCGGGGAAACCGAGTAGCGGCGTCCAGACGGCTCGCGTGAGCTGTTCGAGGGGCCGAGGCGCCGTCAGGCGCCTCGGCCCCTCGCCGTTCCACTTCCGCGAGACGCGCCGCCGTTTGTGTCGCTTGGGCTCTCGCGCGCGTAAGAGAGAGGGAGGGGAGGTGACGCGCGAGCCAGATGCCTCTTGCGTCGACGCCGCAAAGAGAGTATTCTACGTTTTCGTGCATCACCTGCGGCCATACCAGTCACCTGGTCTGGTGAGCTTCTTCGTCCCCCTTGTTCCCACGACTTGAGGAGCCTCGCTTGAACGAGCCCAAGCCGCTTCGCTTGCGCACGTCCTTCGCCAAGCTGGACCAGCCCCTGGAGCTGCCGCATCTCATCGACATCCAAAGGGCGTCGTGGGAGTGGTTCCTGCGCGACGGGCTGCGCGAGACGATCGCCGACATCAATCCCATCAAGGACTACTCGGAACGCCTCCTCGTCCAGTTCGGCGACTACTCCTTCGGGGAGCCGACCAAGTCGATCGCCGAGTGCCGCAACAAGGACATGACGTACTCGGCGCCGCTGTCGATGAAGGTGGCGTTCATCAACGAGGAGACGGGCGAGATCCGCGAGCAGTCGGTCTTCATGGGCGACTTCCCCATGATGACCGAGCGCGGGACGTTCATCATCCACGGGACCGAGCGCGTCGTCGTCACCCAGCTCGTCCGTTCACCTGGCGCCTACATCATGGAGCCCAAGCAGGCGGAGCGCGAGAAGCAGGTCCTCGTCGCCAACCTGATGCCCCAGCGCGGCTCGTGGCTCGAGCTCGAGATCGACAAGAAGGGCGCCGTCAACGTCCGCATCGACCGCAAGCGCAAGTTCCCGGTGACGGTGCTGCTGCGCGCCATGGGGTACGGCAGCAACGACGAGCTGCTTGCGCTGTTCGACGACTCCGTGTACATCCGCAACACCATCGAGCGCGACCCGACCGGCTCGCAGGAAGAGGCGCTCATCGAGCTCTTCCGCAAGCAGCGGCCGGGCGAGCCGCCGACGCTGGACGGCGCGACCTCCATGCTCAAGGGCCTGTTCTTCGACCCCAAGCGCTACGACCTGTCGCGCGTCGGGCGACACAAGCTGAACGTGCGCCTGCACGGGCACGTCCCCGCCGACAGACTGCCGCACCCTGACACTCGCGTCCTCGTCAATGAGGACATCATCGAGCTCATCCGACGGCTCGTTTCGCTGCCGCCCAAACTGGGTGTCGCAGACGACGCCAAGGACTACGCCGCCGAGGCGCTCACTCTCCTCGCCACGCACCGCGAAGAGATCGCCCACGAGATCGACGAGTACGAGCACTTCGGCAACCGCCGCCTGCGCACCGTCGGTGAGCTCGTGCAGGATGCGTTCCGCATCGGTCTGGCGCGCATGGAGCGCGTCATCCGCGAGCGCCTCACGACCGAGGACCCCGACACCATCGTGCCGGCGACGCTCGTCAACATCCGGCCTGTCGTGGCGGCGCTCAAGGAGTTCTTCGGCTCCTCGCAGCTCTCGCAGTTCATGGACCAGACGAACTCTCTCTCTGGCCTTACGCACCGTCGCCGGCTGAGCGCGCTGGGCGCCGGTGGCCTCACACGTGAGCGCGCGCCAATCGAGGTGCGCGACGTGCACCCTACGCATTACGGTCGCATGTGTCCGATCGAGACGCCGGAGGGGCCGAACATCGGGCTCATCGGCTCGCTTGCGTCGTTCGCGACCGTCGACGAGTTCGGCTTCGTCCGCTCGCCGTACCGCAAGGTCGTCGACGGCAGGGTCACCGACGAGATCGTCTACCTCGATGCGTCGCAGGAGGAGGAGGTCCGCGTCGACCCGAAGACCAAGAGAGAGCACCACGTGACGATCGCCCAGGCCAACGCCCCGGTCGATCCGAAGACCGGCAGATTCCTCAACGACGTCGTCCTCGCGCGGCGCCGTGCCGGCGCCGAGATCGTCGAGGCGCCGCCGAGCGAGATCGACTACATGGACGTCAGTCCGAGCCAGATCGTCTCGGTGGCCACGGCGCTCATCCCGTTCCTCGAGCACGACGACGCCAACCGTGCCCTCATGGGCTCGAACATGCAGCGTCAGGCAGTGCCGCTCCTGACGACCGAGGCGCCGTACGTCGGCACCGGGATGGAGTTCCGCTCCGCCGTCGACACCGGTGACGTGGTGTTGGCGAGACGGGGTGGCCGGGTGTCGTACGTCGACGCCGACCGCATCGAGGTCGACAGCGGCAAGGGCGAGGTCGAAACCTACGACATGGTCAAGTTCACGCGCTCCAACCAGGGTACGCTCATCCACCAGAAGCCACTGGTCGTTACCGGCGACAAGGTGGCCGAGGGTGCGGTCCTCGCCGACGGTTCATCGACCGACCACGGCGAGCTCGCCCTCGGCAAGAACCTGCTCGTCGCCTTCATGAGCTGGGAGGGCTACAACTTCGAGGACGCCATCGTCCTTTCGGAGCGCATCGTCAAGGACGATGTGCTCTCTTCCATCCATATCGAGGAGTACGAGGTCGATGCGCGCACGACCAAGCTCGGCGACGAGGAGATCACGCGCGACATCCCGAACCGCTCGGAGGAGTCGCTCAAGGACCTCGACGAGCGCGGCATCGTGCGTATCGGCGCGGAGGTCGGTTCCGGCGATCTGCTCGTCGGCAAGGTGACGCCCAAGGGCGAGACTGAACTGACCGCCGAAGAGAAGCTCATCCGCGCGATCTTCAAGGAGAAAGCGCGCGAGGTGCGCGACACGAGCCTCAAGGTGCCGCACGGCGAGGGCGGCAAGGTCATCGACGTGAAGATCTTCAGTCGCGAGAACAACGACGAGCTGCCGCCGAGCGTCAACGAGCTGGTCCGCGTGTACGTCGCCAAGAAGCGCAAGGTGGCCGAAGGAGACAAGCTCGCCGGCCGTCACGGCAACAAGGGTGTCATCTCGAAGATCGTCCCCGAGGAGGACATGCCGTGTCTCGAGGACGGCACGCCGGTCGACATCATCCTCAACCCGCTGGGCGTGCCGAGCCGCATGAACATCGGCCAGGTGCTCGAGACGCATCTCGGATGGGCGGCGGCCCGCGGGTATATGGCTAACGGCGAGCGCAGCAACACGCCCGCTCGCCTCGCTTCTCCGGTGTTCGACGGTGCGAAGCCGGAGGAGATCGACGACCTCCTCATCCGGTCGACGCGTGACGACCCGGACAACCCGGTCCAGTTCAAGGTGAACGAGAAGGAACCGCCCGGGCGTCGTTGCTCGGGCAAAGTCTGGCTGTACGACGGCCGCACCGGTGAGCGCTTCGACAACAAGGTCACCATCGGCTACATGTACATCCTCAAACTGCTTCACCTGGTCGACGACAAGATCCACGCCCGGAGCACGGGGCCGTACTCGCTCGTGACTCAGCAGCCGTTGGGCGGCAAGGCGCAGTTCGGCGGCCAGCGCTTCGGCGAGATGGAGGTGTGGGCGCTCGAGGCTTACGGCGCCGCCTACGTCCTCCAGGAGATGCTCACCATAAAGTCCGACGACACGGTCGGCCGCGTGAAAGCGTACGAGGCCATCGTCAAGGGCGAGAACATCGCCCGGCCGAACATCCCCGAGTCGTTCAAGGTCCTGATGAAGGAGATCCAGAGTCTCGCGCTCGACATGTCCGTCCAGAGCGAGGAAGGCGCCGTCCTCGAGGTTCGCGACGAGGAGGATGAGCTCCTCCGCGCCGCTGAGGAGCTCGGCATCGATCTTTCCGGCGTGCGCCTGCGGCAGTCGCAGCGCGCCGGGGAGGAAGAAGAGGAGCCCGCCGCCGAGGCGACGGCGCTGCACGACGTCATGGTCGCGGGCATCGCCGACGAGAACGAGGTCGACCCGTTCGCCGAGACCGAGGACAAGGATGAAGGGCTCCCCGGCGGGCCACCCCTCGACGACCTTGATGCGCTTGGCGACGCCGACGACGTGTCCCTCGAGTTCGAGGCCGACATCGAAGAGAGTGAGATCGAGGCCGAGGAGCTTGGCCATGATGACGACTGACCCCGCCCGGGAAGAGGGGAGCGACCAGTGATCGACATCAACAACTTCGACTCCATTCGCATCGGCCTCGCGTCGCCGAAGCAGATCGAAGCGTGGTCGAAGGGTGAGGTCACCAAACCCGAGACGATCAACTACCGTACGCTCAAGCCGGAACGCGACGGCCTCTTCTGCGAACGCATCTTCGGTCCGACGAAGGACTGGGAGTGCTACTGCGGCAAGTACAAGCGCGTGCGCTACAAGGGCATCATCTGCGAGCGCTGTGGCGTCGAGGTCACGCGCGCGAAGGTGCGCCGCGAGCGCATGGGCCACATCAAGCTCGCGGCGCCGGTGAGCCATATCTGGTTCTTCAAGGGCGTGCCGTCGCGCATGGGCTACCTGCTCGACATCGCCCCGAAGGAGCTCGAGAAGGTGCTCTACTTCGGCGGCTCGTACGTGGTCGTCTCCGTCGACAAGGAGCGGCGCGAGAACGACCTCGTCTACCTGCAAGAGAAGGTCGATGAGCTCAAGGCGCGCTACGACGTCTACGCGGACGACCGCGAGCGCGCCATCCGCGCCATGCACGACGAGGTCGTCGAGGTGCTTGACGGAGCCCGTGGAGCCGACGACTTCCACACCGGCGCGGAGCCCGAGGACGAGTTCGGCTTCTTCAACTATTTCGACATCTATGAGTCGTACCGTCGCATCGTCGTCGGGGCGGCGGCATTGGGCAGCGACGAGCTGCGGCTGCAGCGCGCCAAGACGGACAAGCTGGCCGACGACTACATCGACCGTGGTCGCAAGGCCGTCGAGCAGGCCAAGGGGCACGTCGACAGAGCATGGGAGCAGTTCAAGACCATCGACGCCCGCGACGTGATCGGCGACGAGCTCCTCTATCAGCAGATGGAGCGGATGTTCGCCCGCGAGGCCGGGTACGAGCCGGAGAGTCTCGGTGTCTACTTCACCGGCGGCACCGGCGCCGAGGCGGTGCGCGAACTGCTCAAGCGCGTCGATCTCGAGGCCGAGGCGGACGGACTGCGTGACACCATCCACACCGCCAAAGGCCAGCGTCAGGCACGCGCCGTGAAGCGTCTCAAGGTCGTGTCGGCGTTCCTGCGCAGCGGCAACCGTCCCGAGTGGATGGTGCTCGACGTCATCCCGGTCATCCCGCCGGAGCTCCGCCCCATGGTCCAGCTTGACGGCGGACGGTTCGCGACCAGCGACCTCAACGATCTGTACCGGCGCGTCATCAACCGGAACAACCGCCTCAAGCGGCTGCTCGACCTGCAGGCGCCCGACATCATCGTGAACAACGAGAAGCGCATGCTGCAGGAGGCCGTCGACGCCCTGTTCGACAACGGTCGTCGCGGCCGTGCCGTCACGGGTCCCGGCAACCGCGCCCTCAAGTCGCTCAGCGACATGCTCAAGGGTAAGCAGGGCCGATTCCGGCAGAACCTGCTCGGCAAGCGTGTCGACTACTCCGGCCGCTCCGTGATCGTCGCGGGGCCGCACCTGAAGATGCACCAGTGCGGCCTCCCCAAGATGATGGCCCTCGAACTCTTCAAGCCGTTCATAATGAGCCGCCTTGTGGCGCGCAAGATGGTGCAGAACATCAAGGCGGCGAAGAAGATGGTCGAGTCGATGGTGCCCGAGGTCTGGGACATCCTCGAGGAGGTCATCAACGAGCATCCCGTGATGCTCAACCGGGCGCCGACGCTTCACCGCCTCGGCATCCAGGCGTTCGAGCCGCTCCTGGTCGAGGGCAAGGCCATCCAAATCCATCCGCTGGTCTGCGCCGCGTTCAACGCCGACTTCGACGGCGACCAGATGGCGGTGCATCTTCCCCTCAGTTGGGAGGCGCAGGCCGAGGCGCGCACGCTCATGCTGTCGACGAACAACATCCTGTCCCCGGCGCACGGCAGGCCCATCGCCGTGCCCAGTCAGGACATGGTCATCGGCGTCTACTACCTGACATACCACGACAAGGACGACCTGAGCGGCGCGAAGCCGGAAGACTTCGACGCGCCGCTGCCCGCCTTCTCCGGCTACGACGAGGTCGCGCGCGCCTACGAGCAACGCATCCTCGACCAGCGTCAGGTGCCGTCGCAGCGTGCTGCGGGCATCGCCGAGTTCACCCGTCGGCCGATCCGACTTCGGCTCGCCGACGGTGAGCGGATCGTCACCACGGTCGGCCGGGCGCTGTTCAACCAACGTGTCGAAGAAGGCCTGCGCGAGGTGCTGGGCGACGACTTCTGCGAGGACGACTACCGCTTCCACAACCGGACCATCACGAAGAAGGGTCTCTCGGCGTTCATCAACGAGCTCGTCGCTACGCACGGGGCTACCAAGGTCGCGCGCATGCTCGACGTGTTCAAGGACGTGGGCTTCGAGTACGCCACGCGGGCCGCGGTGACGGTGTCGAAGAACGACATCGTCATCCCCGAGCGCGAGAAAGCCGAGATCCTCGCCCGGCACGACGAGATGGTCGATGCCGTGCAGCGCCAGTACAACGACGGTCTGCTCACTCCGGAGGAGCGCCGCAGCAAGATCGAGGAGATCTGGCGCGAGGCCGACGTGCAGATCACGGCCGCGACCCAGGCCAACTTCGACCCGCTGAACCCCATCTACATGATGGCGACGTCCGGCGCTCGCGGCGACATCAAGCAGATCCGCCAGCTCGCCGGTTGGCGCGGCCAGATGGCCAACCCGAAGGGCGAGATCGTCGAGCAGCCCGTGAAGTCGAGCTTCATCGAAGGGCTGTCGGTGCTCGAGTTCTTCGTCTCGACGCACGGCGCCCGCAAGGGTCTCGCCGACACCGCGCTTCGCACTGCCGACTCGGGGTACCTGACGCGGCGGCTCGTGGATGTGTGCCAGGATGTGACCGTGAGCGAGGAGGACTGCGGCACGACCGCGTGGGTGCCCATGTCGCCATGGTCACGACGCCGCGAGGAGAACCCCTTACTCAAGGGCTGCGCCCTGGCTGAGTCCGTGAAGCGGCCGCGCAGCGACCGTGTCGTGCTTTCCAAGGGCACCAAGATCGGCCCGGCTCAGCTCGGCCTGCTCCGTGAGGTCTTCGCGGAGATGCCCAACGCCAAGGTCAAGGTCACGCACGGAGGGAAGGGCGCCGCCGAGGCGCTGGCCGTCTGGACCCACGAGCCGAACGAGAACCTGCTCGGCCGTCATCTGGGCGCGCCGATCGTCGACGAGGCGACCGGCGAGATCGTCTACGACCGCGACGCGCTCATCGACCCTGAGGCGCGTGACGGCATCCTCGACGTCCTGCAGCGTAGCGCCGAGAGCGACCCGATGGTGCCGGTGCGCAGCGTGTTGACGTGTGAGGCCGAGATCGGCGTCTGCCAGAAGTGCTACGGGCACTCGCTCGCCAACAACGCTGCGGCCGAGATCGGAGACGCGGTCGGGCATATCGCGGCGCAGTCCATCGGCGAGCCGGGGACACAGCTCACCATGCGGACGTTCCACACCGGCGGCATCGCCGGCGCCGACATCACCCACGGTCTGCCGCGTGTCGTCGAGCTGTTCGAGGCGCGCAAGCCGAAGGGCGTGGCGCGCATCGCCGAAGTCTCGGGCCGCGTGGCGGTCGAGGACACCGAACGGGGCGTCAAGGTCACGATCCACCCCGAGGAGGGCGCGCCGAAGGAGTACCTGGGCCTCCACCGCGGGCATCTGCTGGTCGAGGACGGCGACTGGGTCGACGAGGGCGCCCCTCTCACGCCCGGGTCGCTGTATCCGGCCGACCTGCTCCGTCACGCCGGTCCGACGGCGACCGAACGTTACCTCGTGAACGAGGTCCAGGAGGTCTACAGGTCGCAGGGCGTCGAGATCAACGACAAGCACGTCGAACTGATCGTCCGGCAGATGATGAAGAAGATGCGCGTCGTGACCGCCGGCGACACCGTCTTCCTGCCGGGCCAGCTCGTCGATCGTCACACGCTCAGGGCCGAGAACCAGCGAGTGGCCGAAGAGGGCGGCGAGGAGGCCGAAGCAGAGGATGTGATCCTCGGCATCACCAAGGCCTCGCTGGCGACCGAGAGCTTCCTGTCGGCGGCTTCCTTCCAGGAGACGACGAAGGTCCTCACCGACGCCGCGATCGAGGGCACGGTCGACTACTTGCAGGGTCTCAAGGAGAACGTGATCATCGGCAAGCTCATCCCGGCCGGGACGGGTCTGCGCCGCTATCGCGACATCGAGATCTTCCCGGCGGAGCGGGCGCGAGCTCTCGAGGCGGCTGACCGCTTCATGAGCGGCGAGTCGGCGTGGACGGGCGAAGCCGAGCGCGACTGGACGTTCGACGACTGACGCGAAGGGGGGCCGGCGGCCGCATCGTGTTGCGGCCGCCGGCCCCGTTCGCTAGACTACGCGACTGCTGTTTGCACGGGGCGACTGATCAGAGAGGGTAGATGACGACCATCAGCCAACTTGTCCGTAAGGGACGCGAGACCAAGGCCAAGCGGGCGAAGACGCCGGCGCTCAAGGGTTCTCCCCAGCGCCGCGGCGTGTGCACGCGCGTCTACACGACGACACCGAAGAAGCCGAACTCGGCCCTGCGCAAGGTGGCGCGTGTGCGGCTGTCCAACGGGATGGAAGTGACCACATACATCCCAGGCGTAGGCCACAATCTGCAGGAGCACTCGGTCGTGCTGGTCCGCGGAGGTCGCGTGAGGGACCTTCCGGGCGTGCGCTACAAGGTCGTCCGCGGCTCGCTCGACGCGGCCGGTGTCGCCGACCGCAAGAAGGCCCGCTCGCGCTACGGCGCCAAGGGCAAGGGGACGAGGTAAGCGATGCCGCGCCGAGGAACCGTCACGCGTCGCGAGATCGTCCCAGACCCGGTCTGCAACAGCAAGCTCGTGACGCAGGTCATCAACAAGGTCCTCCTGGACGGCAAGAAGTCGACGGCCGAGCAGATCGTCTACGACGCGCTCGAGCTCGTGCGCGAGAAGACCGGGCGCGAGCCCGTCGACGTGCTCCAGGACGCGATCCAGGCGCTCACGCCGCACCTCGAGGTGCGCAGCCGCCGTGTGGGCGGCGCGACGTACCAGGTGCCTGTCGAGGTGCCGGGGCGGCGAGGTCGCACGCTCGCCATCCGCTGGCTCGTCAGCTTCGCCCGTCAGCGCCGCGAGAAGACGATGAGCGAACGTCTCGCGGCCGAGATGCTCGACGCCATCGCTGGGCAGGGTGGCGCCTTCAAGAAGAAGGACGACATCTTCCGCATGGCGCAGGCCAACAAGGCCTTCGCCCACTATCGCTGGTAATCCATCGCGAGCCCCTCACTGACGCTCGTCGGTGGGGGGCTTTCGCATGCACGGGCAGAGACGGCTGATGCGTAAGTACGCTCTCGAGAACACGCGCAACATCGGCATCATGGCACACATCGATGCCGGCAAGACCACGACGACTGAGCGCATCCTGTACTACACGGGAAAGACGCACAAGATCGGCGAGGTCCACGAAGGCGCGGCCGTGATGGACTGGATGGCGCAAGAGCAGGAACGCGGTATCACCATCACGTCGGCCGCGACGACGGTCTACTGGCGCGACACGCAGATCAACATCATCGATACGCCGGGTCACGTCGATTTCACCGCGGAGGTCGAACGGAGTCTGCGGGTCCTCGATGGCGCGATCGCCCTGTTCTGCTCTGTCGGAGGCGTCGAGCCGCAGTCCGAGACGGTGTGGCGTCAGGCCGACAAGTACCGCATCCCCCGCATCGCCTACATCAACAAGATGGACCGTATCGGGGCCGATTTCTTCCGCGGGATCGAGATGATGGTCGACCGTCTGGGGGCGAACCCGGTCGCGCTCCAGGTGCCGATCGGTCGCGAGAGCGACTTTCGCGGGGTGGTCGACCTCATCGAGATGAACGCCATCGTCTACGTCGACGAGCTCGGCACTGACTGGGAGGTCGTCGACATCCCGGACGAGGTGCGCGAGGTCGCTGAGGAGTATCGCCTCAGACTGGTCGAGGCGGTCGCCGACCACGATGACCAGCTCCTCGAAGCGTACCTCGAGGACGGCGAGGTCGCTCCCGAGCGCCTGCGCGAGGTCGTCCGTCGCGCCACGCTCGACGTCAGCATCACGCCGGTCCTCTGCGGATCGAGTTTCAGGAACAAGGGCGTGCAGCCGCTCATGGACGCGATCGTCGACTACCTGCCCTCGCCACTCGACGTCCCCCCGGTCGTGGGCCACCGCGCCGACGGCCGCGAGGTCACGCGCCCGGCCGACGACCGCGCCCCGTTCGCGGCCCTGGCGTTCAAGGTCGCCGTCGACCCGTACGTCGGCAAGCTCACCTACTTCCGTGTCTACTCCGGCACCCTCAAGGCCGGGTCGTACGTGCTCAACTCGACGAGGCACAAGCGCGAGCGCATCAGCAGGATCCTGCAGATGCACGCCAACCATCGCGAGGACCGCGACGAGGTCTACGCCGGCGAGCTCGCCGCTGCCGTCGGCCTCAAGGCGACCGCCACGGGCGACACCCTGTGTGACCAGAACGATCCGGTCATCCTCGAGTCCATGGAGTTCCCCGAGCCCGTCATCTGGGTGGCGATCGAGCCTAAGACGAAAGCCGACGAGGAGAAGCTCGCGACCGCGTTGCAGAAGCTTGCCGAGGAGGACCCGACGTTCAAGGTCCGCACCGACGAGGAGACCGGGCAGACCATCATCGCCGGGATGGGTGAGCTGCATCTCGAGATCATCGTCGACCGCCTGACGCGGGAGTTCGGCGTCGACGCGAACGTCGGACGCCCGCAGGTGGCCTACCGCGAGACCGTGCGCGGTGGCGCGCACAAGGTCGAGGGGCGGTTCGTGCGCCAGACCGGTGGCCGTGGCCAATACGGCCACGTCGTCATCGACCTCGAGCCGAACGAGCCTGGCGCGGGTTACGAGTTCGAGAACCGCATCGTCGGCGGTACCATCCCGCGCGAGTACATCCCCGCCGTCGACGAGGGCATCCAGGAAGCCATGAACACGGGCGTGCTCGCCGGGTTCCCCATGGTCGACCTCAAGGTCGCGCTCATAGACGGCAGCTATCACGAAGTCGACTCATCGGACATGGCGTTCAAGATCGCCGGGTCGTTGGCCTTCAAGGCGGCGGCGCAGAAGGCGCGGCCGATTCTCCTCGAGCCCATGATGGCGGTGGAGGTCGTCACCCCCGGCGAGTTCATGGGCGACGTCATCGGCGACCTCAACGCGCGCCGTGGCCGCATCGACGGCATGGAGCCGCGTGGTAACGCCCAGGTCATCAGCGCGACCGTGCCGCTGTCGACGATGTTCGGTTACGCCACCGGTCTGCGATCGATGACCCAGGGACGCGCCACCTACACCATGCAGTTCGACCACTATGCCGAAGTCCCGGCCCAGGTCGCCGAGGAGATCGTCGCCAAGGTGCGCGGCGCGTGAGGACGAGGCTGGTGGACGGACGTAGCATGGGGAGCGGACACGACGTTTGCCTCTGCCGGCAGGGCTGGGGTATACTTCGCGTCCTCGGTGCGGCCGGGAGCCGCACCGTTTTCGCGTGACTTCAGTCTCCGGGTTCCGGAAAAGGAGCAGCAGACATGGCCAAGCAGAAGTTCGACCGCAGCAAGCCGCACATGAACGTGGGCACCATCGGCCACGTCGACCACGGCAAGACCACCCTCACTGCTGCGATGACGCTTGTCCTTCACAACCGCGGCATCGGGAGCACGCAGTACACAGCCTTCGACCAGATCGACAAGGCTCCGGAAGAGCGCGAGCGCGGCATCACCATCGCCACGGCGCACGTCGAGTACGAGACCGAGAAGCGCCACTATGCACATGTCGACTGCCCCGGCCACGCGGACTACATCAAGAACATGATCACAGGTGCGGCGCAGATGGACGCCGCCATCCTCGTCGTGGGCGCCGACGACGGCCCCATGCCGCAGACGCGCGAGCACGTGCTCCTGGCGCACCAGGTCAACGTACCGAACATCATCGTCTACATGAACAAGATCGACCTCGTCGACGACCCCGAGCTGCTCGAGCTCGTCGAGATGGAGGTCCGTGAGCTCCTGACCGAGTACGAGTTCCCCGGCGACGAGCTGCCGGTCATCAGGGGCTCGGCGCTGAAGGCGCTCGAGTGTGGCTGTGGCAAAGACGACTGCCCGTGGTGCAAGAGCATCCTCGAGCTCACGAACGCCCTCGACACGTATCTGCCTGAGCCTCAGCGCGACATCGACAAGCCGTTCCTCATGCCGGTCGAGGACGTGTTCACCATCACCGGTCGCGGCACCGTCGCCACCGGTCGCGTCGAGCGCGGCAAGATCCGTGTCGGCGAGGAGGTCGAGATCGTCGGCATGCGCGACAAGCCGATCAAGACCGTCGTGACCGGCGTCGAGATGTTCCGCAAGATCCTCGACGAGGGCGTCGCCGGCGACAACATCGGCATCCTGCTGCGCGGCACGAAGCGCGAAGAGATCGAGCGCGGAATGGTCTGCGCCAAGCCCGGCAGCATCACGCCGCACACGCATTACAAGGCCCAGGTGTACGTCCTCTCCAAGGACGAGGGCGGTCGCCATACGCCGTTCTTCAACGGCTACCGGCCGCAGTTCTACTTCCGCACCACCGACGTGACGGGCGTCATCACGCTGCCCGAGGGCGTCGAGATGGTGATGCCGGGCGACAACACCGAGATGGAAGTCAAGCTCATCACCCCGATCGCCATGGAGGAGGGCCTGCGCTTCGCCATCCGCGAAGGCGGCCGCACGGTGGGCGCCGGGGCGATCTCGGAGATCATCGAATAGGCCGATCCGGGGACGGAGCGGGCGTGTCGTGACGCCGTCGGCGCAAGCGACACGCCCGGCCACGTGAACAGGGAGCGAGAGGGCGAGAGTGGCTCAGCAGAAGATCCGCATAAGGTTGAAGTCCTACGATCACGAGCTGGTCGACCGCAGCGCTCGATCCATCGTCGAGACGGCGCAGCGCAGCGGCGCGACCATCTCTGGTCCCGTGCCCCTGCCCACCGAGAAGAACGTGTACTGCGTCATCAAGAGCCCGTTCAAAGACAAGGACTCGCGCGAGCACTTCGAGATCCGCACGCATAAGCGGCTCATCGACATCCATCAGCCGACGCCCAAGACGGTCGACCAGCTCATGCGTCTCGACCTTCCCGCCGGCGTCCACATCGAGATCAAGTTGTGAGCGAAGGCATGGTCGGCATCATCGGGAAGAAGGTCGGGATGACCCAACTGTTCGACGACGACGGCAACGTCGTCGCCGTGACGGTCATCCAGGCCGGTCCGTGTCCCGTGACGCAGGTGCGCACGCGCGAGAGGGACGGCTACGAGGCCGTGCAGCTCGCCTACGAGGAGTGCCGCGACAAGCACATCACCAAGGCCGAGCTCGGGCACCTCAAAAAGGCCGGATTGAAGCACGGCTTCCGCCACCTCGTCGAGTTCGACGAGCCGGGCGAGCTCAAAGTCGGCGACACCGTCACCGTCGAGATGTTCGAGGACGGCCAGGCGGTGAGCGTCATGGGGATGTCGAAGGGCAAGGGCTTCCAGGGGACCGTGCGGCGCCATCACTTCGGGCGGGGACCCGAATCGCACGGCTCGCACAACATCCGTCAGCCGGGCTCCATCGGCGCTAGCGCATACCCCAGCCGCGTGTTCAAGGGCGTGCGCATGGGCGGCCACATGGGCTCCGGTCGCGTGACCCAGCAGGGGCTGCGCATCGTGCGCCGCGACGTCGAGAACAACCTGTTGCTCATCAAGGGCTCCGTCCCCGGCGCCAAGAACTCCGTCGTCGTCGTCAAGGGTAGGTAGTCGTGACTGCCGACGAGAGCAACAAGAAGATCGAGGAAGTCGCCCCGGCGACGCCTGGTGCGAACGAGGCTGCGCCCGAGAGCCCCGGGGCGGACGAGGCTGCGCCCAGGGCCGTGAAGGCGGCCAAGCCCCGCGCGGCGAGGCCGAAGCCGGCTGCGGCGAAGGCCGACAAGTCTGGGAAGGCCCTCAAGGCTGAGAAGCCGGCGGCCGAGAAGCCGGCGAAGCGCGCCGCCGGGGCGACGTCCAAGCCCCGCCGGACCGCCGCGAAGCCGAAGGCCGCCGAGAAGGCTGCCGAGACCGCCGCGACGAAGGGCGCCGAAGCTGTCGCCGAGAGCGTCGAGGCTGCGGCGCCGGCGGAGGCCGCGAGGCCGTCACGTCTGCGCCGCTCGCGCGCCGCAAGGAGCAAGGCCGAAGAACCTCAGCAGGCGGCGCCGCGCGCCAAGGCCGAGCGCCCGCCCAAGCCGAAGGTCGAACGCCCTGTCCACGAGCCGCGTCGCGGAACGCCGGGCAAGGCGACCGTGATCACCGCCGAGGGCGCGGAAGTCGAGAGCCGCGAACTGCCGGCGGCGCGCTTTGCCGTGCCCGCGGACGTCGCCGTCATGCACCTTGCCGTACGTGCCGAGCAGGCGGCGCGTCGCCGCGGCACGGCGTCGACCAAGACGCGCGGCGAGATCTCCGGTTCGACGGCGAAGCTGTTCCGCCAGAAGGGCACGGGACGCGCGCGGGCCGGGAGCATCAAGTCACCGGTGCGCACGGGCGGCGGCACCGTGTTCGGCCCCAAGCCGCGCAGCTACGACATCAAGGTGAACCGCAAGGTCGCGAAGAAGGCGCTCGCCATGGCGCTCTCGAATCGCGCCGAGAACGGTCACGTGTTCGTGGCCGCCGGGCTCGATCTGAAGACGCCGAGCACGCGGCGCCTCAGCGAGGTGCTGGCCGCGATCGATTGCGCCGCGCCGGTGCTCGTCGTCACGCACGACGAGCCTGTGATCACGAAGTCCGTGCGCAACCTCTTCTATGCCGAGACGGCTGAGGTGGCTGCGCTGTCGACCGAGCAGGTACTGCGCGCCCGGTCGCTGGTCCTTACCGAGAAGGCGTTCGACGCCCTGAACCAGGCGTAAGACATGGTCGAAGCAGAGAAGATCATCCTCCGGCCCATCATCTCCGAGAAAAGCTACGCGAACATCGACCACAACAGGTACACGTTCGAGGTCGACCCGCGGGCGCACAAGACGATGATCGCCCAGGCGGTCGAACAGCTCTTCGACGTCAAGGTCGTCGCCGTGGCGACCGCGACCGTCCGGCCGAAGCCCAAGCGTCGGGGCTGGACGCGGGGTCGCACGGCCGGGTGGAAGAAGGCCGTCGTGCAACTCGCGCCCGGCGACAAGATCGAGTTCTTCGAGGGCAGGTAATGGGCGTCAAGAAGTTCAAGCCGACTTCCCCCGGCCGTCGCTTCATGACGGTCGAGACCTTCGAGGACGTCACCCGCAGCACGCCCGAGCGTTCGCTGATCGCGCCGCTCAAGCGCAACGGCGGCCGCAACGGGTACGGTCGCATCACCACGCGTCACCAGGGCGGCGGTCACAAGCGGCGCTACCGGATCATCGACTTCCGACGCGACAAGGACGGCGTCCCCGCCAAGGTCGCCCACATCGAGTACGACCCTAATCGCTCGGCGCGTATCGCTCTGCTTCACTATGCCGACGGAGAGAAGCGGTACATCATCGCGCCGCTCGGCCTCAAGGTCGGCGACGTGGTCGAGTCGGGTCCGGGAGCCGACATCAAGGCCGGGAACGCCCTGCCGCTCGAGAACATCCCAACTGGTACGACGGTGCATGCCATCGAGCTGCAGCCCGGTCGCGGCGCGCAGCTCGTGCGCAGCGCGGGCGCGAGCGCGCAGCTCCAGGCGAAAGAGAAGGGCTACGGGGTCGTCCGGCTTCCTTCGGGCGAGCTGCGTCGCATCCGGCTCGCCTGTCGCGCCACCGTCGGCGAGGTCGGCAACCCCGATCACTCGAACATCGACGGCGGCAAGGCCGGGCGGACCCGGTGGCGCGGCGTGCGGCCGACCGTCCGCGGTACAGCCATGAACCCGGTCGACCACCCGCACGGCGGCGGCGAGGGCAAGACCACCGCCGGTCGGCATCCGGTCACGCCGTGGGGCGTGCCGACTCTCGGGTATCGCACGCGCGCCAACCACAAGGCGTCGGACAAGTTCATCATCCGCGGCCGCAAGCGCGGCAAGCGCGGGTAAGGCAGGAGGAGACGCCTCTTGAGCAGGTCAGCGAAGAAGGGACCGTTCGTGGACGAGCGCCTCATGCAGCGCATCGTCGCGATGAACGCCGCCGGTCAGAAGAAGATGGTCAAGACCTGGTCACGGGCCTCGACGGTGTTCCCCGAGATGGTGGGCCACACGATCGCCGTTCACGATGGGCGCAAGCACGTGCCCGTGTTCATCACCGAGTCGATGGTCGGTCACAAGCTCGGCGAGTTCGCTCTCACGCGGACGTTCCGCGGTCACGTCAAGGCCGACCGCTCGGCCAGAAGGTAAGAAGCTCATGGCAGTCAGGGCACAGGCAAAGTACGTCCGCGTCACGCCGCGCAAGGCGCGCGAGGTCGTCGATCTGATCCGCGGCAAGTCGGTCCCCGATGCGCGCGACACGCTGTTCTTCGCCAACCGTGGGGCGGCCAAGGTCGTCGCCAAGGTCTTGGACAGCGCGGTCGCCAACGCCGAGAACAACAACGGCCTCTCCGCCGACGAGCTCGTCGTCAAGGAGGCGCGGGTGGACGAGGGTCCGACCCTCAAGCGTTGGCAGTTCCGTGCCTTGGGCAGGGTCAACCGTATCCGCAAGCGTACCAGTCACATCACCGTCGCCGTGGAGCAGAGGGAGGTCCGTTCCTAGTGGGCCAGAAGGTGCATCCGGGCGGCTTCCGCGTCGGCGTCATCCACGACTGGAAGTCACACTGGTATTCGGAGAAGGAGTTCAAGGAGTTCCTCGCGGAGGACGATGAGATCCGCTCCCACATCCTCCGCAAGCTCGCCCACGCGGGTCTGTCGCGGGTCATCATCCGCAAAGACCAGAACAACGTGACGATCGACATCCATACCGCGCGGCCGGGCATCGTGATCGGCAAGAGCGGGTCCGAGGTCGACGCCCTGCGTCGCGAGATCCATGCCATGACCGGCAAGAACGTGCAGGTGAACATCCTCGAGGTCAAGCGCCCCGAGCTCGACGCCGTGCTCGTCGCGCAGTCCATCGCCGAGCAGCTCGAGAATCGCGTGAGCTTTCGCCGCGCCATGAAGCGCGCCCTGACGAGCGCCATGCGTTCGGGGGCCGCCGGCATGCGCGTGCGTTGCGGCGGCCGCCTCGGTGGCGCCGAGATGGCGCGCTCCGAGCACTACAGCGAGGGTCGCGTGCCGCTGCACACCCTGCGCGCCGACATCGACTACGGCTTCAAGGAAGCGCGCACCACGTTCGGCCGCATCGGTGTCAAGGTGTGGATCAACAAGGGCGAGATCCTTCCCGAAGGGTACCCGGTCGACGAGGCACGGGCGCGCCAGCAGGCCGACGAGGCGCGGCGCGACGACCGGCGCGAGCGCCGGCCGTCGCGCCGCGAGGGCGGTCCCGGGCGCGGTCCCGGCGGTCCCGGGCGCGGTCCCGGCGGCCCCGGGCGCGGTCCTGGCGGACGTGGCTCGGGCGCTCGCGGTCGCAGCCAGCGGCCGGGCGGGCGTGAGGGCGGCTTCGCTCAGCGGGCTGGAGCTCAGCTCCCGCCGCGCGACCGGCGGAGCGGCGCCAAGCCGGCGGCCGCCGAAGCTCCGTCGCCCGGCGCGGAGGCGCAGCCGGCGACGTCCAGCGAAGGCGCCGAGGCCTGAGGCCAAGAGAGCAGGTAGACGATGCTTCTTCCCAAGAGAGTCAAGCACCGCAAGCAGCAGCGCGGGCGCATGACCGGCGCCGCCAAGGGCGGCACCGACGTCGAGTTCGGCCAGTATGGCCTCAAGGCCCTCGAGCCGGGGTGGATCACGAACCGCCAGATCGAGGCCGCCCGCATCGCGATGACGCGATACATCAAGCGTGGCGGCAAGGTGTGGATCAACGTGTTCCCGCACAAGCCGGTGACGCGCAAGGCCGCCGAGACTCGCATGGGTGGCGGCAAGGGCTCGCCTGAGACGTGGGTCGCTGTGGTCAAGCCCGGCAAGGTGATGTTCGAGCTCGCCGGCGTGACAGAGCCCGTCGCCCGCGAAGCGATGCGGCTGGCGATGCACAAGTTGCCCATCAAGTGCAAGTTCGTGACGAGGGAGGGCGGTGTCGTTGAAGGCTGAGCAGCTTCGCGAGCTTTCCGACGAAGAGCTCATCACGCGCCTGCGCGACTCGCGCAAGGAGCTCTTCAACCTGCGCTTCCAGCATGCCACAGGACAGCTCGATGACCCGCACAGACTCAACTTGACACGGCGCGAGATCGCCCGGCTGCTCACCATCCAGGCCGAGCGCGTCCGGGCACGTGCCGCAGGAGAAGGCTGATGGCGACGACCAGGAAGAGCGAGAGCGGCAAGCCCGCAGCCAAGCAGACGGCGGCGCGCAAGAGCGCGGCCGGCAAGCCGGCCGCCAAGAGGGCGGCGGCCAAGAAGCCCGCCGCCAAGTCCGCGACGGCCAAGGCGCCGGCCACGAAGGCCGCCACCAAGGCGAAGGCCAAGCCTGCGCGTCCCGCGCCCGCCAAGGTGCCGGGACGCAAGGAGCGCCGCGGCGTCGTCGTGAGCGACGCCATGGACAAGACCATCGTCGTGCGCATCGACACGGTGCAGAAGCACGAGCGCTACGGCAAGGTCGTGCGCCGGTCGAGCAAGCTGCATGCGCACGATGAGCACAACGCCGCCGGTGTCGGCGACGTCGTACGGATCGTCGAGACGCGCCCGCTGAGCGCCACGAAGCGCTGGCGTCTGCTCGAGATCATCGAGAAGGCCAGGTAAGAGGGCGGGCAGAGGGACGGCATGATCCAGGTTGAGTCGAGACTGAGGGTGGCCGACAACACAGGGGCCCGCGAGATCCTCTGTATCCGGATCCGCGGCGGGTCCAGGCGGCGCTACGCGACCGTCGGCGACATCATCGTCGGCACGGTGAAGCAGGCGACGCCGGGCGGCAGCGTGAAGAAGGGCGACGTCGTGCGCGCCGTCGTCGTGCGGACGAAGAAGCAGTTCGGCCGCAAGGACGGCACGTACATCGCTTTCGACGAGAACGCAGCCGTGCTGATCGACAACCAGGGGAACCCACGTGGGACCCGCATCTTCGGCCCGGTGGCGCGCGAGCTGCGCGAGAAGAACTTCATGAAGATCGTCTCGCTCGCGCCGGAGGTCCTCTGAGCCGCGCGGGCGGCAGGGAGCTGCACGAGAGATGAGCAAGCTGAAGATCCACAAGGGCGACCAGGTGAAGATCCTGAGCGGCAAGGAGGCCGGCAAGACCGGTAAGGTGCTGCGTGTCGACGTGGAGAAGGGCAGGGTGTACGTCGAGCGTCTCAACATGCTCAAGCGCCACACCAAGCCCAACCCGAAGAAGAACCCCCAGGGCGGCGTGATCGAACGCGAGGGTCCGCTGGATGCGTCCAACGTCATGGTCGTGTGCCCCGCCTGCGGGCAGCCCACTCGCGTCGGCTACCGTATCCTCGAGGACGGCGGCAAGGTTCGTGTGTGCCGGCGGGCCAACTGCGGCAAGGACATCGACAAGGCGTGACGACGATGGCGCGACTCAAAGACCAGTATCTGCAGCAGATCAGACCCGAGCTCATGGGAGAGTTCGGCTACCGCAACGTTATGGAAGTGCCGCGCGTGACCAAGGTGACCGTCAGCATGGGGGTCGGCGAGGCCAAGACCAACGCGAAGTTGCTTGACGACGCCGTCGAGGAGCTCGCCCTCATCACTGGTCAGCACCCTAGGATCAACAGGGCGCGCAAGTCGATCGCCGGGTTCAAGGTACGCGAGGGCATGGCCATCGGCTGCAGCGTGACGTTGCGCGGCGAGCGCATGTACGAGATGATCGACCGTCTCGTCTCGATCGCCCTGCCGCGCATCCGCGACTTCCGCGGCGTGTCGCCCGACCAGTTCGACGGCCGCGGCAACTTCGCCATGGGCGTGCGCGAGCAGACGATCTTCCCGGAGATCGACTACGACTCGGTCGCTACGTTCCGGGGCTTGAACATCGTGATCACCACGACCGCGAAGACGGACGAGGAAGGGCGCGCCCTGCTGGCCAAGCTGGGCATGCCGTTCCGCTCGAACTAGGAGCATCCAGGGTATGGCGAAGACATCACTCGTCGTGAAGGCCGGCCGCAAGCAGCGCTACTCGACGCGCGAGTATCATCGCTGCGCCAGATGCGGACGTCCGCGCGCCTACTATCGCAAGTTCGGCCTCTGCCGCATCTGCCTGCGTGAGCTCGCCCATCAGGGCGTGATCCCGGGCCTGACCAAGGCCAGTTGGTAAGGGGGCGAGGACCATGTCGATGACCGATCCTATCGCCGACATGTTGACGCGCGTGCGCAACGCGAGTTCGGCGCGTCACGCGCAGGTCGAGATCCCGGCCTCGAAGATGAAGCTCGAGATCGCGCGCATCATGGCCGAGCAGGGCTACGTCGCGAAGTACGAGCTCAAGCCGGAAGAGCACGGCGACGTGATCGTGATCGACCTCAAGTACGGCAAGAACCGGGAACGCGTGATCTCGGGCATCAAGCGCGTGTCCAAGCCGGGGCGTCGCGTCTACGCTCGCAAGGATACGCTGCCCAAGGTCCTGGGCGGTCTCGGTACGGCGATCATCTCGACCTCCCGCGGCCTCGTGACGAGCGCCGAGGCCGGCAAGCTGGGCCTGGGCGGCGAGGTCATCTGCTTCATCTGGTAAGGAAGTCGAATGTCGAGGATCGGAAGAGCACCAATCCCGCTTCCCGACGGCGTCGAGTTCACCTACGACGCCGCGGTAGTGACCGTGAAAGGCCCCAAGGGCGAACTGGCCCAGCGCGTGCCCCGCGAGATGCTGGTCGAGGTCAGCGACGGCGCCGTCGAGGTCAAGCGGCCCACCGACAGCTCCCAGCATCGTTCGTTGCACGGCCTCACGCGGACGCTCATCGCCAACATGGTCGAGGGCGTGACCAGGGGGTTCGAGAAGCGGCTCGAGATCGTCGGCGTCGGCTACCGCGCCGCTCTCAAGGGAAGGGCGCTGGAGCTGCAGGTCGGCTACAGTCACCCGGTGGTGATCGAGCCCCCGGAGCACGTCGAGTTCGAGACGCCGCAGACCACCGTCGTGGTCGTGAAGGGCATCGACAAACAGGTCGTGGGTGAGGTCGCGGCAAAGGTGCGCTCCATCCGGCCGCCCGAGCCCTACAAGGGCAAGGGCATCCGTTACGCCGGCGAGTACGTGCAGCGCAAGGTCGGCAAGCGGGCCTGAGCAAGTGAGATGAGGAAGAGGACCGGGTGAGACGATGAGCGCACTGACCGTCAGAGAGGCGCGCGCCAGGCGCAAGAAGCGCATCCGCGGCAAGGTGAGCGGCACGAGCGCGCGGCCGCGCCTGTCGGTGTTCCGTTCGAACAAGGCCATTTATGCCCAGATCGTGGACGACACCGAAGGGCGGACGATCGCGGCCGCGCGCTCGGCCGAGGTCGCGGCCGCGGGTCTCGACAAGACGGCCGTGGCGCGCAAGGTGGGCGAGCTCATCGCTGCGCGGGCCAAAGAGAAGAACGTCGAGCGGGTCGTGTTCGACCGCTCCGGCTACCTGTACCACGGCCGCGTGAAGGCTCTTGCCGAGGGCGCCCGTGAGGGCGGCCTGGTGTTCTGACGAGGAGAAGAGGACCCGTTGGCTAGAGGATCATTCAGCGAAGGCAACGAGCTCAAGGAGCGCGTCGTCGACATCAACCGCGTCGCCAAGGTCGTGAAGGGCGGCCGGCGGTTCTCGTTCACCGCCCTCGTGGTCGTGGGCGACGAGAACGGGCACGTCGGCGCGGGCTACGGCAAGGCCCGCGAGGTGCCCCTCGCCATCCAGAAGGCGATCGAGGACGCCAAAAAGAACCTGTTCACGGTGTCGCGCTTCAACACGACCGTCACGCACCAGGTCATCGGCGAGTACGGCGCCGCGCGCGTCCTGCTCAAGCCGGCCGCCCCCGGCACCGGCGTCATCGCCGCCGGTGGCGTGCGCGCGGTGCTCGAGCTGGCCGGCGTACACGACATCCTCACGAAGTCGCTGGGCACGACCAACCCGATCAACCTCGTGCGCGCGACGGTGCAGGGTCTGCAGTCACTGAAGACACCTGAGGGCGTCGCGCGCCTGCGCGGCATCCCGGTCGCCAAGGTCCTCGGCGGCGAACCCCGCGAAACGGTCGCCGAGACGACGCCGGTGGCGAGGGAGGCCTGAGCGTCATGGCCCAGCTTGAGATCACACAGACGAAGAGCGCGATCGGTCGGCTGCCGAAGCACCGCGGCACGCTGCGCGCTCTCGGCCTCCGGCGGATCGGCCATACCGTGGTGCACGAGGACACCCCCGTGATCCGCGGCATGGTGAATCAGGTCGCGCACCTCGTCGAGGTGCGCGAAGCGAAGAAGAAGTCGTGACATGAGCGAGATCGGACTCCATGACCTGCGCCCTAGACAGGGCTCGACGAAGGACGTCAAGCGACTCGGCCGCGGCAAGGGAAGCGGCCAGGGCAAGACCGCCGGCAGGGGTCACAAAGGCTCCAACGCCCGTTCGGGCGGCGGCGTCCGTCCCGGGTACGAGGGCGGCCAGATGCCCCTGTACATGCGGCTCGGCAAGCTCCGCGGGCCGCACATGAAGAAGAGCATGCCTATCGGCCCGTTCCGCACGTACGCGGCGCCGGTCAACGTCGGCCGCCTGGCGAAGGCCTTCGAGGCCGGCGCCGAGGTCACGCCGGAGGCGCTCGTCGAGAAGGGCATCGTGAAGAACACCCGGACGCCCATCAAGATCCTCGGCGGCGGCGACCTCGACAAGGCGCTCACGGTTCGCATGCACATGTTCTCGCGGACCGCTCAGGCCAAGATCGAGGCCGCCGGCGGCAAGGTCGTCCTGCTCTGAGCGCGAAGCGGGGACCCAGGCCGTGAACAACAAGCTCTGGCAGTCGCTCGCCAACTCGTGGAAGGTCCCCGAGCTGCGGGGCAAGCTGCTGTTCACGGCGGCGATGATCGCCATCTACCGGTTCGGCTGCTACGTCCCCGTGCCCGGCATCGACATCGAGGCGCTCGAGGACTTCTTCGCCAGGGGCGGCGCCGGAGTCGTCGGCTTCCTCGACTTGTTCTCTGGCGGAGCGCTTGCAAGGGTGGCGGTCTTCGCCCTCGGGATCATGCCGTACATCACGGCCTCGATCATCCTTCAACTGCTCACGGTGGTGATCCCGAAGCTCGAGGAGCTCGCCAAGGAGGGTGAGCAGGGCCAGAAGGTCATCACAAAGTACACCCGCTGGTTGACGATCGTCCTGGCCCTCATCCAGTCCGTGGGCTACGTCTTCCTCTTCGAGAGCTACAACGCGCTTCCCGACCTCAACTGGTGGCGCAGCGTCCTCATCGTGACGACGCTGGTCACGGGCGCGGCCGCCGTCATGTGGCTCGGCGAACTCGTGACGGCGCGCGGGATCGGCAACGGCATGTCGATCATGATCTTCATCAGCATCGTGTCGCGCATCCCGTCGGGGGCGTCGAAGCTGTTCACGCAGAGCGTCGTGTCGATCGTGCTCTTCTTGGGCATCGCCCTGGCCGTCGTGGTCGCCGTCATCTGGATCACGACCGGTGAGCGGCGTATCCCTGTGCAGTACGCGAAGCGCGTCGTCGGGCGACGCATGATGGGCGGCCAGAGCACGTTCATCCCGCTCAAGGTCAACATGGCCGGCGTCATGCCCGTGATCTTCGCCTCGTCCGTCATGGTGATCCCGTCCACGTTCGCCCAGTTCGTCGACACCGGGGTCACCAATTTTCTGGAGAACGCGTTCAGTCCGAGCAGCTTCGCCTACCTCGTGGGTGAAGCCGTGCTGATCGTCCTGTTCACGTACTTCTACACGGCCGTGACGTTCAACCCTATCGACCAGGCCGACAACCTCAAGAAGTACGGGGGCTTCGTGCCCGGCGTGCGTCCGGGGCGGCCTACAGCCGAGTATCTCGACCGTATCCTCACCCGGCTCACGTTCCCGGGGGCGCTGTTCCTCGCCGCCATCGCTGTGCTGCCGTGGTTCTTGTATCGGTTCATGGACGTTCCGTTCTACTTCGGCGGCACGTCGCTGCTGATCGTCGTCGGCGTGGCGCTCGACACGATGCGCCAGATGGAGGCGCAGTTGCTCATGCGCCACTACGAGGGCTTCCTCAAGTAGCTTCGCCGGCGCTGCGCCAAGGAGGATGATCGTGGCACCCGACCAGCTCAACGTCGTTCTGCTGGGCGCACCCGGCGCCGGCAAGGGGACGCAAGCCGAGCGTATCGTGGCGCGCTATGGGCTGCCCCACATCTCGACGGGCGACATGCTGCGTGCGGCAGTCGCGCAGGGCACCGAGCTGGGGCTTGCGGCGAAGCGCTCCATGGACGCGGGCGAGCTCGTGCCCGACGAGGTCGTGGTCGGCATCGTGCGTGACCGGTTGGCCGACCCTGACACCGGTCGCGGCTTCCTGCTCGACGGCTTTCCGCGCACCTTGGCGCAGGCCGAGCGGCTCGACGCGATGCTCGCCGAGGAGGGCCGTTCCATCACTCACGTGTTGCTGATCGAGGTGCCTGAGGACGAGCTCGTCCTTCGCATCGCGGGTCGTCGCTCGTGCACCGGGTGCGGCAAGCTCTACAACGTGACCTTCGACCCGCCACGCGAGGAGGGCGTCTGTGACGTCTGTGGCGCGCCTCTCTTCCAGCGCGCCGACGACAACGAAGAGACGGTCCGCAACCGTCTCGCCGTGTACCGCGACCAGACGGCGCCGCTCATCGACTACTATGACGCGAAGGGTGTGCTGAGGAAGGTCTCCGGCGGCGGCAAGCTGCCGCATGAGGTCTTCACCCAGGTGGCCGGCGTCCTCGGCGACGCGTGAGCGTGTGATCATCCGCAAGTCTCAAGCCGAGGTCGCCCGTATCGCCGCCGCAGGGCGCGTGCTCGCCGACTGCATCGACCTGCTCGCCGACGCCGTCCGTCCGGGGGTGACGACCGAAGAACTGGACCGCATCGCCGAGGCGTTCATCCGCGAGCGCGGCGGCGTGCCCACGTTCCTCGGTTACCGCGGCTTCCCGCGTTCTATCTGCGCGTCGCCCAACGACATGGTCGTGCACGGGATCCCGGGGAAGCACCGCGTGGCCGACGGCGACGTGCTGAGCCTGGACGTCGGCGTGACCATGGACGGGTTCGTCGCCGACTCGGCGATCTCCGTCCCGGTGGGGGCGGTCGACGCCGAGGCGCGGCGCCTGATGGACGTCACTCGCGAGTCCCTCGAAGCGGGACTCGCGGAGTGCCGGATCGGGCGCCGCCTTGGCGACGTCTCCCACGCCGTCCAGGAGGTCGTCGAGGCGGCGGGCTTCAGTGTGGTGCGCTCGCTCGTCGGCCACGGCGTGGGGCGGACGATGCACGAAGACCCGCAGATCCCCAACTACGGCGAACCGGGGCGCGGTCCCCGTCTCGCCGAGGGCATGGTCTTCGCTATCGAGCCCATGGTGAACGCGGGTGGCCACGAGGTCTACGTCGCCGACGACGGATGGGGCATCTATACGAGCGACGGCTCGCTTTCTGCGCACTTCGAGCACACCGTCGCGGTGACCCGGAACGGTCCCAAAGTCCTCACGCGGAGGCGTTCCGAGAAGATGTGACGTCGGCGCCCCCCGGCTTGGACTCGGGGTGTGCGCCTGTGGTAACATAGCGGGCCGCTGTCCCGTGAACCGCAAGCCAGGGAGTATGGCGAACAAAGAAGAAGCGATCGAGATCGAAGGCGAGGTCGTCGAGGCTCTGCCGAACACCATGTTCAGGGTCCACCTCGACAACGACCACGAGGTCCTCGCCCACATCTCGGGCAAGATGCGCATGAACTACATCCGCATCTTGCCCGGTGACCGCGTCAAGGTCGAACTCTCTCCGTACGACCTCACGCGCGGTCGCATCACATACCGGTTCAAGTAAGAGCGGTCGCCGGTCACCTGTACGAAGGTGTGTCCGACGGCCGTCGTCGCGCGTGAGCGAGGGCATCCATGAAGGTCAGAGCGTCAGTGAAGCCGATGTGCGAGAAGTGCAAGGTCATCCGCCGGCACGGCACGGTGCAGGTGATCTGTCCGAACCCGCGGCATCGGCAGAGGCAGGGATAGGTCGATGGCACGGATCGCCGGCGTCAACATCCCGCCGCAGAAGCGGGTCGAGATCGGTCTCACCTACATCTACGGCATCGGCCGCTCGACATCCAACAAGATCCTGTCGACGGTCGGCATCGACCCCGACACCAAGGTGCGTGACCTGACCGAGGAGGAGATCCTCCGTCTGCGCGAGACCATCGACCGCGAGGTCGAGGTCGAGGGCGATCTGCGTCGCGAGCGTTCGCAGAACATCAAACGCCTCATGGACATCGGGTGCTACCGTGGCATCCGCCATCGACGCGGTCTGCCGGTCGACGGACAGCGCACGAAGACCAACGCGCGCACGCGCAAGGGACCGAAGAAGACGGTCGGCGCGAGGCGCAAGAAGTGACGACGGGCGATCGCGAGAAGACGCGCAAGGAGTGACGAGTGGCCAAGCCGCAGAGAGCCAAGGGACGTCAGCGCCGCAGGGTGCGCAAGAACATCGCCGTCGGCCAGGCGCACATCAAGACCTCGTTCAACAACACGCTGGTGACGCTCACCGACAAGGAAGGCAACGTCATCGCGTGGGAAAGCGCCGGGTCCGTCGGCTTCAAGGGTTCGCGCAAGAGCACCCCGTACGCTGCCCAGGTGACCGCCGAATCTTGTGCCAAGAAGGGCATGGAGCATGGCCTTCAGAAGGTCGAGGTCTTCGTGCGCGGGCCCGGTGGCGGGCGCGAGACCGCCGTGCGCTCGCTCCAGGCTGCCGGCCTCGAGGTCCTCGGCGTCAAAGACGTCACCCCTATCCCGCACAACGGCTGTCGGCCGCGCAAGCGTCGCCGCGTCTAGGAAGGTCGAGTCGTGGCCAAAGACACCTCAGCACAGTGCAAGCAGTGCCGCCGTGAGAGCGAGAAGCTGTTCCTCAAAGGCGAGCGCTGCCTCACCGACAAGTGCGCCGTCGAGCGGCGGTCCTATGCTCCGGGCGAACACGGCCGGGGACGCATCAAGCAGTCCGAGTACCTGCTGCAGCTACGCGAGAAGCAGAAGGCGCGGCGGTACTACCAGTTGCTCGAGAACCAGTTCCACCACTACTACGAGACCGCGAGTCGCAAGCAGGGCATCACCGGCGAGAACCTGCTGCGCCTACTCGAGATGAGGCTCGACAACGTCGTGTATCGTCTCGGTTTCGGCGCTTCGCGCCGACAGGCGCGGCAGTTGGTGCGCCACGCGCATTTCCTCGTGAACGGCAAGAAGGTCGACATACCGTCGTACCAGGTACGTCCCGACGACGTCGTCTCACTGCGGCCCGACAGCAAGGCGGCCGAGACGGTGCGGGCCGCGACCGACCTCACCTCGTCGGTCGCTCCCTGGCTGCTTGCCGACCACGACAACCTGACGGGCAAGGTGCTTCGCGCTCCGGAGCGCGACGAGATCGACACGCCCGTGCAGGAACAGCTCATCGTCGAGCTCTACTCCAAGTAGCTCGCTACTGCGACACACCGGCGACGACGACCTGACAGGAGGCCCGTTGCTTCAGTTCCAGATGCCCACCATCACGCGCGAGCAGCTCGCCAACAACCGGGCGCGCTTCGAGGTCGAACCCCTCGACCGCGGCTTCGGGCACACGTTCGGCAACGCGCTGCGGAGGGTCCTGCTCTCGTCGCTCGAGGGTGCGGCCGTCAGCTCGGTGAAGATCGAAGGCGTGGCCCACGAGTTCTCGACGGTCAAGGGGGTCAAGGAGGACGTCACCGACATCATCCTGAACCTCAAGGGCCTGGTCTGCCGTCTGCACGGCGAGATCGACGAGGTGCAGGTGCGGCTGTTCAAGGACAAGCCCGGCAAGGTCGTCGCGGCCGATATCGACATCCCCGCCGAGCTCGAGATCCTCAACCCGGACCATCAGATCGCGACGCTCTCCGAGGGTGGTGTCCTGGAGATGACGCTGACCATCCGACGCGGCACCGGATACGTGTCGGCCGAGGGCAACAAGACGCCCGACACGGTCATCGGCGACATCCCGATCGACTCCATCTTCAGCCCCATCAAGCGCGCTGCCTACCACGTCGAGAGCGCGCGTGTCGGGCAGCGTACCGACTACGACAAGCTCATCCTCGACATCACGACCAACGGCGCGCTGAACCCGGACGAGGCCCTGCGCCAGGCGGCCGAGATCCTCGTCGACCGGCTGGCGATCTTCACCGATGCCGACCACACCCGCATGCCCGAGGACTACCTCTTCGAGGGTGTCGAGACGACGCCCGCGTCGGCCGGGGTCGACGAGGTGCTCATCGAGGACCTCGAGCTCGGGGTGCGCTCGTACAACTGCCTTAAGCGCGAGGGCATCCAGACGGTCGGCGACCTTGTGTCGAAGACCGAGGCCGAGCTGCTCAACATCCCGAACTTCGGCAAGAAGAGCATCGACGAGGTCAAGGAGAAGCTGTCTGCGCGGGGCCTTTCGCTGCGGGGTGAGGACTGATGCGCCACCAGCGTTCGGGTCGCAAGTTCAACATGGCGTCCAGCCAGCGGCGGGCGCTGCTTTCTGGCCTGGCCTGCCAGTTGCTTGAGCACGAGAAGATCAAGACCGGCGAGGCGCGCGCCAAAGAAGTGCGCGGCGTCGTCGAACAAGCGATAAGCCTCGGTAAGCGCAACGACCTGCACGCGCGGCGTCAGGCTATTGCGCTGCTGCGCAACAAGAAGATCGTCTACAAGCTGTTCAACGACGTCGCCCCGCGCTACGAGGCGCGGAGCGGCGGCTACACGCGCATCGTGAAGCTCGGCCCCCGTCAGGGAGACGGATCCGAACAGGTGTACATCGAGCTCGTGTAAGCGCAGGACGACGCGGCACGTGTCGAGGGGCGGGGGCCGTGAGGCCCCCGCCCCTCGTGCCTTCGCTGTTGGACCGGCGCGGCAGAGTCCGATGCGTGAGGTGGTGGTCGGACGGGGCGGGACCGCCTTGCAGAGGCGGGATCGACACGAGTGCGAGGGCGACTCTGCGGTCCCGGGCGTCGCGGCGGGGTCGGCCTGCCGCGTGGCTGTACCATGCGTGCCGCGTGCGCCGGGGGGGCTGCGGTAAGCTTCGTAGGACATGGCTGCCGTCAACCTTCAGAACATCCGTTTTCGCTATCCGGGCGCGGAGTGTGACGCGCTGGCCGGTCTGGACCTTACGGTGGGCGAAGGCGAGACGATCGCCGTCGTGGGCCCGAACGGCTCCGGCAAGTCGACCCTGGCCCGCGTGCTCGGCGGGCTCGCGCCGCTCTCGGCCGGCCGTGAAGCGAGCGTCTGCGGCTGCGACCTGCTGAGCGAAGCCGGACGGCTGGCCGTGCGGCGCGAGGTCGGGGTCCTCTTCCAGAACCCGGAGAACCAGCTCGTCGCCGAGCATGTCGAAGAGGACGTCGCGTTCGGCCTCGAGAACCTGGCGTGGCCTTCCGAGAGGATCCGGGCACGCACCGACGAGATGCTGGCGCGGTTCGACCTCGAGAAGCTGCGGCGCAGGGAGCCGCACCTCCTTTCGGGCGGCCAGAAGCAGCGCACGGCGCTCGCCGGCGTCCTCGCTGTTCCGCGCCGCGTGCTCGTGCTCGACGAGCCGACGGCGATGCTCGACGCCGCTGGCCGCGACGACCTGCTCGAGGCCGTCCGCCGGCTCCGGGCCGGCGGCATGACGATCGTCGTCGTCACGCAGGAGATGGACGAGGTCGACGTCGCCGACCGCGTCGTGGCTCTCGAGCAGGGCAACGTCAGGTTCGACGGTCCGTCGGGGGAGTTCTTCGCCCGCCCGGGGATCGTCCGCCGCCTGCGCCTCGGTCTGCCCATGGCCGGAGAGGTCGCGCTGGCTCTCGCCGCCCGAGGCCGCGTGTTACGGCGCCTGCCGCTGACGCTCGCCGAGCTCGCCGACGAGTACGAGTCGGGCGGGGCGGGCGAGGGCGACCGACTGCGGCTCGATCTCGGTGACGAACCGGAGATGCGCCCGATCGCGCTCGCCGCGCGAGAGCCGTCGACGTTCTCCAAGGTGTCCGCAGGGATCACCGGCCAGGGCATGAGTCTGCGTTGCGAGGAGGTGTCGTTCGCCTACGACGAGGGCGGGAGGCCGGTGCCGGCGCTCCGCGACGTGAGCTTCACCGTCGAGGCCGGCGCGTCGGTCGCGCTGCTCGGACCCTCGGGAGCGGGGAAGTCGACGCTGCTGCAGGTGCTCCGGGGTCTCCTTGAGCCGTCGGCCGGCCGCGTGCTCCTGGACGGCGTCGCGCCGGACGACGCGGAGGCGGCGGCGCGGCAGCGGCAGGTCGGCATCGTCTTCCAGACGCCCGAGTTGCAGCTCTTCGCGGCCAGCGCGGCCGAGGACGTGGCCTTCGGGCCGCGGCATCTGGGCTGGTCCGAAGAGGCGGTGGAGGCGGCGGTCGACGCCGCCCTGGAGATGGTAGGGATGCCGCGCGCCGAGTTCGGCGTGCGGCATCCCTACTCGCTGTCGGGCGGCGAGCAGCGCCGCCT
>JAKPOQ010000039.1 GCA_029547745.1 Actinomycetes bacterium
GACGCTGCTGTTCGACGGGGAGCCATGCCCCGGCTATCTGCAGGACTGGAGGAAGCGGAGTGAGGGATCCGAGGGACAGTTCAGAGATCGGCGAGATCATCGGCCAGGTGAGCGGCAAGCAACTCACGCGCCGCAGCCTGCTCAAGGGCGCGGCCGCGCTCGGGGGCGTCGCGGCGCTGGGGCCCATCGTCTCGGCCTGCGGCGAGGAGAAGGCCGCGGACGAGGGCGGCGGCGCCACGGGAGGAGAGCCGAACAAGGGTGGCACGCTGCGCGTCGGCATCGTGGGCGGCTCCGCCAAGGACACCGCCGACCCGCACTTCGCCGCGTTCGAGGCCGACCTCACGATCGAGTATCAGCTGTATGAGGGGCTCACGGTCTTCGACTTCGACGCCAACCTGACCAATGCCATGGCCGAGTCCATCGAGCCGAACGAGGACGGTTCGGTCTGGCACGTCAAGCTGGTCGAGGGCCTCACATGGCATGACGGCAAACCGGTCACGGCCGACGACGTCGTCTACTCGTTCGAGCGCGTCGTCGACCCCAAGAACCCCGGGTCGGGCGCGGCCACGCTCTCGGGGCTGGCGCCGGGCGGCACGGTCAAGACGGGCGACCTGACGGTCGAGTTCCGTCTCGAGACGCCCAACGTGCTGTTCCCGGAGGCGCTCGCCTACCGCGGCAACATGGTGGTGCCGGTCGACTTCAACCCCAAGAAGCCCATCGGCAGCGGCCCCTTCAAGCTCACCGAGTTCCGGCCCGGTGAGCAGTTCAAGTTCGAGCGGTTCGCTGATTACCGGCGGGGTCCCGCCTATCTGGACGGGGTGACGGTGACCGAGTTCGCCGACGAGACGGCGCGCGTCAACGCCCTCATGAGCGGCGACGTCGACGCGATCTCGCAGCTGCCCACGAGCCAGGTCAAGGCGATCGAGGGGGCGAGCCTCGAGGTGCTCAATGCCGAGACCGGCGCTTGGCGGCCGTTCACGATGCGCATCGACGTCAAGCCGTTCGACGACCTGCGTGTGCGCCAGGCCTTCCGCCTGATCGTGAACCGCCAGGAGATGATCGACCACGCCTACGCGGGGTTCGGCGCGCTGGGCAACGACATGTACGCGCGCTACGACCCCGGCACGCCCGACCTGCCGCAGCGCGAGCAGGACCTCGAGCAGGCCAAGTCCCTGCTCAAGCAGGCCGGCTACGACAACAACCTCACCGTGCAGCTGGTGACCTCGGCCGAGGCACTGGGGGCCGACGAGGTGGCGGCGGCGCAGATCTTCGCCGAGCAGGCCAAGAAGGCCGGCGTCACGGTCAACCTGAAGAAGACCGACTCGGCCACCTTCTACGGCAAGGACTACCTGAGCTGGCCGTTCGCGCAGGACTTCTGGTTCACCCGGGGTTACCTCGAGCAGGCCGGCCAGGGCACGATGCCGGGCGCGCCGTACAACGAGACACACTGGAAGAACGACGAGTGGCTGGCGCTGGTCAAGGAGGCCTTCACCACGGTCGACGAGGCCAAGCGCAACGAACTCGTCGCGAAGGCCCAGGAGATCGAGTACAACGAGGGCGGCTACATCGTCTGGGCCTGGCGCAACCAGGTCGACGCCTACTCGCCCAAGATCACCGGGCTCAAGAAGGACCCGATGGGCATGTGGCTCGGACGCTGCGACTTCACCGAGGTCTACTTCGTCTGATCCGCGTCTGTCCCGGCGGCGGGCGCCTCTCTCCGGAGAGGCGCCCGCCGCTGCGTCTGTCCGGACCCTGCCTGACGCCGCGGGTCCTCTCACCGGGACCGGGCGGGATTGCCAACCACCCAGGTGGATGATTGCGCGCCAAGATGATAGATTCGCGGTGGCCGTCCCGGCTGGTGGGGTGACCGCCGCAGCGGGTCCGTCCTCGTCCGTCTGGCCTCGCCGTCGGTCGACCTGCCGTTCGGGGCGCCGTCCCGTCTGGAAGACAAGGGCGACGAAAGGGGCAGTATCGTGGGTGGGAACAAGGACAGTTCCTGGTTCGAGGTCGGCGAGCTGCGCGAGGTCGTGAACAGGCCTGTCTCGCGGCGCAGCCTGCTCAAGGGCGCCGCCGCCATGGGCGCGGTCGCCGCGCTGGGGCCGATCGCGTCGGCCTGCGGCGGCGGTGAGGCCTCCACCGGCGAAGAGGGCACTCCTTCGGGCGAACCGAAGAAGGGCGGCGACCTCAAGATCGGCATCGTCGGCGGCTCCGCCAAAGACACGGTCGACCCGCAGGTGGCCAACTTCGAGCCCGACATCACCAACGCGTACATCATGTACGAGTTGCTGACCACGTACGACTTCGAGGGCAACCTCGTCAACCAGATGGCCGAGACCATCGAGCCGAACGACGACGGCTCGGTGTGGAAGGTCACCCTGAAGGACGGCATGCTCTGGCACGACGGCAAGCCGGTCACCGCCGACGACGTCGTCTTCTCCTTCGACCGCATCGTCGACCCCAAGGATCCCAAGGGCGCCGCGGCGACCCTCGCCGGCCTCAAGCCGGGCAACACCAAGAAGGTCGACGAGAAGACGGTGGAGTTCCATCTCGAGTCCCCGAACGTGATCTTCTCCGAGGCGCTCGCGGTACGGAACGCCATGGTCGTCCCCCAGGGCTTCGACCCCAAGAACCCCATCGGCAGCGGGCCGTTCAAGCTGACCGAGTTCCGCGCGGGTGAGCAGTTCACCTACGCGTCGTTCGCCGACTACTACGGCGGCGCCCCCTACGTGGACAGCCTGACGGTGACCGAGTTCGGCGACGAGACGGCGCGCGTCAACGCGCTGACCAGCGGCGAGGTGCACGCGATCTCGCAGGCGCCCATGAGCCAGACGAAGGTGATCGAGGCGACCGACGGTCTCGAGCTGCTCAACGCCGAGACCGGCGCCTGGCGTCCGTTCACGATGCGGATCGACGTCAAGCCGTTCGACGACGTACGCGTGCGGCAGGCCTTCCGCCTGATCGTGAACCGCCAGCAGATGATCGACCACGCCTACAACGGCTTCGGCTCGCTGGCCAACGACATGTACGGACGCTTCGACCCCGGCACGCCCGACCTGCCGCAGCGCGAGCAGGACATCGAGCAGGCCCGCTCGCTGCTCAAGCAGGCCGGCTACGACAACAACCTCACCGTCGAGCTGGTGACCTCGGGCGAGGCGCTCGGCGCCGACGAGGTGGCGGCGGCGCAGGTGTTCGCCGAGCAGGCCAAGGAAGCCGGCGTCACCGTGACCATCAAGAAGACGGACTCGGCCACGTTCTACGGCAAGGACTACCTGAGCTGGCCGTTCGCGCAGGACTTCTGGCTCACGCGCGGTTATCTCTCCCAGGCCGGCCAGGGCACGATGCCGGGCGCGCCCTACAACGAGACGCACTGGAAGAACGACGAGTGGCTGGCGATCGTCAACGAGGCCTTCAAGACGGTCGACGACGCCAAGCGCAACGAGCTCATCGCGAAGGCCCAGGAGATCGAGTACAACGAGGGCGGTCTCATCATCTGGGCCTGGCGCAACCAGGTCGACGCCTACTCCACCAAGATCACCGGCCTGAAGAAGGACCCGCTCGGGTTCTGGCTGGGCCGCTGCGACTTCAGCAAGGTCTCTTTCGTCTGATCGTCGATGACCGCGGCGGCGGGCGCCTCCCCCCGGGAGGCGCCCGCCGCCGTCCCGTCTCCGGACCGCTCTCCTCGCGCTCTTCTTCCTGCCGCGACGACGACGGGTCGTGGGTGCCCTCGGGCGGCCGGGAGTGGTAGCCTCCCGGTCACGCAGTGCCGTGAAAGGAGAGGACCCTGTGAAACGCAATCCGCAGGCGGGGGTGCGGCGCAGCGCCGCCCTGCGCCTCCTGGCCTTCAGCGACGCCGACCTCGACGACATCCATCGCGGGTCGCTCGAGGTGCTGGAGCGCACCGGCGTCTTCGTCGAGAGCGACGAGGCGATCGACGTGATGGCCGACGGCGGCTGCCGCGTCGACCGCGGGACCAGGACCGTCAGGATCCCGCCGTACATCGTCGAGGACGCGGTCCGCTCCGCTCCGTCCACGGTGCGCCTCGCCGGCCGCGTGCCCGAGAACGACATCGTGCTCGAGGGCGGGCGTGTGGGCTTCACCAACTTCAGCGCCGGGATCATGGTCCGGGACCCGCGCACCGACGAGTACCGCACCTCGACGGTGCAGGACGTGGCCGACCTCGCGCGCATGACCGACTATCTCGACGCGATCGACACCTACGAGCACGCCGTCGAGGGGCGCGACGCGCCCGAGACGACGCTGGCGGTGCGCGACGCGGCGGTCGGGCTCAAGAACACGACCAAGTGCGTCGGGACCGGCGCCATGTCCACCTACGACGTCGACGCCATCGTGCGCATGGGCGCCGCCGTCGCCGGCGGCGAGGACCGGCTCCGCGAACGGCCGCTGGTCTACTTCTGCGAGTGCCCGGTGAGCCCGCTCAAGATCACCAGGGACGCCGCCGAGGTGATCATGGCGTCGGCGCGACACGGCATCCCCAACAACATCATCTCCATGGCGATGTCGGGGGCGTCCTCACCGGTGACGCTGGCCGGCACCCTCGTCACGCACAACGCCGAAGTCCTCGCCAGTCTCACGCTCGCGCAGCTCACCGAGCGCGGCGCCCCGACCATCTACGGCTCCTCGACCACGGCCATGGACCTGCGCTACGCCTCCGCCTCCGTCGGCTCGCCCGAGCTCGCCATGATCAGCGCCGGGGTAGCGCAACTCGCCCAGCGCTACCTGCTGCCGAGCTTCGTGGCCGGGTTGTAGGCGGACTCGAAGCTCAGTGACATCCAGGCCGGTCACGAGAAGACCCTGACCGCCCTCATGGCAGCGTTGGCAGGGGCCAACCTGATCTACGGGGCGGGGATGACCGAGTCGGGCGTCACCTTCGATTACGCGCAGTATGTGCTCGACAACGACATGGCGCGCATGGTCAAGCAGACGGTGCAGGGGATCCCGGTGGACGACGAGACCCTGGCGGTGGACGACATCGCGGCGGTCGGGCCGTTCAGGGACTTCCTCTCGCTCGACGCCACGCTGAAGCACATGCGGAGCCAGAGCCAGCCCCGGTTCATGGACCGGCGCGTGCGTGAGGATTGGGAGGCGGCCGGCGCGCGGGACGCGTACGCCGTGGCCAGGGAGGCCGCGGTGCGGATCCTCGAGGAGCACCACCCCGAGCCGTTGGACGACGGAGTGACGCAGCAGATCGACGCGGTCGTCACGGAGGCCGAGGAGCACGGCGGGGTGCGGTAGCCGTATCCGCACCCGCGCTGCCGGGCGACCCGGCGTGGATGCGCAGCGTCGGAGTCTCCATCGTGACGTCAGGCCTTCAAGTCCGGGCGCCGGTCTGACATGATGGACCCGTATCGCTTTTCTGCCGCGGAGGTGTGTGATCATGCGTATGTCCCGCAGAATCCCCATCCTCGTGCTGCTGCTCGCCGCACTGCTGCTGACGCTCGCAGCGGTCACGCCGCTGGCGGCGGCCAAGAACAAGCCGCTGCGACCGTGCGCCGTCGGTGCCAAGGCCTACTGGTACGTCGATCGGCTCACGCGCGTCACCAACCCTGACGGCACCTACACCGGACTGCTGCGCCAGGCGGGGACGGCGAGCGAGGCCGCGGCGGCGCAGA
>JAKPOQ010000043.1 GCA_029547745.1 Actinomycetes bacterium
GATGCGCGCCGCGAGCGCATTACGCCGGGCGCCGTCAAGACCGAGCTGGGCGAGCGTGTAGTCGATCTCCTCGGCGACCGTGTCGCGGACGAAGTAGTCGCCGGGGTTCTGGCCGAGGAGCGCGCACGAGCGCGCCGCCTCAGCTACCGAGAGTCCGGCCACGTCGCGCCCGAGAAGGGTCACGCGGCCGCGCCGCGGGGTGAGGAGGCCGTTGAAGTGGCGCACGAGGGTCGACTTCCCGACCCCGTTCTCGCCCATGAAGGCGACGAGCTCACCGCGGCGCAGACGGAGGACGACGTCCTCGAGGAGGGGCGTCTCCCCGTCGTACCCGACCGTGAGACGCTCCGTCTCGAGCACGATCTCGTCAGCAGTCGCGGAAGCGTGCGCTTCCGCGACCGCCTCGTCGTTCGCGCGTCGCGTCGGTTTTTCTGCGTCCAGAGCATCCAACATGTGGCGGGCGTCCTTGACGGTCAAGGGCAAGTGCCCGCTGCGGGCATGCGCCTCTGCTCGGCCGTTGAGCCTGCCGGCGAAGAGACGCGCGACCGGGGGCAGGAGTTCGCGGTGGCCGTGCAGCGCCCAGGCGGCGAACTCCTGCGGCGGCGCGTCGATCGCGACGGCGCCGTCCTCCATGTAGAGCACGCGGGTCGCGAGGTGCAGGCAACGCTCCACGCGGTGCTCGGCGAGGACGATGGTGGCGCCTGTGTCCTCCGAGAGTCGGCGCACGGCGGCGAGCAGCTCCTCGGAGCTCACGGGGTCGAGCTGCGAGGTGGGCTCGTCGAGGAGCAGAAGGTGCGGCTGCGTGGCGATGACTCCGGCGAGGGCGACCTTCTGGAGCTCGCCTCCGGAGAGTTCCGCCAGCGGGGCGTGGCGCAGGCGCGAAAGGCCGAGGGAGATGAGCGCCTCCTCGACGAGGCGGGTGATGGCGTCGCTGTCGACGCCGAGGTTCTCGAGGCCGAAGGCGATCTCGCGCTCGACGGTGGTCATGACGGCCTGGTCTTCGGGGTCCTGGAAGACCAGGCCCACCCGGCGGGCGAGGTCGTGTGGCCGCGCCGTGCGCGTGTCGAACTCGTCCACGGTGACGCGTCCGGCGAACGTGCCCCCGTAGAAGTGCGGGACCAGACCGTTCAGGGCGCGCAGCAACGTCGACTTGCCGCTGCCGGAGCCGCCGAGCACGAGGATCACCTCGGCGGGCTCGATGTTCAGGGACACGTCGTGCAGGGCGGGACGCTGCGCCCCGGGGTAGGTGTAGGTCACCTGCTCGAAGCGTGCGATCGCGGTCATCGGCGCGACCCTCCCAGCGCCGTCCCCACCGGCAGGACGAGGGCGACGACGAGGACGAGCCACCACATGTCCAACAACTGGACCCACGGGTCGTCGATCAGGGGGAAGAAGTCGTAGGCGGCGTGTCCGGTGACAAGGCCGGCGAGCAGGGCGAGCGCGGCCGCGGCGGCGCCGGCCGCGAGGGCCATGTCGGCGGCCCGCCAGGGCCGCCGGTGGACCCAGCGCGAGCGGCGGGCGCCGCCGTAGCCGCGCGCCTCCATCGCTGCGGCGACGTCGACCGCGCGCTCGAGACTGCGCGTCAGCAGGGAACGGAGCAGCGGTACGCGCGCGGCGACGCGTTGGCGCCGTGTGCCGCGGTCGAGCTCGACGCCGCGCGAGCGTTGAGCGTCGGCGATGCGGGCGGCGTCACGGGAGAGAACGGGAAAGAGGCGCGACGCGAGGGAAAGGACGAGGCCGGAACGGAACGAGACCGCGCTCATGAGCCCGAGCTGGTCGTCCGGGTCGAGGGCGACCGTGAACAGGGCGAAGGCGAGGATGACGGCCGTCAGGCGCATAGCCGTGACCACCCCGTAGACGAGGCTCTGCGTCGTCACGGTGACCGACAGCGGACCCAGATCGGCCGTCCACAGCACGTCGAGGCCTCCGCCGCTGAACAGGGGGTTGAGCACCGCGAGGAAGAGACCGACGGCGAGCGCGACGCGGGCGTACGGCAGGCTCGCGCGCAGGCGCCCGCACAGGGCCAGCACGGTGAGGACGAGGGCGAGGACGGCGGCGACCTGGATCGGGTTGGACACGGCGAGGGCGGCGAAGGCGAGCGCGCCGACGTAGGCGGCCGCGGCCGCCGGCCGGCGCGCGGCCAAGCCGCGCGTGGCCGGCGCGCCGCGCGGGCCGTCGCGGCGCACCGACACGGCCGCCCTCGCCGCGCGCGACGGCGCGTCCACCGGGACGACGGCCGTCCTCCCGGCGGCGGGCGCCGCCGGCGCCTCGACCGGGTCCGGGCCGGGCGATGTCGTCGGTGCGCTCACTCGCCCTGCCAGGGGAGGTGGACGAGGTCGCCGTCGACGAGGGCGACGGCGACCGCGGCGTTGAGGTTCTCGGGAGTGAGCTGCGGCACGAACGAGACGAGGTCGGCCGTGGTCGCGCCGACCACGACGAGGTAGGGCCGTGCCGGGTCGTCGGGGTTGCTGGCCGGGATGGCCGCCGCCGCAGCGGCGGGGCCGACGTCGCCGGCGGTCGACGAGAGGCGCAGTCCGTCCTTCGTGATGCGGACCATTTCGACCCCGGCGCGTGATGCGCTGACGAGCTCGAGGACCCAGGGCGTCGCCGCCG
>JAKPOQ010000046.1 GCA_029547745.1 Actinomycetes bacterium
GAGGTGACCCAACTGCTCGCCGACGGCGCTCATCCGGGCATCGGACTCGTGCAGCCGCTCCAGGCTGGCCTCGACCCGCTCCTGCACGTCGGCGATGCGATCCCGCACGCCCGCCAGCGCGAACTTGGCCTGCTCGACCACGCGTCCGGCGGCGGCAGCAGCGGCGCGAGCCGCCTCCAACGCGGACTCCATCTCCAACAGGCTCGGCGCGCCGCGGTCACCACCGACGACGAAGCCGGGCGCATAGACGTCGCCGTCGGGAGTCACCGCAGTGATCCCCTCGGTGACGAGCGCTCGGGCGGCTGCGACATCGGCGACCAGGGCCACCCCGTCGAGCAATTGGTACACGGCCGGCGCAATGGCATCCGGTGCGCTGACGACATCTGCGGCCCACCGCGCCCCGGCCGGCAGCGCGGCACGGCTCACGGACGCACCGGGTCGCGCGGTCGCACCGACGAGCATCCCGGCCCGCCCGCTCTCGGCTGCACGCAAAGCCGCCACGCCCGCCACTGCGGCATCGATCGACGCCACGGCGACCGCATCGGCCGCCCACCCCAGGGCGGCGGCGATCGCTGCCTCATGACCGTCGACGACCTCGATGAGCGACGACACCGCTCCGAGGACGCCCTCGCGCGGGTTGCCGTCTGAGCCGAGGAGGGTGGCCGCGCCGTCCCGTCGGGTGAGGGACAGGGCCAGCGCCTCGGCGCGCGCCGTCGCGGACTGCCGGTCGCGGTCGGCGGTGCGTTCCTGCTCGCGCAACCGCTCCTGCTCGGCCTGCAACGCCGTCAGCTCGGCATTGGCCTTCTCGTATGCCGCGTCGAGACCCTCCTCGCCCTCCTCGTCGACGGCGATCGACGCCTCGAGTCGGGCGAACTCGCGCTCGGCCTCGAGTGATCGAGCGAGGATCTGGCCGACGCCGGCCTGCAGGCGCCCGACCTCGGCCTCGCCCGCTTCGACCCGGGATGCCTTCGCCGCGACCTGACCGGCGAGTTTGGCTAGGCCTTCACGGCGGTCTGCAGCCGCGCGAACGAGGGCCGCGAGGCGTTGCTGCTCAGCGGCATACCGGCGTTCGGACTCGGTGCGCGCGGTGACGGCGGCGGTGAGGGCCGCTGTCGCGGCGGCGATCTCGGCGAGAAGTTCCTCGTGCTCAGTGCGCAGGGCGGCCGCCTGGGCGCGCAGCGCGTCGGGGTCGCGAGGGATGGCAGGCCCGGACGCCGGGCCGGCGTTGTCGGCTTCGTCCTCGGCAAGCAGGCGAACGCGCTCCCCCGCCAGCGTGGCGGTCGACGTGAACCGTTCGACGAGACGGGTGAGGGCGAACCAGCGTTGCTGGGCGGCGGCCAGTTGGGGGCGGGTCTCGTCGGCCTCGACCTCAAGCGCGGTGAGGCGGGCTCCGAGCGAGGCCAGCGCGGTCTCGACCTCGGTGCGCCGGGCGATGAGTGCCGTCTCGTCGGCGACCTCCTGCTCGAGGGTCGCCGTGAGTTGGACCAGGTCGTCGGCGATGAGCCGAAGCCGCGCGTCCCGCACGTCGGCTTGGATGACGCCGGCCTTGCGGGCGGTCTCGGCCTGGCGGCCCAATGGGCCGAGCTGGCGGCGGATCTCGGTCGTGAGGTCCTGGACCCGGGTGAGGTTGGCCTCCATCGTCTCGAGTTTGCGCAGCGCGCGTTCCTTGCGCTTGCGGTGCTTGAGGACCCCGGCGGCCTCCTCGATGAAGCCGCGGCGCTCCTCGGGGGTCGCTCGCAGGACCGCGTCGAGTTGACCCTGGCCGACGATGACGTGCATCTCCCGGCCGATGCCGCTGTCGGAGAGCAACTCCTGGATGTCCAGCAGCCGGCAGGACGTGCCGTTGATGGCGTAGTCGGACCCGCCGTTGCGGAACATCGTCCGGCTGATCGTCACCTCGGAGTAGTCGATCGGCAGCGCGCC
>JAKPOQ010000048.1 GCA_029547745.1 Actinomycetes bacterium
GGCGCGCTCATTCCGCCTGGACCTCCTCGTAGCTACGCATGAGGGCCTTGATGTTGCCCTCGACGACCTTGGGGGAGAACTTCTTGCTGAAGTCGGCGCGCAGGAACTCGACCACGTCCTCGATGGGGAACATGCCGGTGATGCGCACGAGGGCGCCGACCATGGGGGTGTTGGGGATGGGGCGCCCGATCGTCTCGGTGGCGATCTTCGTCGCTGCGACCGTGTACAGCCGGCGCCCCTGCAGGTTCGAACGGGCACGCAACTGGGCCGGCGGCAGGTCGCTGTTGACGAGGACGATGGCGTCGTCGGGCGCCCCGCTGGTCACGTCGACGATGCTGAGCAACGAAGGGTCGAGCACGACGACGATGTCGGGATGCTCGACCCCGGAGTACACCTGGATGGGCTCGTCGCTGATGCGCGTGAAGGCGACGATGGGGGCTCCGGACCGTTCCGGCCCGTACTCGGGGAAGGCCTGGAAGTAGCGGTTCTGGCCCAGGGCGACCTCGGCGACCATCTTGGCCGCCGTCACCGCGCCCTGGCCGCCGCGCCCGTGCCAGCGGATCTCGGTGAGCCCGTGCAGGGACGGCTTCTTCGTGCTGGTGGTCGACGTCACTGTCACTCCTCCTCGTGGCGCAGGCTGCGGCGACCCGCGAAGGCGCGGCCGAGCGTGAGCTCGTCCGCGTATTCGAGGTCGCCGCCCACCGGCAGGCCGCTCGCCAGGCGCGTCACGCGCACGCGCGGAGGAAGCTGCTCGGCGATGTACATCGCCGTCGCCTCGCCGGTCATGGTGGGGTTGGTGGCCAGGATCACCTCGTGCACGCTGTCGTCGACGCGCGCGAGGAGCTCGTTGATGTGCAGGTCTTCGGGGTCGACGCCGTCGAGGGGCGAGAGCGCCCCGCCGAGCACGTGGTAGAGGCCGCGGAACTCGCCCGTGCGCTCGATCGGCACGATGTCGCCCGGCTGCTCGACGACGCAGATGACGCTCTCGTCGCGGCGCGCGTCGGCGCACACGGTGCAGAGCTCGCCCTCGGCGAGGTTGAAGCAGCGCCGGCAGAAGCCGATGCGCTCCTTGACCTCGACGATCGCCTCGGCGAGAGGGAGGACCTGCTCGCGCGGCTGCCGGAGGATGTGGAACGCGAGGCGCTGCGCGCTGCGCGGTCCGATCCCCGGCAGCCGCGCGAGCTCCTTGATCAGGCGGTCGACTGAAGGTGAATACAAATGCACTCCTGTAGCATAAACATGCGCACGCGCCTCATCAGCGACAAGGACGTGCGCACGGACGAAGCGAACAGCTCCCGAGGGCGCAGTGTACTCGCCTAGAGCACGGGGCGCAATGGGGGCTCGGCTCGCCACCCACATCAGCGCGGGCTGTCTCACGGGAGGCGCGGCGTCTGCGGTCGCGACTGGGCTTGTGGACGAGAATCGTCTCGTATACAGGAGCGTATCCGCTCGAACCAGCAGCCGTCAGCGGGCCGTCTGAGCCGCTGGAGCGCCTCCCAGGCGCGCCCGCGCGGCTCAGAACATCCCGGGGATGTTGGGCAGGTCGAGACCGCCGGTGGCGCCGCCCAACTTGCGCTGCGCAAGGTCCTGCGCGCTGCGCAGCGCCTCGTTGGCGGCCGCCATGACGAGGTCCTGCAGCATCTCGACGTCGTCCGGGTCGACGGCCTCGGGGTCGATGCGGACCTCGCGCACCTCGAGGGCGCCGCTCATCACCACGGTGACCATGCCGCCGCCGGCGCTCGCCTCGACGGTCTCGTTGGCGAGCTCCTGCTGGGCCTGGGCCATCTTGCGCTGCATCTCCTGGACCTGCTTCATCATCTTCTGGTACTGAGGGTTCATCGCGGGCGCGTCTCCTTGGGACGGTGGGCCGGCCTGACGGTCAGGGTCGCGGTGGGGTCACGGCTCGTCGAGCTCCTCGGCGTCGAGCATCTGCTTGGTGAGCTTGATCGTCTCCGTGTAGTCGAGTGGCGTCTCAGGGGGCGCCGTGGCGGGGCCTCGGGCCTCGTCGCGGGATTCACCGAGGACGAACTCGGCCTGGAGTGGCCGGCCGAGCGTCGCGGCGAACGCCGTCGCGAGGACGTCGACGTTGGCTCCCTCCTGCGCTCTTCTGAGGGCGAAGTCGGACGGCATGGTCACGGTGACACGGTCGCCGGCGAGGGCCGACGGGCGCGCGTCGCGCAGCGAGGCGTAGAGGCCGACGTTCACCGTCTGCACGTGCTGAAGGACGAGCTCCCAGGCGCGCTTGACGCGGTCGATGGTGAGGGGTGGGGAGGCGTCGGGCTGCATAACGGCTGGCGCCTTCTGCGCGGCCTCGTCGGCCGTCTGCGGCGCCTCGTCGGCCGTCTGCGGCGGTGCGGCCGTACCTGCCACCGCTGCCCGTGCCGCAGCCGCCTGCGCCGCCGGACCGGCTGCCTGCGCCGCCGGGCCGGCGGCGGGCCCTACGTGCGCGGCTTCGCGTTGGTGGCGGGTCGGGCCGAGGCTCGCTTCGAGGCGTCGCAGGCGCTCCTCGAGGGCCGCGGCCGAGGCCTCGACCTGGGGCCGCGTGATCTTGACGAGAGCGAGCTCGAGCTGCAGGCGCGGATCGAGGCCGTCCTTGATGTCGCGCTGCGCCTGGCCGAAGGTCTCGATCATCCTGACGAGCTCGCGCGGATGCATCTGCCGCGCCTGCGGCAGAAGCCGCCGCGTGAGCTCGTCGTCGAGTTCGACTGTCTGGCCGAGCACGCGCAGCGCGGCGTCGTCGTCGGCGGCCTCTTCGAGGTGTTGCAGCAGGAAGACCTGGCGCAGGTGACGGATCAGGTCACGGATGAACTGCGGGTAGTCGACGCCTTCGTTGGCGAGGCGCTGCACGAAGCGCAGCGCCTCGCCCGTCTGCCGATCCATGCAGATGTCGGTGACCTCGAAGAGGAGGTCGGTCTGGGTGACGCCAAGGGCCTCGAGGACATCGCCCGGGCGGATGACGCCCTCGCTGTACGAGGCGAGCTTCTCCAGTGTTCCGATGGCGTCGCGGAAGCCGCCTTGTGAGTGGCGCGCGATCTCGAGCAGGGCCGCCTCCTGGATCTCGATGGGCGGCCCGCCGCGGTCTTCGTCCGGGCGCTCGTTCTCGCTCTCGACGATGCGTGCTAGCAGGCGGACGATGTCGTGGATCTGGGGACGGCGGAAGTCGAAGCGCTGGCAGCGCGAAAGGATCGTCTCGGGGACCTTGTGAGGCTCGGTCGTGGCGAGGACGAAGACCACGTTTCCGGGCGGCTCTTCCAGCGTCTTGAGCAGCGCGTTGAAGGCCTCGCGCGTGAGCATGTGGACCTCGTCGATGATGTACACCTTGAAGCGGCCTTCGACGGGAGCGTAGGCGACCCGGTCGCGCAGATCGCGGATGTCGTCGATGCTCCGGTTGGAGGCGGCATCCATCTCGATGACGTCGAGGGACATGCTTTCGGCGATCGCCCGGCATTGCTCGCATATGCCGCACGGATGCGCCGTCGGCTGCGTCCGCGGCGCATCCGGCGTCCCCGTGCAGTTGAGAGCCTTGGCGAGGATGCGCGCCGTGCTCGTCTTGCCGGTGCCGCGCGGTCCGGCGAAGACGTAGGCGTGGGCCACGGTGCCGGTCTCGACGGCGTTCTTGAGCGTGCGCGCGACGTGCGCCTGGCCGACAAGCTCGTCGAACGTCTGGGGGCGGTATTCACGATAGAGGGAGCGTCGCATCGGAGGGCTAGTGTACCGCCCGGCGCGGCGGGCGGGGAAGCCAAGAAAGGAGCGGTCGCGCACCCGCCGTCGAAACGCATCCTCCGAGCGTCCTTGCCGGGTGCAAGCTCCGGCCAGGCGACCCCACGGCACATGGAAGGGCCTGCTTAGCGCTGCTTCCTCCCGGACCTGACGCGGTTCGCAGGGTTCCATTGCGTGGGACCCGGCCATCGACGCCGCACACCGGCCGACAGCCTCGCAGGACGGCCCCTCGGGCGGGGATTCAGCCCCGCTGTAGCGGATTGCGGGTACAGGGCACCGCTGGCTCCCCGCCTAGCGCGACCAAGGGCGGAGTGTACGCCGGGGGCGAGGGCGGCGCAAACGCTGGCGCTGTCCGTGCGGCGCCGCCCGGTGTGCAGTCCGTCTTCGCTCCTCGTCGCTTACAGCCGCAGCACCACCCTCGTCGCTTACAGTCGCAGCACCACCCGACGGATGTCGTGCTCGCTGCCGGGCAGGATCTCGAAACCGAGCGACTCGGCGAAGCGCAGCATGCCGGTGTTGGCGGCGAGCACGTCGCCGTAGATCTCGCGCACGTGGCGGTCGCGCGCGGCCTGGATGAGCGCCTCCATGAGCTTGCTGCCAAGTCCCTTGCGCTGGTACGAGTCGCGCACGAGGATGGCGAACTCGGCCTCTTCGGGGTTCGCCGTCTCGACCGTGAAGCGGGCGATGCCCAGCATCTGCGGCTTCTTCTTGCCCTTCGGTTGCGAGAATGCGGCGATCGCGATCTCGCGGTCGTAGTCGATGTGGCAGTAGCGCACGAGCATCGCCTTGGTGATCTCTTGCACCGGCCCGAAAAAGCGGTACATCGCCGTCTCGGGGGACAGCGATTCGATCATCTCGGTCCATGCCGGTTCGTCCTCGGGGCGGATAGGGCGCATGGTCACCTTCTCGCCATTGAGCGACGTCTCCCACTGATACTTGCTGGGATACATCGAGATCATCAGGTGGGCGCCCGGCAGGATGATCTTGCGCACCTCCTTGGGCTCGATGACGATGCGCGCGTCCAGAACGCAGAGGCCATCGGGTCGCACCTGGACCGGGTTGGCGTCCATCTCGACGATCTCGGGGAAGTCGACGAGCAGGTAGCTGAACTTGACGAGCGCCTGCTGGAGTCCGACAAGGTCGACGGCGGGTCTGCCGCGGTAGCCGCGCAGCAGTTGTGAGACCTTGGTGTTGTCGATCATCGCCTCGGCCAGGGCCTGGTTGAGGGGCGGGAAGTCGACGGCGACATCGCGATAGAGCTCGACGCCCGTGCCGCCCATGCCGAACATCAGTGCCGGCCCGAAGGTCAGGTCCTTCTTCGAACCGATGATGACCTCGTAGCCGCCGCGCGACATCTCCTGCACGGTGACGCCGATGATCTCGGCTTCAGGCCGTGCCGCCTTCACGCGGTTCACGATCTTCGTGAACTGGTTCGCCGCCTCGGGCGCGGAGCGCACGTTCAGGGCGACCCCGCCGACGTCGCTCTTGTGCGTGATGTCGTGGCTGTAGATCTTGATCGCTACCGGAAAGCCGATCTCCTCGGCCGCTTTGGAGCACTCCTCCGGCGTCGTCGCGATCAGCGTCTTCACGGCGCAGATGTCGTAGGCGGCGAGGACCTGCTTGGCTTCGTACTCGCTAAGGATGGATCGCTTTGCCTTCGCCACCTCGAGGAAGATCTTCTTCACCCTGTTCCTGTCAGGCCTGAAATCGGGCAGGATGTCGGCCGGGGTCTCATAAAGGTTGGTGAGGTTCTTCGTGTAGTCGTACATGTAGAGGTACGCCCGCACGGCGTCCTCGGGCGTGTCGAAGGTGGGGACATGTTCCTCGTGAAAGATGCGCAGTCCCTCGGCGACCTTGATCTCGCCCATGAACGAGGTCAGCAGTGGTTTGCCGGGGTGCTCCTTGGCTACCTTGACGAGTTCCAGGGCCGTCGTCGTGGGGTCGCTCATGGCCTGCGGCGTGAGAATGGCGAGGACGCCGTCGCATCCCGGATCCTCCATGAGGGCCGCGGTCGCGGTCGCGTAGCGCATGGCGTCGGCGTCGCCGCCGACGTCGACCGGGTTGCCCCGGGCAGCGAATCCGGGCAGGTAGGCCCTGAGCCGCTCGTCGGTGTCCGACGAGAGCTCCGCCAGCTCGCCGCCCAGCGAGAGCAGGCGATCGCAGGCCATCACGCCCGGTCCGCCGGCGTTGGTCACGATACCGAGTCGGGGACCGCGTGGGCTGGTCACGCGCGACAGGATCTCCGCCGAGTTGAACATGTCTTCGATCTCGTCCACGCGGACGATGCCTGCGCGGCGAAAGACGGCGCTGTACAGCGTGTCGTCGCCGGCGATGGCTCCGGTGTGCGACGCGGCCGCCAAAGCACTGCGCGCGAAGCGGCCGCTCTTCACGACGATGATCGGCTTGGTCTTGGCGAAGTGGCGCGCTGCACTCATGAAGTGCCGCGCCTCGTTTATGGACTCGATGTACAGGATGATCGAGCTCGTGTGTGGGTCGGCGCCGAAGTAGTCGATGAGGTCGCCGAAGTCCACGTCGGACATCGAGCCCACGCTGACGAAAGCCGAGAACCCGACTTTGTTGGCTGCGGCCCAGTCGAGGATCGCTGTGCCAAGAGCCCCCGACTGGCTGAAGAAGGCGATGCGCCCTTCGGGCGGTGTGACATGGGCGAAGGTCACGTTGAGGTTGCTGGCGGGTCGGATGTAGCCGAGGCAGTTGGGACCGACGACCCGCAGGCCGTACGACTCGGCGATGGAGTGGACCTGGTCCTCGAGCTTGCGGCCCTCGGGTCCGACCTCGCGAAAGCCTGAGCTGACGATGACGGCGCTCGACACGCCGGCCTCGCCGCACTCACGTACCGTGTCGGGAACAGATCTGGCGGGCACGGCGATGACGGCGAGGTCGATCTTGCGCGGCACTTGGCTGATCGACGCGTAGGCCTGGATGCCCTGGACCGCCGGCGACGAAGGGTTCACGGGATAGACGACGCCCTCGTACTCGGCGCCGATGAGGTTACGCAGCAAGATGTAGCCGACTGAGCCCTTCTTGTTCGAAGCGCCGATGACGGCGATCGTCTTGGGATCGAAGAGCCTGTCCAGGTTGCGTGTGCTCATGGCGGAGTGCCGCCTCCCTCCGTAGGTTCCACTGGGCAGTTCCGGGGCGCACCTACGGCTGCCGAAACGCCGACCGCCGCACGCCAGAGCAAAGCCTACCCCCCGCGCGCCTTCGTTTCATCCACGCCGGAGGGTCCCGCGCGGCGCGTCGGGTGGCGCGAGCTTGGCCGTCAAGGTGGCAGCGGGTAGCGGAACGGGCGGCACGGGCTTGGCCGTTGTGGCCTTGGCGGTCGGCAGGGGTCAGCATGGAAAGGCGCGGGGGGCCGCCTGCGGCGGCCCCCCGCGCCTGAGCGCGCATACCATGCGCCGGTGCTGCGCGCGCCGGTTCTGCATGCGCCGGTGCTGCGTGCGCCGGTTCTCCGCGCGCACCTACCGGACGCTACTGCTTGTTCGCTTTGAGGTCCTCGACCACGGACGGATCGGCCAGGGTCGAGGTGTCGCCCAACGCCTCGAACTCGCCTTCGGCGATCTTGCGCAGGATGCGGCGCATGATCTTGCCCGACCGGGTCTTGGGCAGGCCCGGCGCGAACTGCACCACGTCCGGCGCGGCGAACGGCCCGATCTCCCGGCGCACCCAGCCCTTCAGCTCCGCCTGCAGGATGTCGGTGGGGGTCACGTCGGCCTTGAGCGTCACGAAGCAATAGATGCCCTGGCCCTTCACGTCGTGCGGGTAGCCGACAACGGCCGCCTCGGCGACGTTCTCATTGCCCACCAGCGCGCTCTCGATTTCCGCCGTGCCCAGCCGGTGGCCCGACACGTTGATCACGTCGTCCACCCGCCCGGTGATCCAGTAATAGCCGTCCTCGTCCCGGCGGCAGCCGTCGCCAGTGAAGTACTTGCCGCCATAGGTCGAGAAGTAGGTGTTGAAGAACCGCTCGTGGTCGCCATAGACCGTGCGCATCTGGCCCGGCCAGCTGTCGGTGATCACCAAGTTGCCGCTGGCCGCCCCGTGCAGGGTCTTGCCCTCGGCGTCCACCAGCTCGAACTTCACCCCCGGCAGGGGCTTGGCGCAGGAGCCGGGCTTCATGGCCGTGGCGCCGGGCAGCGGCGTGGCCAGGCAGGCGCCGGTCTCGGTCT
>JAKPOQ010000058.1 GCA_029547745.1 Actinomycetes bacterium
CATGTTCGTCCTCGCTGGACGCGGCGGCCGACCTCGCGCGCCGGCCTCGTCTTCGCGGCCCGCCACGACCCGTTGCCGTTGCTGTTCACCCGGTGCTAGCGTTGGGTCCACAGCGGCGTCACGATGCGCCGCCCCGCGCACCACGCCGTCACGATGCCGTCAGCGGGGGGCGAAGACACAGGAGGAAAAGCCATGCCGGACGCACAGGGCCAGCCCACCGTCGAAGAGCTGAAGGCGAAGGCCTACCAGCCCATGGAGGAGGCCGCCAAACTCCATCCCTTCTATCGGGGCAAGATCGAGACCACGCTCAAGTGCTGCATCCGCGACTTCAACGACTTCGGCATCTGGTACACGCCGGGCGTCAGCAAGCCCTGTCTCGAGATCAAGGACGACCCCGAGAAGGTCTACGAGCATACCAACAAGTGGAACACCGTCGCCGTCATCAGCGACGGCACCCGCGTCCTCGGCATGGGCGACATCGGCCCCAAGGCCGGCATGCCCGTCATGGAGGGTAAGAGCCTTCTGTACAAGTACTTGGGCGGGGTCGACGGCTTCCCCCTCATGGTCGACACGAAGGACCCTGACAAGTTCATCGAGTTCGTGAAGCTCGTGCAGCCCGGGCTCGGCGGCGTCAACCTCGAGGACATCGCCCAGCCGAAGTGCTTCCGCATCCTCGACACGCTGCGCGCCGAGTGCGAGATCCCCGTGTGGCACGACGACCAGCAGGGGACGGCCTGCGTGACGCTCGCCGGTCTCATCAACGCGCTCAAGGTCGTCGACAAGAAGATCGACGCGGTCCGGATCACCTTCATCGGCTCCGGGGCCGCCAACGTCGCCATCAGCCGGCTCATTTTCGCCTACGGCGCCACGCCCGCGCTCTGCACCGTCGTCGACAGCAAGGGCATCCTCAACAAGAAGCGCGGCGACATCGAAGCGGTCAAGGACGAATGGGTCGACAAGTGGAAGTACTGCCAGATCACGAACGAGGAGCAGCGCGAGGGCGGCATCGCCGAGGCGCTCAGGGGCGCCGACGTCTGCATCGCGCTGAGCAAGCAGGGCCCCGACACCATCGCCAAGGACTGGATCAGGGCGATGGCGTCCGACGCCATCGTCTTCCTGTGCGCCAACCCGATCCCCGAGATGTGGCCCTGGGACGCCAAGGAGGCGGGCGCCGCCATCGTCGCGACGGGGCGTTCGGACTTCGAGAACCAGGTTAACAACAGTCTCGGATTCCCCGGCATCTTCCGCGGCACGCTGGACGTGCGCGCCAAGACGATCACCGACGAGATGTGCATCGCCGCCGCGGAGGAGCTCGCCAAGGTCGCTGCCGACAAGGGACTGCGCCCCGACTACATCATGCCGACCATGGATGACTGGGAGGTCTTCCCGCGCGAGGCCGCGGCGGTGGCGAAGAAGGCTATCGAACAGGGCATCGCCCTGCGCACGGACCTCACCTACGAGAAAGAGATCGCAGAGGCCACGGCGATCATCTCGCGGGCCCGCGACCAGGTGCAGGATGCCATGGCGATCGGCTATATCCCGATGCCTGAGGGCGACCGGGCGCCGGCGCCGAGCAAGGCGGCCATGAAGGCCGCCGCCCGCGGCGCCGGCGACTATGCCGGCGAGATGGCCGACAAAGCCATCGACACGTTGCAGCCGGCGGCTGAAAGGGTCTCCGAGCTCGCGCAGAAGACGGCGGACATGGCCGCCGAGCTGGTCAAGAAGGCGGCCGAGCGCGCCCGCAAGGACGACAAGGCGTAAGCCGGGCTGCCGTGAGCGCCGCGGGGCGCCCCGCCGTCAGCGTCGCCGCGCGGGGCGCCCCGCCGTCAGCGTCGCCGCGCGGGGCGCCCCGCCGTCAGCGTCGCCGGGCGGGGCGCTCCGGATCACGCGAGCGTGGCGCGGGGATGTACTCGACCGACGGGCGTCGCTGGGCCGCCTGGGGGTAGAGGCTCATGATCTGGTAGACGAGCTGGGGCATGTCCGTGTTGACGGACAGCCCCAGCTCTCGCGCTTCACGTACAGTGATGGGGTAGTCGTGAGTGAACACCCCTGAGGACAGCGTGGTCGCGGTCTTCTCGGCCCGTTCGGCGTCCATCCGCTCACCCAGCAGTTCGACCACCGTCGTCTTGAGCTGGCGCATGGCCTTTTCGGCGATGTCGGCCTTGATCAGGGTCTCGTCGTCGATCTCGGCGATAGGCTTCTGGGCCACCACCTTGAGGATCGAGGCTGCGGGCTCCTGCCCCAACTGGGGGTCGACCGGCCCGAGGACGGCGTTGCTGTCCATGACGATCTCGTCGGCGCCGAAGGCGACGAGCGTGCCGCCGGACATGGCATAGTGCGGCACAAAGACGGTGACCTTCGCCGGATGGGCTTTCAAGGCGCGAGCGATCTGCTCGGCGGCGAGCACGAGACCTCCGGGGGTGTGGACGATCAGGTCGATCGGGACGTCGTCGTCGGTCATCTTGATGGCGCGCAGGATCTCCTCGGAGTCGTTGATGTCGATGTAGCGCAGCAATGGGAAGCCGAGGAAGCTCATCGTCTCCTGGCGGTGGATGAGGGCGATAGCGCGGCTGTTCCTCTCTCGCTCCAGACGACCGAGGACGCGCAGTCGTTCCATGCTGAGCATCTTCTGGCGCACGACCGGCTGCAACGAGGCGATGATGATGAAGATCCAGAAGAGGGAGAGCCAATCCATGTCGACCTCGCAGGACGGGGATTACCAGGGGAAGTACTCGTCGGCGTACATGGCCCGCACGTTGCGGCCGGCGGTGAACGGTCGCACCAGCAACAGTCCGGCGGCGAAGCCTCCGATGTGTGCCCAGTAGGCGACGCCCCCGAACGCCTCGGCGCTGGCGACGACCGTGAGGACGCCGTTGAGGAGCTGCGACAGGAACCAGACGCCCAGATAGATGACGGCCGGGATCTCCATGAGGAGCGGCAGGAAGAACACCGGCACGAGCGAGATCACCCGGGCGCGGGGAAAGAGGAGAAGGTAGGCGGCGAGGACGCCGCTGATCGCTCCGCTGGCCCCGATCGTGGGCACCGCTGAGTCCTGGTTGAAGGCGATGTGGACGGCCGCGGCAGCGATCCCGCAGAGCATGTAGAAGAGGAGGTAGCGACCGTGACCCATGCGGTCCTCGACGTTGTCGCCGAAGATGTAGAGGGCGAGCATGTTCCCGAAGATGTGGGCCCAGCCGCCGTGCAGGAACATCGAAGTCACGACGGTCAGCAGCTGCGACAGGCCGAGATGGTCCAGCAGTCGCGCCGGGACGAGGCCGAAGGTGGTGACGAACTCCTGTGCCGACCTGCCCAGAGTGAGCAGGATCATGAAGGCGACGACGTTGACCACGATGAGCGTCCAGTTGACGATCGCGAACGACCTGGCCTGGACAGTGTCCTTCAGCGGCAGCACGGCTCCTCCGCTGCCAAGTATACGGGTTCGCGCATCGGGCGAGAACAGCGTCGGTATGACCGGTGAGGGGCAAGGACTGCGGGAGCCGAGTGGCGACGAACGTGGCTGCGTGAGCCCATCGGGGCTAGACTCACGGGTACGCACGCCATGGTCGCCCGCGACCGGCGCCGCATGTGGCGACGGCGACTGGGCGACCCATCGGGACCAGGAGACGACGAAAGGAGTCCGGAGTGAGCCCAGTACGTGAGCTCGACGTGGGCACGGTCACCGAGGCGGTCAAAGACCTGTGCATCACGGCTAACTACGACCTTCCGCGGGACGTCTACGAGGCGCTCGAGCGAGCGAAGAAAACGGAGGAGTCGCCGGTCGGCGTCGAGGTGCTGAAGCAGCTCCTCGAGAACGCCGACATCGCCGCCCGTGACCGGGTGCCGATCTGTCAGGACACGGGCCTCGCCGTCTTCTTCGTCGAGCTCGGCCAGGACGTCAACCTCGTGGGCGGCGACCTTGGGGCGGCGATCGACGAGGGCGTGCGCCGGGGTTACCAGGAGGGCTACCTGCGCAAGTCGGTCGTCGAGGAACCGGCCCATGCCCGCCGCAACACCAAGGACAACACCCCGGCGATCGTCCACACGACGGTGGTCCCCGGCGACAGGTTCAAGATCACGATGATGGCCAAGGGCGGCGGTGCCGAGAACATGAGTACCCTCAACATGCTCAAGCCGGCGCAGGGCTGGGCCGGCATGAGCCAGGCGGTGGTCGACACCGTCAGCCGCGCCGGCTCGAACCCGTGCCCGCCGGTCGTGATCGGGGTCGGCATCGGCGGGACCATCGAGGCGGTCACGCTCCTCGCCAAGAAGGCGCTGCTGCGCGAGATCGGCTCGGTCCATCCGGACTCGCGGATCGCGGCGATGGAGGCCGAGCTGCTCGCGCGGATCAACGCGCTCGGCATCGGCCCCCAGGGCCTCGGCGGCCGCACGACCTGTCTCGCCGTCTTCATCGAAGAGATGCCCTGCCACATCGCCAGCATGCCGATGGCGGTCAACGTGCAGTGTCACGCCCAGCGGCACAAGTCGGTCACGCTCTGAGAGGGGAGAGAAGATGGCTGTCAAGAAGATCACCACGCCCCTCACCGACGAAGTCGTGAGGGACCTGTACGCGGGCGACGCCGTGGAGATCACCGGCGTCGTCTACCAGGCGCGCGACGCCGCCCACAAACGGCTCGTCGCCCTGATCGAGGCCGGTGAGCCCCTGCCGTTCGACCTCAAGGGGGCGGTCATCTACTACATGGGACCGTCGCCGGCGAAGCCGGGCAGGCCGATCGGTTCAGCCGGCCCCACGACGAGCGGGCGCATGGACGCCTATGCGCCGGTGCTCATGCGGCACGGGCTGAAGGGGATGATCGGCAAGGGCCTGCGGTCGGCTGAGGTGAAGCAGGCCATGGTCGACGAGACGGCGGTCTACTTCGCCGCGACCGGCGGCGCCGGCGCCTTGCTCGCCCAGCGCATCACCGCCAACGAGGTCATCGCTTGGCCCGAGCTGGGAGCCGAGGCCGTCGCCCGCCTCGAGGTCGTCGACTTCCCCGCCATCGTCGTCAACGACTGCCATGGCGGCGACCTGTATGAGGAAGGGCGGGCGAAGTACGCCCGGGAGGCGTAGCGCCCACGGGTGCGCGTCCGTCGCAGGCGCCGTTGTTCGTTGGCGGCGTTGCGGGTAGTAGCCTCCCCAGGCGTGCGTCCGTCGCGGCGGCCACGCGCCACTGAAAGCCGTCGGCGGCGCCCGACATACCGATGAGCCGGCGCGGGGCAGCGCGGGAAGTTCCCCGGTCGAACGTATAATCCCGTCATGGCGGGACAGTCGTGAGCTGGCTCGGTGACATCGGGCGCATGCTGGGGCTCGGGAGTGCGGTCGGGTTCAGGCCGTCGCTGACGCTGGCCATCATCGCCGTGATGTCGAACCTCGGGTGGGGCGCCGAGTGCAACGGCACCTTCGCCTTCCTTGGACATTGGGCGGCCGTCGTCGCCTTCGTCCTTCTCGCCATCTTCGAGTCGGCTTTCGACAAGGTCCCGAAGGTCGACCGGCTGCAGCATCGCCTGACGACGCCCTATCGGATCGTCTGCGGCGCCGTGGCCGGCGGAGCCATGGTCGGCCACGGCGCCGCAGGGGTCGCCGTCGGCGTCGCGGTAGGAGCCGCCGCCGCGTGGTTCGCGTCGCGTTCGAAGCACGAGACTCGCCCGCGCTCGACGACCAGCGAGGCCGTCGTCCCCATGCTGAGTCTCGGCGAGGACCTGCTCGTCTTCGGTGGTACCGCCCTGGCCATCATGTGGGGGCCCGCCGGCTACGCCGTCTTCGTCGTGGCCGTAGTCATGGAGGTTCGGCAACGGATGCAGCGACGGCGAAAGTACCGTCGTCTGCGCGAGCAGCGGGTATGAAGGAGATATGGGCGGCGAGGAGCAGAACGTGGGCGGCGAGGCGCAGAACGCGGGTGGCGCGGCGCAGAACGCCGGCGGCGCGGACGACTACGCCGCGCGCCGCGCACGCATGGTCGAAGACCAGCTCGTGCGGCGCGGCGTCCGCGACCGCGACGTGCTCGCCGCCATGCGCGCCGTGCCGCGCCATCTCTTCGTCTCCGACGACCTGCGACACGCCGCCTACGACGACACCCCGCTGCCGATCGGCTTCGGGCAGACGATCTCGCAGCCGTTCATGGTCGCGCGCATGACCGAGCTGTTGCACGTGAACGTCCGCAGTCGTGTCCTCGACATCGGCGCGGGTTCGGGCTACCAGTCGGCGGTCCTCGCCGAGTTGGCCGGCGACGTGTTCGCGGTCGAGCGCATCCCGGCGCTGGCCGAGCAGGCGAGAGAGAGGTTGACCAAGCTCGGCTACAGGAACGTGCAGGTGCTCGCCGGCGACGGCACGGCGGGATGGCCGGAGCACGCCCCGTATGACGGCATCATGGTCGCCGCCGCTGCGGCGGAGGTCCCGCCGGCGCTGATCGACCAGCTCGCCGAGGGCGGCCGCTTGGTGATCCCACTCGGTCCGACGCACGGCGAGCAGGTGCTGACCGTGTACGAGCGCCGTGACGGCGACGTGCGTGTCGAACGTACCCTCCACTGCCGCTTCGTCCCGCTCGTGGGGGCGCGCCAGCGGGACGCGTGGTCGCGCGACCACGAGGACGATGCGAGCGACGGACCCGGGGACGAGGGTCCGCGGGCGCCGCGCTGGGACGAGGTGGGGCCGTGAAGGCCGTCCGGGTGCGCGTCCACGGACACGTCCAGGGCGTCTGGTACAGGGCCTCCACACGCACCGAGGCCGAGCGTCTCGGCCTGTCCGGCTGGGTGCGCAACCTGGCCGACGGCTCGGTCGAGGCGCACCTTCAGGGCGAGGCGCGCGCCGTCGACGAGATGGTCGCCTGGTGCGACGTCGGTCCCTCCGGTGCCTCGGTGACGGGCGTGGACGTCGTCCCCGTGCCGCTCGATGATACGCTGGCCGGCTTCCAGGTAAGGTAGGCGACATGACCGATCGCGAGACGGCGGAAGCCTCGCCGCCGACGCCCCAGGCCATCACCGTCGAGGACGTACGTCACGACGACGAGGTGCGCCAGTTCGTGCGCAAGGCCGACGAGAACCTGGCCGTCCTGGGATACACGGAGCACGGCCCCCGGCACGCCGGCCTGGTCGCGGACATCGCCCAGAACGTCCTCCTTCGACTGGGGCGCCCGCGACGTGAGGCGGAGTTGGCCGCCGTCGCGGGCTACCTGCACGACATCGGCAACGGCATCAGTCGGCTCGACCACGGCATCGCCGCGGCGCTCATCGCCCAGCGCGTCTTGGAGCGCCTCGGCATGCCGCCCGACGAGGTCGTCGAGGTGATGTGCGCCATCGGCAACCACGAGGAGGAGTACGGCGAGCCGGTGAGCGCGCTGGCGGCGGCGGTGATCCTCGCCGACAAGTCGGACGTCCATCGCAGCCGGGTGCGGGTGATCGACCCGACCACCGACGACATCCACGACCGCGTGAACAGCGCCACGCGGCGCTCGTTCCTCGCCGTCGACCCCAAGGCGAAGACGATCACGCTGCAGATGGAGATCGACACTGGGACGATCCATCTCATGGAGTACTTCGAGATCTTCCTCGAGCGCATGGTCATGTGCCGCAAGGCGGCCGAGGCGCTGGGCTGCCGGTTCGGGCTCGAGATCAACGGCACCCAGTTGCTGTAGGGGGGCCGTCGGGTGCACGCGGCTGTCGGGCGTATGCGGCCGTCGTGAGCGTCGCGCCACCGTGACGGGTGCCGGCGGAGGGGGTCCGCGAGGGTGCGTGCGGGGTTTGCGGTACCATAGGCGGCCGATGAGCGGGACGGTCCGCGAGCGGAGAGCCCCGCCGGGGACGAGACCGGAGGTGCGTGGTGAGCAAGGCCAGGGAGAAGAAGTCCAGAAGGCGCGGCGGGTTCGCCGCTGGCGCTCTCATCGGTGGTTTGACCGCCCTCTTCGCCACGCCTTTGACGGGTAAAGAGGCGCGGGAGCGGCTCAGGGACGCCCTGAGCAGCGGCGGCAGTTGTCCTCTCCGAGGTCAGGTCGACAGGCTCAGGGACGCGATGGGCGCGGGCAAGGAGTCGGCCGCCGACCAGTCAGAGGCGCTCAAGCGCAAGATCGAAGAGACCCGCGCCCGTCTGCGTCAGCAGATGGACGAGGGGGAATGACGGCGCGAGCGCCGCAGGCGGCCTCGCGCCGGGTGGCGAAGCCGCGATGAGGACGTGGACGAGGGCGGCGGCCGCGCTCGGCGCGGCCGCCGCCCTCGCTACCGTCTACATGCTCGCCGAGGCCCAGGCGGTCCGGCGGGTCGTCCGGCGCCTGCCGGCGCCGGGCGTGCATCCGGACCTCGACGGCCTCGTCGTCGTCCACCTCTCGGACTTCCATGCCGGCTTTCAGCCCAGCCTCAACCTGTGCGCCATGCGCAAGGCGGTCGACCTGACCCTGGCGGCGGGACCCGACCTCATCGTCATCACCGGCGACCTGGCGCCGGGCCCGCGGCCTGCGGCCGGGTTCCGGCGCCAGCTCGCCCGTCTCAGGGCGCCGCTCGGGGTGTTCGCCGTCCTCGGCAACCATGACCACGGCGACAGCAAGGCGCCGTTCGTGCGGCCCACCGACCCTGCGGACCTCGAGGCCTGCGGCGTGCGCGTGCTCGTGAACGACGCCGCGACGGTCGCCCGCGGTGCCGGGCTGGTGCAGATCTGCGGAGTCGACGACGGCAGTGGCCACGATGACCTGCCCGCCGTCCTCGCCCGGCTCGACCGGCGGCCCGGCGTGCTGCGCCTGCTCCTCACGCATCACGCCGATGTCGCCATGGGGGCGGCGCCGGGCGATTTCGCCATGGCGTTCGCCGGCGACACGCATGGCGGCCAGATCTGTCTGCCGCTGCCTGGGCGCCGGATCATGCTGAGCGACCTCGGCGCCCGCTTCGCGGAGGGCGAGTACGAGGTCGACGGTCGTCGGCTCTACGTGACCCGGGGCGTCGGCGCCAGTCTGCTGCCCTTCCGCGCCTTCTGCCGCCCGGAGGTCGTCGTCTTCACCGTCAGCGTCGCCCCTTCCGGCGGGTCCGTTCCTCCCGCCGGGAACGTGCCGCAGGCGCAGCCTTTCTGTTCCGTGTAGTCTTCCAGCATCCCGGCGGTGTCTCTCTGGCCGTGTCGCGACTCCGTCGCGGCGCGGCGTCCGCAGATTGACACGCCCTTAGGATTCCCCTAGCGTCTGGCTTGTGGACGACCTGCGTCACATCGAGGGCGTCGACCAGCTCAAGGCGCTCGCGAACGACGACCGCCGGGCGATCCTCCGTGTCCTGATGGCGCGGCCGGCGACGCTGACGCAGCTCGGCGAGCGGTTCGGCAAACACCCCGCCTGGATCCGCCACCACGTTCTCGCCCTCGAACGGGCGGGCCTTATCGCACTCATCGCCTCACGCCCCACCAAGGGATACGTCGAGAAGTTCTACGCCGCCACCGCGCGTGCGTATGCCGTCGACCTCATGGTGCTTCCCGACGAGGACGAGGGCGACCTCATCGTGATCGTCGGCAGCGACGACCTGGCGCTCGACCTCCTGGCCGACGAGGTGCGCGCCGACCCACACAAGCCGGACGTGCTGACGATCCGCCTCGGCAGTCTCGAGGGGCTCATCGCCCTGCGGCACGGGTTGGGGCACGCCGCCGGCTGCCATCTCATCGACGCCGAGACCGGCGAGGCCAACACGCCCTATGCCCGGAGGCTGTTCCCCGGCCGCGCCCTCGTGCTCGTCACCCTGGCGCGCCGGCAGCAGTGTCTGGTGGTGGCGCCGGGCAACCCGCTGTCGTTGGGCTCGCTGGCCGACGTCGTCAGCAGTGGCGCCCGCTTCGTGAACCGCAATGCGGGGTCCGGGACGCGGGTGTGGATCGACAGAGAGCTGGCAGCCAGGTCGCTCGATCCCGCGGCACTGTGCGGATACCGGCATGAGGTCAGCGGTCATGCGGATGCGGCCCGCGAGGTGGCCGAGGGCCGGGCCGACGCTGCCGTGGCCCTGCAGGCCGCCGGTCGGGGTTTCGGTCTCGAGACGATCCCGCTGTTCGACGAGCAGTACGACCTTGTGATGCCGACGGAGGTGTTCGAGGCGCCCCTCGTGCAGCCGCTCGTCGAGCACCTGTCGTCGGCGCGTTTCCGGCGCGAGGTCGGGCGCCTCGCGGGCTACGACGCCGGTCCTACCGGCGTCGTCACCGCGCTGAGCGCCTAGCTCGCGCCGTCCCCGAGCGCCCGCGAAGGGCGAGAGCACCAAGGAGGAGAGGATGAACGAGTCGTCACCAATGCTCGTCAGACGTGCCGTGAGGAGCGCACTCGCGCTCGTCTGCGCGTTCGTCGTCCTGGCGGTCGCCGCGCCAGCGGCACTGGCGGCTGGTACGTTCACCGGCGGGCCCATCGCCAACGACATGCCGCTGTACGTCGCCAACGACCATACGGTGACGGCGATGCGCTTCGCGGCCTCGCCGAGCGCTGATCCGTCGACCCTGCAACCGAACACTGAGTACTACGTCAAGGTCCGCTTCAGCCCCTCGCCGACTCCCCAAGGGAGCAACAACCGGGGCTTCATCTGGAACGCCGCCAGCGGGCAGTGGGTGCAGGAGCGCGACGAGTGGGCGAACTTCCCCACCGTCACGACCGATGCGGACGGGAAGATCACCCAGAGCCCGTGGTTCTTCGTCAAGTTCGCCGACGTCACGAAGAGCGGCGCGTACTACGTGCTCGTCTCGCTCTCGACCGGCGCGTCGGGTTCTACCCTCAACGGTTCCGATGCCCCGGCCGTGACCGTCCTCGACATGAGGGGAGACCTGACAGGCGCTCCCGTCCGGGGCTTCTGGGTCCACAATGGGACCGCCACGGGGCAGTCAGGCGGGAAACGCGCGGACGCAGTGGCCGGCGGCCTGGGCACGGTGTGGGCGCTGCAGCGCACGGAGCCGAACCTGTGCGACGACGATGCGAACGGCGCCGTCGACGACGAGGACTACGGCCCCACCGGGGCGGCCGGCGACTTCAGGCTCGCCGTCCCCGTCGACGCGGGGTTCGACGTGCGACTGCAAAGTGACGTTTGGCCGAGCGCGGCGACGAGCTTCACCGGCGGCACCGCGGACGTGGACATCGCCTACGGCACCGACGACCAGACCGCGCCCACGGCGCCGGGCGTGCTGAGCGCTGAAGAGGGCGCGGGCCAGGTGAGTCTCCAGTGGACGCCGGCCACGGACGACGGCGGTTCGGACCTGAGCGGCTACGTCGTCTACCGCTGGGCGGACCCCACGCCGATCGGCGGCGCGACCGCGTACACGTCGGCGCCTGTCGCGATCGCGACGACGGACCAGACCTCGTACGTCGACGCGACGGGAACCATCGGCACGCGGTACTCCTACTGCGTACGGGCTGTGGACGCGGCGACCAACTACGGGCCGCGGTCGAACGAGGTCACGGCGACGCCTAAGAGCGAGAGCGTCGTCATGCTCATCCCCGTCAAGGCCGTGGTCGGGTGGTTGGGCACGGCGGCGCTCGACTGGAGTATCAAGGACATCGGCGGCGACCCCATCGTCGACGCTGTCGGCCATCTCGAGCGCTCGGTCGACAAGGGCGTGACGTGGCGAACCGTCACTGACGTGTCGGGCGACCCATACGCCGCCGGCACAGTGGTGGCCACGAACGACCTCACGCGGCGGACGTGGTACCGGCTGCGCTATGACGGCAGCGGACTGTACGCGGCGGGCATGAGCAAGAACGTGCAGATCGTGCCCCGGGTGTGCCTGGGCCGACCGAGTGCGCCCAAGGCCGTGCGGCATGGGGCGAAGTTCCTCTCGTCTGGGACCATGAAGCCTCGCCACGCCGGAGGGGCGTGGACGGTCCGCATCAAGTGCTACAAGCGCGTGTCCGGGTCATGGAAGCTCAAGAAGACCGTGCATGCGCGGAACGTGAGCAAGCCCACCTACACGCAGTATCGGGCGACGTTCGCGCTGCCGTCGGCGGGCAAGTGGAAGCTGGTCGCCTACCATCCGTCGGACGCGCAACACGCCGCGACCACATCCTCGGCGCGCTACGTGACGGTCAGGTAGTCGCGACGGAGGGCCGATGCCGTCACGAGCCGGGCAGGAGGACGACCGCGGGGCGACGGGGCGGACGCGGCGGCGCGTAGCGCTGGCCGCGTCCGCGCTCGTCGCCGTGGTCGCCCTCGCCTGGCTCGTGGAGTGGCGGGCGGCCGGCGGCGTGAGTACGCCGGGCGGCGCGGGAGCGCCGCCCGGCGCCGACGCCGCCGGCCCGCCCGCTTACGTCGTCGAGGTGGTCCGCCATGGCCGGGTGGTGCGTCGCTTCACGCCGGCTGAGCTCAGCCGGCTCCCGCAGAGGACGATCACCTCGTACGGCAAGGAGCAACGCGGCCCGAGCGTGCGGGCCGTGCTCGAGGCGGTCGGGATCGACGGGTTTTCGCGACTCGAGGTGCGTGGCATGGGCCTGCGCGACGACGGGCGCCTGACGCTGAGGAGCGTCCAGATCAACGACGAGCTTATCCTCGATTTCACCGACAGGGGGACGCTCAAGGTGGTGTCCCCGGACCTCGATTGGCGGGACAGGGTGCGCGATGTCACGCAACTCCGCGTCGTCGAGTGACAGACTCATCTGGTCGCTTACCCTGCGCGATTTGCTGCTCGTCGCAATCGTGGCTGACTTGGTCGTGCTGGCGAAGAGCTTCATGCGCATCCCTCTGCACGTGCCTGGGCACAGCGGCGTGGTCATCGTCGCGCTCTTCGTCGTCGGCGCCGGCCTGATCGGCCGTCGTGGCGCGGCGACGCTCATCGGGCTTGTCGCGGGCGTGCTCGCCGTGGTGTTCGGCCTCGGCCAGGTGCCGCTGATCACCTGGATCAAGTACCTGGCCATGGGCGTCACGGTGGACGTGTTCCTCATGCTCATCCCCGGTGCGCTGGAACGCCGGTCGGCCCTGCTCGTGGCAGGCGCTTTCGTCAACCTCGGGAAACTGTGCTCTGCCGTGGCCGTCGGGTTGCTTCTGGAGTTGCCCCTCGGGTTCCTGGCGTGGGGTCTCGGCTACGCCGCGACCACACACGCAGCGTTCGGGGCCGTGGGCGGCCTCCTGGGCTTCTACCTCGTCCGTGAGTTGCGCAAGGTGCCGCTGCTCGCGCCTCGCGACGACGCCGGAGGAGCGGACCGGTGACCTCGCGTCGAGCCATGGTGCGCCGGCGTTGCTGGGCTGTATCCGGTCCGTTGCGGATCCTCGCGCCGCTCGCGGTCCTCCTCGCGACCACGGTCGCGGCGTTCACGGCGCTTGCTGGTCTTGCGCCCGCGGCTGGGGCCGTGGCCACGTCGGTGTGGTGGGAGGGGACCGGCGGGCGCCCGTTCACGATCCTGGACCTGGACCACGGGGTGACCGTCGCCGGCGAGAGCGATCAGTCGGTCCGTCTGGGGCCCATCGTGTCGTGGGCGCTTGATGCATCGTCCCCGATCTACCGGGGGATGGACCCCCTCGCTGTGGACCCGCGCTGCATCAGGCCCCTTGGCGGCGGGAAGTTGCTGCTCGTCAACCGTCGCCTGGGAGTAGGCGACGCGAGCGCCTTTATCGCCGTGGTGGACGAGGACGGGAACGAGGAGTGGTCATACCGGGTCTCGGACGACCCCCAGCTTGGAAAGCCGTTCTGCGCAGACCGGTTCGTCCGCGACGGACGGGAGCTGACCCTCATCGCCGACCGTGACGCGGCGCGCGTGTTCGCGGTCGACGAGGAAAAGCGGATCGTCTGGCAGTACGGGGTCGTCGGTGACCCCGGGCTGGGCGTCGATCGTCTTTCCGACCCCTATTGGGCCTCGTACACGCCGGACGACACGGTGCTCATCGCCGACAACCTGGGCGGTCACCGTGTGATCGAGGTGCGCTGGGCCGACTATCGGGCGGGAGCGCCACAGCACGGGTTCACGGCGGACAGCATCGTGTGGCAGTACGGCACGCCCGGAGTGCCCGGGAGCGCGCCCGGCCAGTTGCTGAAGCCTCGTTCGCCGCAGCGCCTGCCCGGGGAGGCCCGGCATACGCTCATCACCGACGCCGACGCCCATGCCGTCTACGAGGTCGACCGCGCCGGTCGCATCGTCTGGCGCTTCGGCGTCGTCGGCCACGCGGGAAGGCCGAGCGCTGGGCGCCTTCAGGACCCGACGTACGCCGAGCGTCTCAGCGACGGCACCACGCTGATCGCCGACACCGGCAACGGACTCGTGGTCCGCGTGGACGCGAGCGGCGAGGTCGTGACGAGCTACGACCTCGCCGCGATCGACCCGCCGGAAGGGACGAGTGCGACGGATGCGCCCGAGCCGCGGATGGTGACGCCGGCGCCCGACGGCACACTGCTCGTGGCAGACAGCGGCTATGCGCGCTTCGTCGCCGTCGGTCTGCCGGCGCAAGCCTCGCTCACCTCACGGCCGCTCGACATGGGGCGCGGGGACGAGAAGAAGCGCTTCCTCAGCCTCGGCTGGACCGGCGAGGCCCCGGTCGGCACTGGCGTCGTCCTCTCGTATCGAGTGGACGACGGCGCCTGGACGGCGCTCGCGGGCAGCGCCGGCACGGCGCTGCCCGCGAGCGCCGTCGGCAAGCGCCTGCAGTATCGTGTGACGCTGGTGGCCGACCGTCGCACGACCTCACCTCGCGTTGACGCGGTGCAGATCGGCTGGCGCAGGGTGGTGGCGGGCAGGGCCGGTGGCGCGTACATGGGCGGGGCTGCGGGCTCGTCGACGGCGACCGTCGCGACCGGGGGCGGCCAAGGCTCTGGCGGCGGCTCCGGCAGCGGCTTCGGCGGCGGCTCCGGCAGCGGCTCCGGAGGAAGCGGGGGCGCCGGCGGGTCTTTGGTGGGCACCACCGCCGAGGAGGCTGCCGATGGCTCGTCGTCGGTCATCACGGGTGTGCCGGTACGCGTCGCGTCGGGTGGCGAGGGCGCAGGGCAAGGCTCCGGCGGCGGTGGCGGCGTGGTCGACGAGACGCCGACGACGTCGCCGTGGCTCGTCTTCGCCGTGGCCGCCGTCGCCGTGGCCCTCGTTTGGCTTGTGGCCGCCCGGGGGCCGCGGCGCCGCCCCGACTTGCCACGCGAGGTGCCGGCCACGGTTACGAAAGACGTCCGGCTGCTGAAAGGGGTGCGATGACGAAGCTCGGTAACGGCGCGTGGCCACGGGTCTACGTCGCCTTCGACGATACCGACAATCGCGACGCCGACAGGGGCACCGGCAAGGTCGGGCGGTGGTTCACCGAGGACCTGCCGGCCGGCGTCCGCTCGTGGGGTGTCGTCCGCCAGCAACTGTGTGTCCACCCGGACGTCCCATACACGTCCCACAACAGCAGCGCCGTCTGCGTCCTCGAAGTGGATCCCTCGCGCTGGCCGCGGCGTCCTGACGCCGATCAGGGCGTGATCGCCGAGCTCGTGAGCCGCGCCGGCGCGCACGTCGAGCGCCATCGGCTGCCGGGGAGTGACCCCGGGGTGTGCGTCGCCTGGGAAGGGAGCCCCGCGCTGGTCGCGCTGGCGGCTCTGGGCGCCCGTGCCGCGGTCGCCGTCGTGACGCAGGCCGACGCCTGGGCGGCGGCCGAGGGCGTCCATCTCTCGGGTCACGGCGGCACCTGCGACGGCGTCATCGGCGCCGCCGCCGGCGTCGGCCTGACGGCCGAGGGCTGGCACGGGCGCCTCATCGACTACCGTGTGCCGCTGCGCGACTTCCCCGACCCCGTCGTGGTGCGCGACCTCGTCGGGGCTGGCATCGCCGTCGCCAGCGTGGACCGTGACGCCCCGGTGCCGGCGCCGGACGAACTCGTGTCTACCGGCGACTGGCTGCGCCCGCGCCTGCTCGGCGGACGTCCGGTCGTCCCGGTGCAGCGCGACCACGAGGGTTGGGTGGCCCTCGCGCCGCGCACGGCCTCCCCTTCTCAGTGACGCGCGAGCCAGCGGGCCAGGGGCGGCGTGACCGTGTCGATGGCCCGTGTCGGGCAGACCTCGGTACAGGCGAAGCAGCGGACGCAGCGACGGTCGTCGAACACAGGCAGCGGCGCCACCTCGATCGCCTCGGCCCCACAGATGGTCGCGCAGTCGCCGCAGGAGATGCAGGCCGCGGGGTCGACCAGCCGCGGCCGCGCCGTGATGAGGCGCCGGCCGACGCGCTGCAGACTCTGGGGGAGCCGGGACTGGAAGTCCCGGCCGGCGGGGACGAAGTCGAGCGCCGGCTCGATCGGGTCCCCTTCGAGCTCGTAGGGGTCGTCGAGGTCGACCAGGCCGCGGCGCTCGGCGGCGGCGAGGACGTAGATGTCGCGCCGCCGGTGGGCCGCGCGGTCGGCGAGGGCGGCGTCGAGGGCGACGCAGTCGCGGGCCGCGAACAGTGATCCGAGCTCGCGCGGCTGCCCGTTGCCGGGGCCCTGGCCCTCCATGGCGATGATCCCGTCGATGATCGTGAAACGCGGCGCCATCGCCAGATGCAGGTCGAGCAGCATGTCGGCGAAGGCCTCGCGCCGCGAGGCGCGCACGTGGAGCTGCGTCTTGCCGAGCCCGGGGATGCACCCGTACGTGAGCTTCACGCCGCCCGTGAGGCGCATGAGCTGGTGTGTCTTGAGCACGCCGACCTGCACGATGGCGTCGGCGCTCACGAACGGCTCCCCGACCGTGAACGAACGGTAGAGCTTGCCGTTCGGGGAGTCGA
>JAKPOQ010000059.1 GCA_029547745.1 Actinomycetes bacterium
CGCGCGCGGCGGTCTCGCGGGCGCTGGCACGCTCGATCACGTCGCGGATGTCGGTGTGGTCGTAGAGGAGGGCGCCGCCCAGGTCGGCGTGTCCGGGGCGCGGCACGGTCACGGGCCGCGCCCCGGCGCCGACATCGGCGCTCTCGACGGTCCCGGCGGACGCTCCCTCGGCGCCGCCCGGCGCCGAGGGAGCGTCGGCCGTCAGCACATCGCCCCAGTTCGCCGCGTCACGGTTGCGGATGACGAGGGCGACGGGCGCCCCCGTCGTCCGTCCGTGGCGCACGCCGCCGACGATCTCGACGCGGTCCTGCTCGATCGCCTGCCGGGGCCCCCGCCCGTACCCCTTCTGGCGACGCGCGAGCTGAGCGTCGATGTCGGCACGAGAGACGGCCAGCCCGGCGGGGCAGCCGTCGAGGATGGCCGTGAGCTGCGGCCCGTGCGATTCCCCGGCAGTGAGCATCCGCAATCTGTCCATGCGGCAACGATACAGAGCCGCCGCCACGCTGGCAAAGACCCCGAGGCGGTGCCGGGCCACAGAAGGCGGCGGGGCGGCCTCACGGCCGCCCCGCCGCCTTCTGCTTCACGCGGCGCGCCCCGCGCCGCCACGCCTACTTCGTCAGCACTGTGCCCACGTACAGCGTCAGGGTCTGGTCGCCGTGCAGGATGACGACCGACTGGGCGCCGACGTTGATGCTCACGATCTTGACGTCGCCCCAGCCGGTGCTGAAGGTGTCGCCCTCTTTCTTGTCGGCGTACGTGGTGCCGTCGACCTCGATCGTGCACATCGCGACGCCGTCCTTCTGGCTCACGCTCACCAGCGAGACCGTGTGGCCGCCGGTCGCGGCGCCCCCGCCAGTCCCCACGCCGACCACGGCGAGGGTATACGACGTGCCGGAGTCGGCGTCCTTGACCTTGACCGACTGGCCGACGCTGACGGTCACCGAGCTGCTGCCGCCGCTGAACTCGCGGCCCTCCTGGAGGGCGAACGTCACGGCGCTGGACCTGATGGCGCTGATCGTGAACGTTCCGTTGGCGGGCACCTTGTCGCCGACGGCGACGGTGTACGAGGTCCCGTTGACCTTCACCTTGGCGGACGCGGGCGTCGTCGTGCCGCCCGCGCCCGCGGTGTTGGGTTGCGTGAGCGGGATGAACGGGTTCTTGACGACGAACTTGTCGAGCGTGACCGCCTGCTTCGCGGGGTCGATGTCGGCGTCCTCCACGGGCGCGGCCGTTGCGCCGTCGTCGGCGAGCACGGCGTCGGTCTGCGCGCCACCGTCGACGCCGCCCATGCCGGTGGCGGTGCCTTCGCCGCCGACGCCGACGGCGACGGCGGCGAGCGCGCCGATGAGCAGCGCCGCGGCAATGATGAGGATGGTGCGCCTGGAGGTGATCATCCCTCACCTCCCTGATTCGTCGGGCTGGGAGTCGGGGTGGGCGTCGCGGTCGTCGCGCCGCCCCACAAGTACGCGTTGAGCGTCAACGAGACCGTGAGCGGCGCGACGCCGGTCGTAGGTGTCGTCGTGCCGCTGGTCGAGCCCCCGCTGAGCGAGACGTTCGTCACCTGGAGGAGACGTCCGGTCACGCTGAAGGTAGTGTTCTGGAAGCGGACGTAGCTCTCGATGCGATACAGGAAGTCCTGCACGTCGAAGAACTCGCCGTTGACGGCCAGCGTGATGGTCTGGATGCCGAACGGCGTCCCGGCCGTCGTCGTACCCCGCGAGATGCCGGTCAGCTTCACCCCGGAGAGCGAGGCCGTCTTCGTCAGGTCGACGATGAGACTCGGGATGCCCTCGTCTTCGGGCAGCATCCGGCTGAGACGCATGACGTCGACCTCCGCCTGTGGAGCGGTCTTCTTGTACGACTGAAGCAGCGCCAGCTCCTGCTGCGCGCTCGCCAGCGCCGTTTCATCGGCGGCGATCTGCGTGTCGAGATCGCTGAGCTTCTCGCGGGTCGGTCCGAAGAGCAGGAAGTACCAGGCCACCACGAGCACCGCGGCGATGACGCCGGCGATGACATATACCTCTCTGCCGCGGTTCTTCATCATTCACCCGCCGCCTTCGTGGTGGGCGGCGCCGTCACGTAGCGCCTCAGTGAGGCGGTCACCGTGAAAGTCGTGAGTTCCTGCGTCGTCGCCGTCGTCGTGGTCGTGCCGGTCGCGGCCGCCGCCGTCGTCGAGCTCGCGAGCTGTATGTTGGTGAGCTGCGGGATGAGACCCAGGCGGGTCATGAACTCGGCGACGTCCTTGTGCTGATAGGTCTGACCGGTGAATGTGACGTCGGCGGCGAGCTCGCCCGTGGCCATCTCGGCCGCGCCGCCGGGCAGCATGGCCGCCGGTACCGTGCAGGTGAGCGACTGCAGACGGACGTTCTCGGGGATGACCAGGCTGATCTCTTCGAAGATCGTCGACCACGGCACACGGGCGTCGTCCAGAGCCTTGGCTGTCTTCGTCATCTCGGTACGCTTCGTCTGCAGCGCCTTGTACGGCTGGAGCTCGGCCATCTGTACCTGAACGGCGGCGATGTCGGCCTCGAGCTGATCGCGCTCGGACTCTTTGTCGGACACCTTGGCGTTCTCCCAGAAGTACACCATCCCGAGCACGGCGGCGAGCACCAGGAGGGCTACGATGGTCCACGTGAGACCGCGCTCGCGCCGCGCCTTCGCGCGTTCTTCGGGCGGCAGCAGGTTGATGCGTTTCGTCGCCATCGCCTACTCCTCGTCTTCGAGGGCGAGACCGATGGCGATCGTGAGCCGCGGCGCCATCAGTTCGAGCTCAGCCTGCGAGAGCTTCGTCCTGTTCTCGGTGACGCGTTGGAGCGGATTCCCGAGCGAGACAGGCATGTGCAAGGCCTCGGACAAATACTGTGGCACGTTCCGCGTGAGAGCGCCCTCGCCGGTGATCAGGAGACTCGAGATCTGTCCTTCGGGCCCCTGCGAGTGGTAGTAGTCGATCGAGCGCCGGATCTCGTCGGCGAACGACTCGCACGCCGCGTCGAGCACCCGGTGGATCTCGGCGACGGTATCGGCCTCAAGATCGGCGATGTCGTCGTCCGGGCCGCCTGACAGACCGACACGCAAACGCAGGGAGTCGGCCTCGTCGTGACTGACGCCACGGTCTCTGACGAGAGCCTGGACGAGGGCCTCGCAGCCGAGGTTGATTACACGCGTGAACTGCGGCATGCCGCCGGCAGCCACCACGAGGTTGGTGATGCCCGAGCCCATGTGGACGAGAGCGAGCGGCTCGGAGCTCTGGGCGCCGCCGCCCTGGTCGATGAACGGCACCACGGGCGCTACGGCGCGCGTGAGGGCGAAGGCCTGAAGATCGATGCCGTCCACTGAGAGACCGGCCTTCTTCGCGACCTCGGTGAAGCGGGAGATCATGTCGCGCTGTGCGGCGACCACGAGCACCTTCTGTCGTCCCGCGCCTTCTTCGTCGGCCGCGGTGGCGAGTACCTGGTAGTCGAGGATGGCCTCTTCGAGCGGGATCGGGATGGCCTCCTGCGCCTGGTACTGGATCGCCGCCTCGAGCTCTTTCTCGTCGATGAGCGGGAACTCCATGGTGCGAACGACGATCTTCTGGTTGGCCACTCCGAGGCGCAGGCGACGCCCAGAGAACCCGGCTTCCTTCCAGAAGCTCTTGAGCTGCGCGGCAAGGCCGTCGACGTCGACGACCTCGCCTTCGAACACAAGCCCTTCGGGCAGGGCGCGGACCGCCGCCGCCATCAACGTCTGGCCGATCTTGCCGCCGCGGATCTGAGCGCCGGCGATCGCGGCTTGTTCGAGATCGATCCCGACGTTCACACCGTTCCTCGCCATAGGCGCACTCCTAGCGTCCCCGACCGCCGTCTACGGCGTTGTCGGCAGCTCGAGGGGTCGGCTTTAGGGCTTGACGTCGACGCTTCATTTCGTCGCAGGGCGCCCGCAACCCTGCCTGCGACGCCGCCGTATTCTTACACAGGGCTCCGACCACGTACAGAATCGTGCGACTGAGACCGTCGGGCGGGCCGCGATCGGGCCGGTGCGTCCACCCCGTCTCTCATAGTTTCGCCTCACCCTTTCTCCACCGTATCGTCTCACCGCCGCGCGACGAACGATCCGCCTCACCGCCCGGCGACGCCGCGCGACGAACAATCCGCCTCACCGCCTGGCGACGAGGACAGGCTCGACGAAACCCACCGGCGGACGTGTACGCCAGTCCGCCTCAAGATCGAGCGACAGTGACGCCGTGACGGCGAGGCGGCGACAGGCGACGTGGCCGCAGAGGGACGACGGAGCTGCGACCGACAGGCGGCCCGCGACGACGAGGGCGCCGCGCAGGGCGACGGCGGAGGCGGGCGCCGAGGGGGCGCCGGCGGCGCCCGGGTCGGCGCCCGGGTCGGCGCCCGCGACGGCGCCTGGGTCGGCGCCCGCGTCGGCGCTCGCGACGGCGCCCGGGTCGGCGCCGAGCACGGCGTCGCCGTCGACGACGACGGTCACCGGCGCCCAGGCGGCGTCGCGGACGCCCGTCACCACGACGCCGCCGTCGTACCCGCGCGCCGAGACGAAGACGACGTAGCCGGCCGACGGGTCGGCCCGGCCGGCGGCTTCGGCCGCGCCGGGCTCGCCCGTCGGCAGGAGCGCCGGCAGACGGTCGAGACGCAGGACGCCGCCGGAGCAAGCGTCGCCCGGGTCGAGGGCGTGGGACCGGGCCGACGCCAGCCAGGCGGCGTCCGGCGGCTCGACCAGGCCAGCGACCGCGGCCCCGACCGTGTCGGCGGCGTAGGCTTCGGGGCAAGGGTCGAGCGTAGCGGTGTCGAGGCCGGCGGCCCAAATGCCGCCGCCGGCGTGCACGCCGGCGGCCGGCCAGCGGCCGCCCCAGGCGTGGTCCGGAGCCGCGTCGGACGCCGAAGCCGGAACGTCCGTCGCCTCGGCGTCTGCAGGCGGAGCCGCCTCGGCCGAAGGCGGAGCGAACGACACGTGCTCGCGTCCGCGTACGACGCCGCCCACGTACACCCCGCTGCCGGTGATCGCGAGGTCAGCCTGCGCGTCGAGGTCTTCGGCGACGCTCAGGCCGCGCGGCACGGCGGAAGGCCGCAGCGCGACGAGTTCGATCACGGACGCCGAGGCGCCGCCGCTCGCCGCCCTGGCCGTCACGCGCACAAGCCGCGCCGACGACGGCCAACCGAGGCTCACCGGTTCGACGCGCTCCAGCGTCACCTCCGAGCTCGCGTCCGCGCCAGGCGCCGCTCCCGTGGCGCGGGCCGCGCCAGAGCCATCCGGCGTGCTCGAGGCGCAGGCCGCGCCAATCCCGTCAGGCGCGCCCGATCCGCCCGCTTCGTCTTCCGGTATGTCCACTTCGCAGCGCGCGGCCGCATCGCACGGCAGCAACGTCCAGCAGACGCGGTGCAGCGCGAAGCCCGCGCCGGCGAGCGCGGCGGCCCGCGCTCGCGCGTGGCCGCCGTCGCTCGCCGCCACCCGCTGCGCCCCGAGCGCCGCAGCAAGGGCGACGGCGGCGAACAGGGCGGCGATGACGGCGATGAGAAGAGCGCCCAGCAGGGCGAAGCCGCGCTCGTCGCGCCTCACGGCAGCGCCTCTCACGGAAGCTCCTCCTGCACCGTGACGTCGCCGCGTGGCGTCGTCCACGTGACGACGACCAGGCGCGTGCGCTCGCGTGCCTCGCGCCCGAGGACGCCGTCGACCGGCTCGAGCCCGGCCCCGGCGGCGTCGAAGTAGCGCACGCGGAACGCGGTCACGCCCTCACAGAGATACGACCCGGTCGCGTTCCGCCACACGACGCGACGGCTGGGATCCCAGGCGACGACGCGCACGTCGTCCTCGCCGCCGACCGGGTCGCG
>JAKPOQ010000066.1 GCA_029547745.1 Actinomycetes bacterium
TGGCGGCCGATGTTGACGACGCGGCTGGTCTGACCCGGCGGCAGTTCCTGGTCGGCGGCGGGGTGGCGCTGGGCGCGCTCGCCGTGGCCGGCGTCGTCGCCCAGCGCACCCTGCCGCTGCGCACGTACTGGTACCGGCTCACGGGGCAGTGCGGCCCGGAGACGCCCGTGCCGGAGGACCTCGCCGAGCCGACGTACGGAGTGTTCCAGTCGACGGTCCTGGGCACGGACGTGGAGTATGGCCGCTGGGAGCCGGACGTCATGTCGTATCGCCCAGGCTCCAAGCCCCCGGTCTGCTACTGTCTGCCGGCGCGAGGCCAGGACCCGCACTGGGTGCTGGACGCGCCGGTCTGTCTGGCCGACTACGCCGCCGTGAAGACTTCCGGCGGCGGCGTCCCCGTCCTCGCCCTGGTGGCGGTGGACGGGAGGGACACGTACTGGCACGAGCGCGCCGACGGAGAGGACCGCATGGCGATGCTGCTCGACGAGTTCATCCCCTGGTACGAGCAGCGCCACGACGTCGGCGGCGCGCGCGAACGGCGCGCCGTCATGGGCTGGTCGATGGGCGGGTACGGGGCCCTGCTCGCCGCGGAACGGCGGCCGGACATGTTCGCCGCCGTCTGCGCGGTGAGCCCGGCCCTGTGGCGCTCCTACGACGACGGCGTAGGCGACGCCTTCGACGACGCTCAGGACTTCGCCGAGAACGACGTCTTCGCCAGCATCGCGAAGCTCAGGGACACGGCCGTGCGCGTCGACTGCGGCAAGGCCGACGTCTTCCACGACGCGGCGCGCGACTTCGCCGCCCGCTGCGAGGAGCAGACCGGGCGGCCGGTCGCGGGCGACGTCCGCGACGCCGTGAAGGGGTGCCACGACCCCGACTACTGGCGGCGAGTGGCGCCCGATGAACTCGACTTCGTCCGTCGGGCGCTGGCCGGGGCGGGCGCGGAGGCGTGGTCCGTGCGCGTGACGGCCTGACGTGGCGCGGAGGGGCGGGGCGCCGCGCCGTTTCGGCGCGGCGCCCCGCCCCTCCGCGCCCGCATACCCTGCCGCCAGCGTCAGGCGCGCGGCACGAAGCGTCCGGGTTCCCAGTCGCTCGCCAGCCGCCGTGTGATCGCCGCGCCGAGCAGGGCGCCCGCTTCGGCGTCGTCCGGCTGCATGACCTCGAGCGGAGAGTGCATGTAGCGCACCGGGATACTGTACGAGAGCGTGGCCGCCTTGCCCGACGACATGAGCTCCTCGGCGTCGGTCTGGGTCCGTCCGGGCAGCGCCTTGATCTGCACCGGGATGCCCTCGGCCTTGGCCACCTCGACGGCGTAGTCGACCATCGCGAGGTTGCTGCCGGCGCCGCGGTGGATGACCGGGCCACCGCCGAGCTTCACCTCGCCGCCGAGCTTCTTGGGGTCGACCGACGGGTCGTCGCTGGCGAAGTCGACGTCGACGACGATGATGACGTCGGCGTCGAGACGACGGGCCATGGCCTTCGCCCCCATGAAGGTCGTCTCTTCGTGGACCGTGGCGAGCGCCGTGAGCTTCGCCGCCGCCGGCGCCGCGAGGTAGTGTTCCAGGGCGCGGAAGGCGACGTAGACGCCCGCCCGGTCGTCGAAGGCGGGCGAGGCGTAGCGGCCGTCGCCAAGCTCAAGGAACATCGCCTCGAAGGTCACCGGGTCGCCGATGCGGATGCGCTCGAGAGCCTCCTCTCGCGAGGAGGCGCCGATGTCCATGAACTGCTCGCGCAGCTCGGGCGCCTTGCCCTGCTCGTCCTTGGGGATGATGTGGGTCGGTTTGCGACCGACGACGGCGTCGACGGGTCCCTCGGGGCCATGGATGACGACGTGGCGGCCGGGGAGGAGCTGCGCATCGACGCCGCCGACCTTGTCGAAGAACACGAAGCCGTTGTCGTCGACGTACGTGACGATGAGGCCGATCTGGTCGTTGTGTCCGGTGACGACGACGTGCGGACGGCCCTCGGCCGACGTTTCTGCCCAGAGGTCACCGAGCGGGTCGGACTGCGCTTCGACCTTCCCGGCGAGGCGCCGGCGGAGGACTTCCTGGGCCGGCGCCTCGAAGCCGGTCGGCCCCGGCGCCCCGCAGAGCTCGCGCAGAAGCCCGATGTCGGTCTTGACGCCTTTGATCCCGGCCGTGTCGCCGCTCGCCGCCATGTCTCCTCCTTGGTCGTTCCCCGCATCCTACAGGGAGCGTCACAGGCGCACACGCCACTACGTGGCGGCGATCCGTGCGGCAGCGTACACGGGGAGCAGACGCGGCCGGGCACGGGGACGCGCGTGCTACTGCCGCAGCATCGGCGCAAGGCTGGAGGACGCGGCCGGGTACGGGGACGCGCGTGCGCGGAACGTCGCGGAACGTGGCTGGAAGTGCGGGGGACATCGGACAGTCCGCGCTCACAGCGCACAGGGGGCAGCCGTCTCCTTGGATCGGTGCGGGAGCCTCGCGGGCTAAGCGTAGATCTCGACCCGGTTCTTGCCCCGATGCTTGGCGACGTAGAGCGCTTTGTCGGCGTCGCTGACAAGGCTGTCCGCATCGCCGGCGTGATCCGGGTAGGTCGCGACGCCGATGCTCACCGTGATGTGTGTCGTCTGGTCGGGCTGCGCCCCGGGGAAGGGGGCTCTCTCGATGGACCGCCGCATGCGTTCGCCGGCGAGCCACGCCGGGTCCACCCTGCCTCTCTGGCCGACGATGGCGATCACCGACCGCGTGAGCCGGCGGCCGACCGACTCGGCGCCGAGTGGTGGCGTGTGCGGCAGGATGACGGCGAACTCCTCACCGCCGTAACGGCAGGGAACGTCGATGTCCTTCCTCAGCTCCTCGCGCATGATCCTGCCGACTTCGGCGAGGACGCGGTCGCCGGCCTGGTGTCCGAACGCGTCGTTGAACCGTTTGAAATCGTCCAGGTCGAGCATGAGAAGCGACACTTGCTGGCGGTAGCGGCGCGAGCGCGTGATCTCGGCCTCCAGGCGCTCATAGAAGTACCGATGGTTGAACAGGCCGGTGAGTCCGTCGGTGATCGCCTCCACCTCGAGCCGGTCGTACAGTCGGGCGTTGACGATCGCCAGTGCGGCGACGTCGGCCAGCCCCATCACCAGGCGCAGGTCACTTTCGCCGAACTCGCGCCGTTCGCGGCGCTCGACCAGTTCGACGACGCCAAGCAGTTCATCGCCGTTCAGGACGGGGGCGTAGAGCGCGGTCTTCTCTCCCCAGAAAGCCATGCTCTCGCGGTCGGTCGCCGTGAGTGCCTCGGTGTCGGCCTGCGTGACCACGAGGCGATGTTCCGTGAAGACCGGACGGACGTGGGGCTGCCGGTTCAGATGGTTCTCGATCCGGACCCAGGCGCGGTCCTCGTCCGTGATCTGGCGACTCCAGAGGGCCTTGGGCATGACGGCGTCGTGCTCGGGGACGTACTCGTAGACGCAGCATTCCCAGCAGTCCAGCGCGGTCGCCAGGCGTTCGGCGAGCAGGCCCAACGTCCTGGCGACCGAGGTGCCGCCTGCGTCCTGAGCGAGCTCGAGGTGGGGGTCCTTCGGCTTCGCGGTGTCTGTGGCCGCTTCGCGGTGGCCGTCGCTTCCCTGCGGGTCGCTCGCCCGGTCCGGGTGAGGTCCATCGGTCATGGGCTGCCTTCCGTCGTCCGTCTGCTCCAGGACTCTATCGGCCGCGCGGCCGGCGGTCTCAAGACCCTGCGGCCGCCTCACGGCCAGTCGGCCTGGTCAAGACCCCCGGATTTCGTCAAGACTCCGCTCGTGCCGGGCGGGCAGCCTCGCGGCTCCTCGTAACATTCGCCCGCGAGGCCCCGGAGCCTGCCCGGCGCCCGTCAGTACCGCACCATCAGCTTCCTGACCGCGGCCGTGAGGCCGTCGACCGTCAACTCGAACATGGGGAAGACCTCGCGCACGATGCGGATCGTGGCCGCGCCGTAGGCGCGGTCCCACTCGTCAGCCGGAATGGTGTTGAGCCAGACGGAATGGTCGAAGTGCCGACGCAGGCGGCGAAGCCACTCGATGCCCGGCTCTTCGTTCGCCTCGCCCCACCAGATGATGCCGTAGCGCGAGAGCAGCTCGCCGGTCGCCATGGCGGCGTCGCCGACCATGATGAGCTTGTAGTCGGAGGGCAGCTCGTGCAGCACGTGGTTCGTGGCCACGGCGGTGCGCCGCGCGAGGCCAGGGTCCGCATACAGCCAGTCGTAGACACAGTTGTGGAAGTAGTAGAAGCGCAGGTCCTTGAAGTGCGATGAGCGGTTGGTCGCGGTGAAGAGGCTGCTACAGAGGCGGGCGTAGGGGTCCATCGAGCCGCCGACGTCCATGAGCAGAAGCACCTTGACGGCGTTCCTGCGGCTCTTGCGCCAGGCGAGGCTCAGACGGCCGGCGTTCTCGGCCGTCTGCTCGATCGTCTCGTCGAGGTCGAGCTCGTCGGCAAGGCCCTCGTTGCGTGAGGACAGCTGACGCAGGCGACGCAGGGCGAGCTCGAACTGGCGCGTACCGACCTCGACGTCGGTACGGTACCCGCGGTAGCGCCGCTCGGCGGCGACCTTCACCGCCGTCCGACTGCGGCCCTGGCCGCCGACACGGATGCCGCCGGGGTGGACTCCGTCGTGGCCGAAGGCGGACGTACCGCCGACGCCGATCCAGCGGCTCCCGCCGTGATGTGCCTCGGTCTGCTCGGCGAGGCGCTCCTCGAACAGGCGGCGCAGCTCGTCGAGGTCGACCTCGCCGAGCTCTTCGACCAGTCGTCGCCGTTCTTCGTCGCTGAGGCCGGGGAAGCCGAGGGGGTCCTGGAGCCACTCCCAGACCTCGGCGGCGATCACCGCCGGCGTCTCGATGCCCTCAAAGGCGGCAAGGAAGGCCTGGTCGTACTGGTCGTAGTAGGCTTCGGACTTGACAAGTACCGAGCGCGCGAGGCTGTAGAAGCGCTGAAGGTCGTTGAGGGCGAGGCCGAAGGCCAGGGCGCGCATGAGCGCCAGCCACTCGGTGACGGTGACGGGGACGCCGTAGGCGCGAAGGAGGAAGAAGAAACGCGTGAACACGGGTCGTCGGCAGGTTCGCGGGCCGTTGGCCGGCTGGGCCGGGCGGCGCTGGGGCGGCGCCGCTCAGCGGCGCCGCCCCAGCGCCGCCGTCGCCAGCTCGACGTCGTGGTCCTTCTTGAGGAGCACGCCCATGAACGGGAGCCGGCGGCGGACCTCTTGCGGATCGACGCCGCCGCCGACGAGGGCCTGCACCCAGTCGATGAGCTCACTCGTCGACGGCTTCTTCTGCAGGCCGGGAATGCTGCGCACCCAATAGAACGCCTCGACGGCGAGGTCGAGCAGTCGGCGCTCGAGGTCAGGGACGTGCACGCGGACGATGCGTTCCATCATCGCCTCGTCCGGGAAATCGATGAAGTGGAACACGCAGCGGCGCAAGAAGGCGTCCGGCAGCTCCTTCTCGGCGTTCGATGTGATGAGGACGATGGGGCGGTGCACAGCGACGACGGTCTCGCGTGTCTCGGGAATATGGAACTCCATGCGATCGAGTTCCCAGAGGAGGTCGTTGGGGAACTCGAGGTCGGCTTTGTCGATCTCGTCGATGAGGAGGACGACGCGCTCCGCGCTCGTGAACGCCTCGCCCAGCTTGCCGAGTTTGATGTAGCGTTTGATGTCGCCGACGTCGCCCTCACCGAATTGGCCGTCGTAGAGGCGCTGGACGGTGTCGTACACATACAACCCGTCCTGCGCCTTGGTCGTAGACTTGACGCTCCAGGCGATGAGCCGCAGGCCGAGGCCCTCGGCGATGCTCTGCGCGAGCATCGTCTTGCCCGTGCCGGGCTCCCCCTTGATGAGGAGGGGGCGACCGAGCTGGACGGCGACGTTCACGGTCTGCATGAGCTCGGGCGCGGCGATGTAGTCGCGCGTGCCGGCGTAGACGGGCACGCGCGGGGCGGACGTCGCCGGCGCTGGGACTCCTGCGGCGGACGACATGCCTGGAGTATGCGTCGCGGACGACATGTCCGGGGCGCATGCTGGGGAGGACGCGAAGGGATGTCGGTCAGACTGGCTCATGGCATGTGCTTTCGGTCGTCGGATGGCGCTGGAGATGGCGAGCTCCGTCCGGAGGCGCCCGCCGCAGTGTATCAAAGGGATGGAGGATGAGCTCGCGGCATGACCTCATGGCTTGAGACGAAGAGGGACCGCCGCCGCGCCAGGCGGCGCATCGTGATGCTCTGCGCCGCCCTCGCCGCGGCGGTCCTCGTCGCTGCCGGCATCCTGCTGGTGACGGTGCACTGGCGGGCGACAGCCTTTACGACGCAGGTCCACGGCCAGCTTTTCGACCGTCTGGCGCCTACGGTCACGGTGAGCGGCCTGGAGGGTGGTCTGTGGCGGAGGGGCGGCGTCACCATCACCGTCTCGGCGGCCGACGACGAGGAGGGATCCGGTGTCGCGTCGATCACGTACACCCTTGACGGCCGGACTGTGACGATCGACGCGCCGACCGTCCAGGTCGTCCTCCCCTCGCGTCCCGACGCCGCCCACACGCTCGTCTGTCACGCGACCGACGAGGTCGGCAACGAGAGCGAGGAAGCGCGGTACATCGTGACCGTGGACGGGGGCGGACCGGTGACGGTCGCGAAGCCGGTCACCGGCGTCCTCGGGGCGATGCTGCCCCTCGAGTATCGCGTCAGCGATGCCCTCAGTCCGAGGGCGACAGGCGTCGCGCTCGTCGTGCGCGACAGTCGCGGCACGGTGGTCGACCGGATCGTCGTCGGCGCTGTCCCGACAGGGCAGTGGCAGACGGTCGTCTGGAGGCCGACGACGAGGGGTGTGTTCACGTACACTGTCGTCGCCCGCGACCTGGCGGGCAACCGCGAGGCCGCCGCCAGGCCGGCGCGCATCGTCGTCCGGTGGCCGGTCGAGAAGGTCATCGGCGAGTCCGTGCAGGGCCGCCCGATCAAGGTCGCGCAGTTCGGGACCGGGGCGCGTCGCCTGCTCGTCGTCGGCGGGGTGCATGGGACGGAGGTCGGCAACGATGTCGCCGAGCAGTTCATCGCCTACCTGACCGCGCATCCCGCAGCGGTGCCTGACGCCTGGCGCATCGACGTCATCCCCTGCCTCAACCCCGACGGCCTGGCTCAGTACACGCGGGCGAACGCTCGCGGCGTCGACCTGAACCGCAACTTCCCCTCCTCGTCCTGGAAGCGGACGCTGAACGGGGGGGACCCGTCACGGGGTTTCGGGCTCACCGGCGGCAGGAGCGCCGGGTCAGAGCCCGAGACGCGGGCCCTCATGGCCTATCTCGCCGAGGCGTCCGGGGCCGAGGTGACCGCTGGACGGTCCGGAGACGACGATGTCGATGAGGAGCGCGGGGTGGACGGACGGCTAGAGGTGGTCCTCACCCTGCACAGTGACGTCGGCATCCTCGTCTGCTATGGCCCGGGCGGCAGCGCCCTGGGAGCGCGATCGTCGGCGCTCTGCGGGTTGCCGGTCGGGCGGCTCGACTACCAGGCGGCGATGACGGGGACGCTGGAGGAGTACGTGGCGGAGCGCTACCGGATCCCGGCGATCACCTTCGAGCTCACGAGCGCCGAGCTCACGTCCGGGCTGCGCCGCGCCCTGCTGGCGCCGGCGCGGTGAGGTCCGTCGGTGAGCGCGGCGATGTCCGGCCGGGCCTCATGACCACTTCGTCTCACGACCGGTTCTACAGCCGGCTCGCGGGGCTGCCGCTCGAGGTGGAGCGCTACGACACGGAGCGCGCCGAGCTCGACGTCTCGAGCGGGTTCCGCCGCGTGACGACGACGGTCGTGCTGCGCGGCGGCGGCTGCGAGGGTCGCGGGGAGGACGTCACCTACGGCGCCGGGGACCACGACGGCTTTCCTCTTGCCCTGCCGGTGGCCGGCGCGTGGACGCTGGAGACCTTCACCGAGGCGCTGGGCGATCTCGACCTCTTCCCGAACGGCGGACCGACGATGGTTGGCCAGGCGACGTATCGGCGCTGGGCGTTCGAGAGCGCGGCGCTGGACCTGGCCCTCCGTCAGGCGGGCCGGTCCTTGGGCGCCGCGCTCAGCCGGGTCTATCGTCCGCTACGGTTCGTGGTGTCGACGCGGCTGGACATCGGCCCGTGGCTCGCCGTCGACCCGACGCTCGAGTTCAAGCTTGACCCGACGCGCGACTGGGATGCCGGGTGGGTGGCGCGGGTCGCCGCGAGCGGGCGGGTACGGGTGCTGGACTTCAAGGCGTTCTACGACGGTACCCCGGTCGACAGTCCGCCTGACCCCGGACTGTACGCGACGGTCGCGTGCGCGTTCCCGGACGCCATCCTCGAAGACCCTGCTCTCGACGGGCCGGCGCGGGCGGCGCTGGTGGGGCAGGAGCACCGCTTCAGCTTCGACGCTCCGGTCCATTCGTGGGCCGCCGTGGAGGAGCTGCGGACGAGGCTCGCGAACGGCCGGGCACACGGGACCGCGAGCACCGGTGAGCGGGCGACCGGCGAAAGAGGCATGACCGAGGCGGGCGTCGGCCCCACGGTCCCTTCACTGCCGCGCTACCTCAACATAAAACCGTCGCGCTTCGGCACGCTGCGCGCGCTCTTCGACTGCGTCGAGCGCGCGCAGGCTGCCGGCATCTCCCTGTACGGCGGTGGGCAGTTCGAGCTCGGTGTCGGCCGCGAGCACATCCAGGCGCTGGCGAGCCTGTTGTATCCCGACGGGCCGAACGACGTCGCGCCCGCCGACTTCCATGGCGCGCCGCACGCCGGCGTCCCGGCGAGTCCGCTCGTACCAGGCCGCCAAGGCCCGGGCTTCGGGTTCACGTACGCCTGCTGACAGGCGACGCGGGTGGGGGCGCCGAGGTTCAGCGCGCCGCGAGGCATCAGCCGAGGTGGAGGCCTCCCGAGGCTCTGGGTGGTCGGTTCGCGGCCACATGTTCAAACATGTTCTTGTTCAATTGAACATGTGGCGCCTCGACGCCCCTGCGACCACCGTGCGAGACGCCCCATGGCGGGCAGTGTCCCCATGCCTGAGGTGTCCTATGGCCGGCAGCGTCCCGTGCCGCCGCGACGAGGCGCGCCGGAGGCCGTCGGCGCCCCGGTCCGCGGCGAGAAGCGCGACAGGCCCGGCAGACGCCCTCGCCGCGCCGCGATACAATCGCGTTCATGACCCCTGTACGCGACATCCAGGACGAGTACGGCATCATCGGCCGGGAGCGGGAGCTCACCACGGCGCTCGCCGTCCTCGGGTCCGGCCGTCACCTTCTGCTCGAGGGCCCGGTCGGCGTCGGCAAGACCACGGTGGCCCTCGCCGTCTGCGCGCACCTCGGCAGGCCGACGGTGCGCGTCGACGGCGACGACCGCTACTCCGAGAGCAAGCTCACCGGGTGGTTCGACCCGCCGCTCGTCCTCTCCCGCGGCTATGGCCCGGAGTCGTTCTTCCCCGGTCCGCTCGTCCAGGCGATGCGCGATGGGGCGGTGCTCTTCATCAACGAGCTCAACCGTATGCCCGAGTCGGTGCAGAACGTGCTGTTGCCCGCCCTCGACGAGCGCATCGTCAGCGTGCCCCACATCGGCGTGGTCCACGCCGCCGACGGGTTCCAGGTCGTGGCGACGCAGAATCCCGTGGAATACGTCGCCACGGGCCACCTTTCGGAGGCGCTGCGCGACCGGTTCGAACACCTGGCCCTCGGCTACCAGGATGCCGAGGAAGAGGCGGCCATCGTCCGTCGCGAGACAGGGTGCGGGGACGACGGGCTGGTCGGTCTCGCCGTGCGTCTGACGCGGGCGACGCGCCGTCACCCGCGCTTCCGCAAGGGAGCCTCGGTGCGCGCCGCCGTGGCGATCGTCGCCGTGGCCGCCCGGCTCGAGGGCGACGACGTCCTTCGCCGGGCGATGGACGCGGCGCTCGCGACACGGGTCGAGCTGCGCGACGACATCGACATCGACATGGCGTCGGCGCTCGACGAGCTCTACGACCAGGTCGTCGTCCGCGGCGAGGATGTCGAAGCCGCCGGCGGCGACGATGGCGCCGGCCCAAAAGCCTGAGCCCCCCGGAGGGGGCGCAGGCGCGCCGCCGGCGCTCCGTCGCCGTCCCCGTCACCTGTGGCCCCGGGCGCGCCGACACTTCCCCGCTCGAAGCTATCGCCGAGCGCTACGGCGTACCGTTCTCCGACCTTGACGGCTGGGCTATCGCCGTCAATCTGACGCGCTCCGGATGTCGTCTGAGCGATCCCTCCTTGCGCGCCTATGCTGAGCGTCTGGCGGCGCGCGCCGTGCTGCAGCGCGCCGCTCGCCTCGTCGGCCCGTTGCGCGCCGCCACCCACGTCGTCCGTGAGCCGCTGGCGGAGCCGTTCACCGGTGACCTCGACGTGGAGGCGACGCTCGACAACCTGCTGGGGAAGCGCTTTCCCGAGGACGGCGACCTGATCGTCTCGCGTCGTGCCGAACGTCGCCACCAGGTCGTCCTTATGCTCGACACCTCACTCTCGATGTCGGGCGAGAACATGGCCATCGCCGCGGTCGCGGCGGCGGTCCTCGCCCTCAAGCTGCATCCGGAGGACCTCGCGGTCGTCGTCTTCGAGGACAAGGCACGGGCCGTCACCCGTCTGCACGTCGCCGATCCGCCGGCGGAGGTCGTGGTGCGCATGCTCGACCAGCCGGTGCGCGGGTACACGAACATCGCCGCCGCGCTCGAGCTCGGCGCCGCCGAGCTCGAGCGCGGCGGCGACCCCCGCCGTAGCGGCCTGCTCATCACCGACGGCGTCGTGACCGCCGGCGGCGACCCGGTGCCGTTCGCGCACCGCTTCCCGCGCCTCTTCGTCCTCCTCACCGAGGACTACAAGATGGACCCGACCATGTGCCGGCGGCTCGCCGACGCCGGCCACGGCGACGTCTTCCCGGTACAGGCCTACGCGGAGTTGCCGCAGCGCATCCTCGATGTGGCCAATCGCGTTCTGCGGTAGACTCGCGCCTCTGATGCGGCACGGGAGGATGTGAGGGATGGGACTCTTCGGACCTCCGGATGTTGAGAAGGCGAGACAGACCGGGCGGATCGAGCTGATGCTCGAGGCGGCCAACTACAAGAAGGACCCTGCCGTGGCCGCCGCCGGGCGGGAAGCGCTGGCCGAGCACCTCGATCTGCTGATCGAAGAGCTTCAGACAAGGAACATCCGCCGGCTGCGGATCGCCCGCGAGGCCCTCGTCGCCATCGGCCCCAGGGCCCGCGACCGCCTGATCTTCATCCTCCGTGAGGGGCATGTGCACCGGCGGCAGGACGCCGCGTTCGTCCTCGGCGAGATCGGGGACGAGACGGCCGTGCAGCCCCTGTGCGATTCGCTCAAACACACCGACCCGCTGCTCCGCGCACTGGCCGCCGAAGCGTTGGGCAAGATCGGCAGCAGAAAGGCGCTCCGCGCTTTGCGCCTCGCCGCCCTGGACGACGACCCGGGTGTGACGAAGGCGGTGCGGAAGGCGCTCGCGAAGATCCCCGGTGGAGCGCCGGGACCGTCCCTCTGAGGGGGCCGACGCCGAAAGACCTGCTGCCGGCCCCGACAGCCGGGCTTGGGCCGGGGAGTTAACACTGTCACACTAGGTTTTACTTCGTCTTCCTGAGGAGAAGTGAAACGTGTCACATGGCCCGCGCGGGCTGGTGACATCGAGTGTATCGGACTCAGGGAGGCGCGGTGTCGGTCAGCGTCGGTGTGGCGAAGGAGACGGCAGCGGGAGAGACCCGGGTCGCTCTCGTGCCTGCGGTCGCGGCGAAGTACGCGGGGCTGGGGGCGTCGGTCCTTCTGGAGCGCGACGCCGGGCGGTTGAGCCACTACCCGGACGAGGAGTACGGCGACGCCGTCGCACTCGCAGATGCGGGCGCCGCGCTCGGCGCCGACGTCGTCCTCAAGGTGCGGCCGCCGCGGCCGGACGAGGTCGCACGCATGCGTCGCGGGGCCGTGGTCGTCGGCCTGCTCGACCCGTACCGCGCCGAAGACAGCGTCCGGGCGCTCGCCGAGCATGAGGTCACGAGCTTCGCCCTCGAGTTGCTCCCGCGTATCACCCGCACCCAAGCGATGGACGCGCTGACCTCGCAGGCCTCCGTCGCTGGGTACGAGGCGGTCCTCATGGCGGCCTCGCTCTCGGGGCGCTACTTCCCGATGCTGACGACGCCCGCCGGGACGATCCGCCCTGCCAGGGTCTTCGTCCTCGGCGTGGGCGTCGCCGGCCTGCAGGCGATCGCCACGGCGCGGCGCCTCGGGGCGATGGTCGAGGCCTATGACGTGCGCCAGGCGACGAAGGAGCAGGTGCACTCGCTCGGCGGCCGCTTCATCGACACGGGCATCGACGCGAAGGCCGAGGGCGGTTACGCCCGCGAGCTGACGGCCGAGGAACAGGCGAAGGCGGCGGCGATCGTCGCCGACCATATCGCCGCCGCCGACGCCTTGATCACGACCGCCGCGGTGCCGGGCCGCCCGGCGCCGAGGCTCGTCGACGCCGCCACGGTCGCGCGCATGAAGCCCGGCGCGGTGGTCGTCGACCTGGCCGCCGACACCGGCGGCAACTGCGAGCTCACGCGGCCGGGCGAGACGGTCGACCACGGCGGCGTCCTCATCCACGGTCCGCTGAACGTCCCCGCCATGCTTCCCGTGCACGCCTCGGACCAGTACGCGCGCAACCTCTTCAACTTCATCTCTCCGTTCGTCAAGGACGGCGAGCTCGTGCTCGACTGGGAGGACGAGGTCCTCGCCGGCAGCGTCCTGACCCGCGACGGCGCGATCGTCAATGAGGCGGTGCGGGCAGCGCTGGAAGGGGCCGGCCGGGCCGGCGCGCCGCCGGCCGGCCCATCGTCCGCACCGTCAGGAGGAGGCCCGTCATGATCGACGGCTATGCGGCGATCTACATCTTCATGCTCGCCGCCTTCACCGGCTACGAGGTCATCAGCCGCGTCCCGGTGATCCTTCACACCCCGCTCATGTCAGGCTCGAACTTCGTCCACGGCATCGTCCTGGTCGGGGCGATGGTGGCGCTCGGCGCCGCCGAGACGCCGGCCGAGCAGATCATCGGCTTCGTCGCCGTCCTCCTCGGTACGGCCAACGCCGTCGGCGGCTACGCCGTGACCGAGCGCATGCTCGAGATGTTCAAGAGCAGCGCGGACCAGCGCAAGGGCGCCGGCTCGGCCGCCCCCGCCTCCGGCGGGGCGGACGCGGCCGGCGCCGCGAAGGCGGGCGACGATGCGCGCTGACGTCATCCAACTGAGCTACATCGCCGCCTCGCTGCTCTTCATCCTCGGCCTCAGGGGGATGAGCTCGCCCCGCACGGCGCGCAACGGCATCGTGTGGGCCGGCGTTGGCATGCTCGTCGCCACGGCCATCACGTTCGCTACGCCGGGCATGGGCAACTACGTCCTCATGACCTTGGCCATGGGCATCGGCGGCATCGTCGCCTGGGTCGCCGCCCGGCGGGTCCAGATGACCGATATGCCGCAGATGGTGGCGGTGTACAACGGCATGGGCGGCGGCGCGGCCGCGGCCATCGCCGCCGCCGAGCTCCTCCGCGTCCACGACCCCTCGACGAGCGTCGCCGTCCTCGGCGTCACCGGAGCCCTTATCGGTGCCGTGGCCTTCAGCGGCAGCATGATCGCCTTCGCCAAGCTCCAGGGCTTCATCAAGCGCTCGCTCATCTTCAAGGGACAGAACGTCGTCGACCTGCTCGTCCTGGCGATCGCTGCCGCCCTCGGCGTCGTCGTCGTGCTCCAGCATCTCGGCGCGGTCGGCGGCTCGCAGCAGGTCGCCCTGCTCGCCTTCTTCGTCGCCGCCCTCGCCTACGGTCTCATGATGACGCTGCCCATCGGCGGCGCCGACATGCCCGTCATCATCTCCCTCTACAACGCCCTCACCGGCTTGGCCGTGGGCCTTGAGGGCTACGTGCTGGGCAACGCCGCGCTGATCATCGCCGGGACGGTCGTCGGCGCCGCCGGTACGCTCCTCACCCAGCTCATGGCGAGGGCCATGAACCGCTCCCTCGCCAACGTCCTCTTCGCTGGTTTCGGCGCCCAGAGCGGCCAGGAGCTGGCCGCGGTCGAGGGCTCGATGCGGTCGCTCGAACCCGACGACGCGGCCATCACCCTGGCCTACGCGCAGAAGGTCATCATCGTCCCCGGGTACGGGATGGCGGTCGGGCAGGCGCAGCACAAGGTGTGGGAGCTCGCCCGCCTGCTGCGCGACCGGGGCGTCGAGGTGAAGTTCGCCATCCACCCCGTGGCGGGGCGCATGCCGGGGCACATGAACGTCCTCCTCGCCGAGGCTGGCGTCCCCTATGACCTGATCTTCGACCGCGACGAGATCGACGCCGAGTTCGCGACCGCCGACGTGGCTCTCGTGATCGGCGCCAACGACGTCGTCAACCCGTCGGCGCGCGACGATCCTGGCAGCCCCATCTACGGCATGCCGATCCTCGACGTCGACAAGGCGGGCACCGTCCTCGTCGTCAAGCGCGGCCGCGGGGCAGGCTTCGCCGGGATCGAGAACAAGCTCTTCTTCATGGAGAATACGCGCATGGTGTTCGGCGACGCCCAGGACGTCGTCGGCAAGCTGGTCGCGGGCGTGAAGAAGGTCTGAAGC
>JAKPOQ010000077.1 GCA_029547745.1 Actinomycetes bacterium
GCTAGACACTATGGCGGTCCCTGACCGCCGGATACTTGCTGACGAAGGCCGGACCCTGTTCGTATGGACGGGGGTTTACCTGGCCGGAGACGGAGCTCCGGCTGACCTCAGACGAAGGGAGGGTCCGGCAATGGCTACCATGACATGGGTGGGCCTCGACGTCCACACCCGCTCGATCGAGGCGGCCGCCCTGGATGCGAGGACTGGGGAGCTGACGCGCCGCCGCTTCGCCGGTGAGACGGGCCCGGTGATCACTTGGCTCGGAAGCCTTGCGGCTCCGATCTCGGCCTGCTATGAGGCCGGGCCCACTGGCTACGGCCTCTACCGCGCCGCGCACGAGGCGGGCGTCGCCATCGAGGTCGTCGCCCCCTCCAAGACGCCACGCGGACGGGGCGACCGCGTCAAGACGGACCGCAAGGACGCCGAGCTGCTCGTGCGGCTGCTCTCGGCGGGCGCCCTCACGGCGATCAGCGTGCCCGCGCCGGCCTTCGAGGCGGCCCGCGACCTCTCCCGCGCCCGCGAACAGGTACGATCCGACCTGCTGCGCGCCCGCCACCGCCTCTCCAAGCTGCTCCTGCGCTACGGTCGGCTCTGGGATCCTGCCCGCAGCACCTGGACGGTCGCCCATCGGCGTTGGCTCGATGCTCAGCGCTTCGACGCCGAGCCCACGGCGCTCGCCTACCATGACGGCCTGGGGGCCGTGGATGCGCTGGCGGCCCGCAAGGCGGCGCTCGACGAGCAACTCTCGCGGCTGGCCGAGGATCCCCTCTTCTGGCCGACGGTCGCCCGCCTGCGCTGCTTTCGCGGCCTCGACACGCTGGGAGCCCTGATCGTGCACCTGGAGGTACACGACTGGTCGCGCTTCCGCCGGCCCTGCGAGCTTGGCGCCTGGCTGGGCCTCGTGCCCTCTCTCGAGCAGTCGGGCCAGAGTGCGCAGAGCGGCTCGATCACCAAGACCGGCTCGGCCTACGCGCGCCGCATCCTGGTCGAGGCGGCCAAGCACGCCGGCAGGCAACCGCGGATCTCGGCCGAGCTCGCCCGTCGTCAGGAGGGCCAGCCGGCCGCGGTGCGGGCCATCGCCTGGCGTGCCCAGCGGCGCCTCTACCGTCTTGCCCGCCACATGCAGGCGAGGGGCAAGCCGGCCAACGTGGTCGCCGTGGCCGCCGCCCGCGAGCTGGCCGGCTTCCTCTGGGCGGCTGTCCTGATCGAGTAGGGCGGAAACCACAGCCGCCCGTCCAGGGGGCAGGCGCCGAGCCGAAGGGTCCGCCGGCACGCGCGAGTCTTCTATGGGCAGCTCCCGGCGAGTCACGCCCCTTCCTAGAGAGGCGCCCGGCCGGCGACGAAAGCAGCGTACTGGGGTAGCCAACCCCCGCATATCAGACTGATCGATCATCGCTACTTGCGCCCGGCGCCTGCCCTGTGGGCACTGTTCTCCTCGCCCGCCGACCGCGGGCCGGCTCAGTGCGCTCGCTTGACAAGCAGGCGTCCATATCAGAAGAGCTGGTTCTCGCCGGCGAACAGTTCACTCACCGACTTGTCTTCAAACACGTTCCTGATGGTCGCGGCGAGCGTGTCGGCGACGCTCAGGACCTTGATCTTGTCGTCCTTGGGCGCAATGACGATGTTGAGCGTGTCGGTGACGACGACCTCCTTGACCGGCGAGGCGGCGATGCGCTCGCAGGCGGGAGGGCTGAAGATGCCGTGCGTGGCGGCCACGTAGACCTCGCGCGCCCCGCGTTCGTAGAGCGTGTCGACGGCGCTCGTGATCGATCCCGCCGTGTCGATCATGTCGTCGACGACGATCGCGACCTTGCCGGTCACATCGCCGATGAAGTGCATCGTCTCGGCGCGGTTGTGCGCGGGCCGCGTCTTGGTGAGCACGGCAAGATCGGCCCCGGGCAGGTGGTTGATGAAGCGTTTGGCGAGCTTGACGCCGCCGGCGTCGGCCGACACGGCGACAAGGTCGCTCGCGTCGAACCCCTTGAAGCGGAAGTAGTCGGCCAGCATGGGAACGGCCGTCATGTGGTCGACGGGGATCTCGAAGAAGCCCTGGATCTGCCCCTGATGAAGATCCATGGTGAGGACGCGGTCAGCCCCGGCAGCCTCGAGCAGGGTAGCCACCAGGCGAGCGGAGATGGGCTCGCGGGCGGCGCTCTTCTTGTCTTGCCGGGCGTACGGGTAGTACGGGGTCACCGCGGTGACGCGCCGCGCCGAGGCCAGCTTGGCGGCCTGGATCATGATCAAGAGCTCCATGAGTTCGTCGTTGAGACGGTCGCGCGGGGACTGCACGATGAAGAGGTCGGCGCCGCGGATGTTCTCTTCGTAGCGCGCGTAGATCTCGCCGTTGGCGAAGGTCTTGAGGAGGACACCGCCCAGCGTGACCTCGAGCTTCTCGGCGATCTTCTCGGCGAGCGCCGGGTTGCTGCGCCCGGCGACCAACATGAGCCGCTTCTCGGTGGTGATGACGCAGCAGGACGAGTCGGCCACGGCTCTCCCTTCCCTACGTTGCGAGGACCGGACGCTGAGTGTACCAGAGGCGACGGTGGACCACGGCCGTGCTCGCCTCAAGGGACGGTCAGCGCCGGCCGTCCCGCTCGTCGGCCGGGAGCCGCCCACGCAGGCGCCGAGCGGCGCGGCGCTCGGCGTAGCCCGGCACGTTCTGTTGCCGGGCCCGGGCGACGCCGAGCGCCCCCGCCGGCACGTCCTGCGTGATCACGGAACCGGCCGCGGTGTAGGCGCCGTCGCCGACGGTGACCGGCGCGACGAAGGTGGTGTCGCTGCCGGTGCGCACGCCGTCGCCGATCGTCGTCGGATGCTTGTCGACGCCGTCGTAGTTGGCCGTGATGTTGCCCGCGCCGATGTTCGTGTCGCGGCCGACGACGGCGTCGCCCACGTAGCTCAAGTGCGGCACCTTGCTGCCCTCGCCGACACGGCTGTTCTTGATCTCGACGAAGGCGCCGGCGCGAGCGCCTTCGCTGAGGACGGTGTCGGGGCGGATGTAGGCGAAGGGGCCGACCGAGCAACCCGAGCCGATCGCGCAGTCGAGCAGGTGCGAGCGCACGACCCGAGCGCGGTCGCCGATGAAGGCGTTGCTGAGGTACGCACCGGGGCCTATCTCGCAGGCCGCGCCGACCGTCGTGCGCCCGAGCAGGTGCGTGCCGGCCAGCACGACGGTGTCGCGACCCACTTCGACGCCCCAGTCGACGTACGTCGTGCCGGGGTCCTCTACGGTGACCCCGGCGAGCATGAGGCGTTCGAGCAGGCGCCGGCGCATCACCGCGTTCACGGCAGCCAGTTCGACCCGCGAGTTGACGGCCAACATCGCCTCGGCGTCGTCGACCACGGGAGCGGCCACCGCGACGCCGTCGTCGATCGCCAGGCGGACCACGTCGGTGAGGTAGAGCTCGCCCTGCGTGTTGTCGGGCCGCAGACGCGGCAGCAGGGCGCGAAGCAGCGCCGCGTCGAACACGTACGACCCGGTGTTCACCTCGGTGAGCATGAGCTCCTCGGGCGACGCGTCACGAGCCTCGACGATGCGCCTGACGCTGCCGTCGGGGCCACGCACGACGCGACCGTAGTGGCCCGGCTCGTCGAGGGTGGCCGCCGCCACGGTGGCCCGACTGGCCGCAGCCCGATGGGCGGTGACGAGGGCGCTCACGAACGCCCCGTCGACGAGCGGCGCGTCGCCCATGAGCACGAGGACGTCGCCGTCGAAGCCCACCAGCAGCTCGAGGCCGGCGCGGACCGCGTCGCCGGTGCCCCGACGCTCAGCCTGGACGGCGCGCTCGCACCCCGAGGGCAGGATCTCGCCGACGGCGTCCTGGTCCGGTCCGGTGACGACGACGAGCTGTTCGGGCGCAAGAGTGAGGGCTGCGTCGATCACGTACGAGAGCATGGGCCGGCCGCAGACCTCATGCAGGACCTTGGGCACGTCCGACTTCATCCGCGTGCCCAGCCCCGCGGCGAGGATCACGACTGCCAGCGGGCTGCTGTCATCGGTCACATGGTCGGTCATGTGGTCATCTCCGCCGGGACGAGAGGGTATCTTGGCCACGCCGTACGACGCGGAAGCGGTGGCTGGGGCGGGAGGATTCGAACCTCCGGATGCCGGGACCAAAACCCGGTGCCTTACCACTTGGCTACGCCCCACCGCAGTGCGACCTGCCCATGGCGGCGCAGTGCCGCCTCGCGAGCGGCAGGTGATTGTACCACCTTGCGACGCGCTGACCGGCCGTCCGCCGGACGCCACGGCGCCCCGGTGGCCACAACACCATCTGGGGACCGCGACCGCGCGGCATGCCGGTCAGTCGCCAGTCGACCGGCGCCTCGACGGCCGCCGACCGACGGGATGTGACCGGCGCGCAGGGGCGCCCGACGGCGCCGTCGCGCGCGGACCCGAGGGAGGGCGCGAAGGAGGGCGCCGGAGGGCGCCGGTCGCACGCTCACTCCGCGGACCGGCTTGGAGATCGGTCACGCAGCGCAGGCGCCCCGGCGGCAGCCGGCCGAGCACGTCGCCGGGGGCCGCGAGGATGCGCTCCCGCGCACGACTCGCGGCCTCGACGTCGGCGAAGAGGCCGAAGACGGCCGACCCGCTGCCCGTCATGGCCGCGGCGACGGCGTCCTCGGCGAGCAGCCGGTCGCGCGCCGCGCCGACCTCCGGCCGGCGCGCGACGACGCTCGCCTCGAGGTCGTTCTCGACCAGGGCGGCAACGTCGGCCAAGGTCCACGCCGCGGCGATCCGGCTCGACAGCGTGCGCACGCGGGCGGCGAAGTCGGGCAACGCGACCCGGGCATCCTCGTCGCGCCAACCGTAGACCGCGGTCGTCGAGAGCTCGCTGCCGGGCGCGACGATCAGCGCGCTGAGAGGAACGGTCAACTCCACGTCCTTCAGCAACTGTCCCCGACCCATGGCGAGCTGCGGTCCCGGCCAGAGAAAGAAGGGGACGTCCGAACCGACCGCAGCGGCGATCTCGTAGCGCAGACGCGGCGACAGGTCGAGGTCGAAGAGCCGCTCGAGTGCGACCAGCGTCGCCACGGCGTCGGAGCTGCCGCCGGCGAGACCGGCGCCGACGGGGATCCGCTTGCGCACCTCCACGGCGACCTCGAAACGGCGTCCCAGGCGCGCCTCGACCTCCCGCACCATGCGCGCCGCGAGGTTCCGCTCTCCCGGGCAGACCGGACAGTCGACCGTGAGGTCATGGCCCGGCGTCGGCGTCACGACCACGACGTCGGCGAGCGTCACAGGCACCATCAGAGAGGCGATCTCGTGGAACCCGTCGGGACGCACCGGCCCGACGAGAAGCGCCAGGTTCAGCTTGGCGGGCGCCGCGACCTCGATCGCCGCGCCAGGGTCGTCCTGCTCCACCGTCACCACCGTTGACAGTCTCTCATGCGCTGCCGAGCACACCTAATCGACGGGCGAAGGCGATCCAACCCTCAGGGTCGAGCTCCTCCGGGCGCGCCGCCGGCGACGCCCCGATCGCCGCGAGCGCCGTCGTCACGTCGGCACGCGTCAGTCTTGTCACGTCGGCGCGCGTCAGTCGTCGGCCCGGGCGCGCCCGCGTGTCCCCCGGGCGCATCCGCACATCCGCACCCTGCGCGTCAGGAGCCCTACCGGCCGCGAGGTCGACCGGTGCTGCACCGACAGGAGTCCCGGCCAGGGAGTTGGCGAGCTGCTTGCGACGCCCGGTGAAGGCGCGTCGTACAAGAGCGCCGAGGGCGGCGTAGCCGGCAGAGTCGAGGCGCTCCGTTCCGACGCGCCACGAACCACCGGCCGCCGGGCGCCGGGCGAAGGTCACGAACGACGAGTCGACGTTGGGGCGCGGCCGGAAGGCGCTCCGCGCCACCGGCCGCGCCTGCTCCGCTTCGCAGGCAAGCTGCGTCAGCACCGATACGGCGGCGTACGCCTTCGTCCGAGGGGCAGCGAACAGGCGCTCGCCGAGCTCCTTCTGCACCATGACCGCCCAGCGGACGATCGACGGCACGCCGGTCACCGTGGTCATGATGACTGGGATGGCGATGTTGTAGGCGAGGTTGGCGACCATGACGGTCGGCGGCGGGTCGAGCTCGTCCAGCCGCGCCTGCAGCGCGTCCTCGAGATGGACGCGCAGCCCGGGCGCGCCGGCCGCCAGCCGCGCGAGCCGCTCCGCGTAGCGACGGTCGACCTCGAAGGCATGCACGACGCGGGCCCGCTCGAGCAGCGGTCGTGTGAGCAGGCCGTCGGCGGCCCCGACCTCGAGGACGACGTCGTCGGGCCGCACCGCGGCCTGCCGCAGGATCGCCGCGAGCACACCGCGGTCCACGAGGTGGTTCTGCCCGTAGCGTCGCAGGGGGCGCGGCCTCGCCCGCCGATCGCCGTCGGGCGGCGACGGCCCGGCCGCGCCCGCGGAGCCTGCCGGCCGGCCTGCCTTCGCATCCACGCTCAGTCCGACGTCGGCAGGCAGAAGGCGCGGCGCGCGTTGGCCGTCGTCACAGCCGCCGTCCTCTGCGACGTCCAGCCGCGCGCCTCAGCGACGACGGCCACGGTCTCGAGCACCCACGCCGGGCGGTTCGGCTTGCCTCGGTAGGGCACCGGGCTCAGGTACGGGGCGTCGGTCTCGACCAGGAGCAGGTCGTCGCGGACACGCGCGGCCGCCGCCCGCAGATCGGCGGCGTTCTTGTAGGTGACGTTGCCGGCGAACGACTGGTAGTACCCGCGCTCGTTCGCCGCGTCGACGTGATCGGGCAGCGAGAAGCAGTGGAGCACGACGGTCAGACCGGCGGCCTCTTCGTCGAGCATCGCCATGGTGTCGCCGGCCGCCTCGCGCGTGTGCACGACGAGCGTCAGACCCGTACGGCGCGCCAGCGCGATCTGCGCCGAGAAGGCGCGCCGCTGCGCGTCCCGAGGTGAGCGCTCCCGATAGTAGTCGAGACCGCACTCGCCGATCGCCACCACCCCGGGCGCAGCGGCCAGCCCCTCGAGCTGAGCGAGCATGGCGTCGTCGAGCGTCTGCGCGTCATGCGGATGCAAACCCACGCAGGCGAAGACACACGGGCCACACGGGCGCGCGGACGCGGACGCCGCGAGGGCAGGCTCGCGAGCAGACGCTGCGGGGCTGAGCTCGCGCGCCGGCGTCACGGACGCGCGCTCGCGTGCGGCCGCCACCGGGGCGCACCGCTGGGCGAACGCCACCGCACGACAGGACGACTCCAGGTCGAAGCCGACCGCGACGACCGCCTCGATCCCGGCCGCCCAAGCGACCGCCAAGTCTGCTTCCGTGTCCTGAAGCAAGTCGAGATGGCAGTGCGTATCGATGAGACCGACAGGCGACGCCGCCGCAGGCGCCGACGAGGTCGCCGCCCCGGACGCGGACGAGGGCGCCGAAGTGGCCGAAGCCGACGCGCAGGCGGACGAGGGCGCCGAGACG
>JAKPOQ010000087.1 GCA_029547745.1 Actinomycetes bacterium
CGGGCCTGCCCGGCGACCTCGCTATCTTCGATAGCGTGATCAGCGAGGCGCTGGCGTCAGGCGGCGCCGAGCTGCTGCGAGTCGAGGATCCACTCGAGGCCGAAGAGTGGGCGAGCGGGCTCCTCGGCATGTTCTACAAGATGCCGCTGCCGTACGAGGACAGCGTAGCGCTGGAGCGCTCCGTCGGACCCGTGCTCGTGCGCGGCGCGGAGAGCATGCGCAACGCCAAGGGCTTGGCCATTCTGTGTGCGCTGGCCGCCGTGACCGGCGATGACATCGGGGCGGCCGCGGGCGCGGCACGCATGTCCGCCCGTGGCGTGCCGCGGCCGCGCTGGGCCGATGTCGTCGGCGCGCCGGAGTTCCTCGAGGGCTGGGCCATGGCCGACCACTACGGCGATCAGATCGGCTACTACCTCACCTTCCGCTACCCCGGCCGTGCGCCGCACCTGATCATGGCGCTCTACGACGAGAACCTCGGCGGCATCATCAAGGACGCCTTCGTCGCCGACCTGGGGAAGATGCCGGACCTGCGGGAGCGGCTGGCGAGCGACCCCGACGCGGTGGTGTACGACGTGACGCTCGAGGAGGCCGCCGCTCGCATCGAGGCTGCCCTGGCGACCAACGACCTCTACCTCGACAACGACTGGACCTCCGACTTCAAGCACACACGGGCCCTGCTTCGCGCCCGCCTGCGGCCGTTTGCGCCGGCTCGCGACATCCCGGCCCGCGACATCCCGGCTCGTGACATCCCGGCTCGCGACCAGGCCGTGCAGGGGTTCACGGAGGATGAGGAAGAAGAGCCCTACGACGACGCTGCCGTCGAGGCCCTCATCCAGGAGTTCCTGGCGTCTCCCCTCGCCCCCCGCCGGGAGGAGACGTTGCCCATCGTCGACCACTGCGTCATCGCGCGCTGCGACTACGGCGACGGCGATCCTCTGCGCTGGAGTCCCATCGTGGTCGAACTGTTCATGCTCGACTACCTTCCCCGTCACGTCACGCTGAGCCCGCAGGAGATCGATGGCCTGCCCGACGTGCTGACCGCGTGGGTCCGCTTCGCTCTCGGCAAGCGCGGGTTGGCGGAACGCTTCATCGTCGAGACGGAAGAGGCCGTCAAGGAGATGACCGCGGAGTTCCGCGACGCCATGAACGACCCGGAGAGGTCCGGCATGGCCAAGAGGGTCGCAGCGGCGATGCGAGCCGACGGCGTCGACGTGATGGATCAGAAGGCCGTCGAGGCGTGGCTCGCCGACTTCAACGCCCGTCCCGATGAGGAACGCGAACAGTTCTTCGGGGACTCCCTCGACTTCTACTGAGCTTACAGCGCGTCGAGCGGCGTCCGCAGAGCGTCCATGACGGGTCGCGCTACATACAACCTGCGCCATTTGCGGTCGCCGACCTCTTCCAGGAGACCGACTTCCACGAGTCGCTGCACCGCCGCGCGGGCTGTGGGATTCGTGACCCCGAGCAGTCGCTGCGCCTCGGCGACCGTCAGGTAGGGCGTCTTCAGGGCCAGATCGACCAGAGCGAGCGCCTTCGGTCTGTCGACGACCTTCTGCCGGTACTCCTCGCGGATGCGCATGAGCTGCCGCGCCTGTCCCGTCGCGCGCTCGGCGGTCGCCTGCACGCCCGTCAGGAAGAAGAGCAGCCAGCCGTGCCAGTCGGCATCGGTGCGGACGCGCAGCAGCGCCGCGTAGTACTCGGTGCGGTGCGCCTCGATGTACGCGGACAGATAGAGGAGCGGCTGCGTCAGGCGGCGGCGCTCAGTCAGGAACAGCGTGATGAGCAGGCGGCCGACACGGCCGTTGCCGTCGAGGAACGGGTGGATCGCCTCGAACTGCTCGTGCATGAGGGCGCATTGGACGAGATCGGGCAGGCTCGTCCGGTCCTGCAGGAAGAGCTCCCAGGCGGCGAGCGCGGCCATCATCTCATCGACCGGCGGTGGCACGTAGGTGGCGGTCGCCAACGTGGATCCCGGCGGACCGATCCAGTTCTGCGAGCGGCGGAACTCGCCCGGAATCATGTGCGCGCCGCGCACGCCACGCATGAGGCGCTCGTGCAGTTCCCGGACGAAACGCAGGGACAGCGGCAGGTCATGGAGACGCTCGAGGCCATACTCGAGCGCATCCATGTAGTTCCGCACCTCGCGCAGGTCGGCAGGATCGCGGCCCGGCGGAACGACCGCCACCTCGTCCATGAGGAGCTCCGACAACGTGGTACGGGTGCCCTCGATGCGTGAGGAAAGGACGGCCTCCTGACGGAGGTACGGCGCGACGAGGAGGTGCGGGTTCGGCAGCTGCTCGCCGGCGACCGACAACTCACTCAGCGCCGCGTCCGCCCGGGACAGGGCGAGAACGAGGTCCTTGCTGTAGTCGAGATCCGGAGGGAGGGGCGCCGGGACGAAGGCGTCGTAGCCTTGGGGCGTTCTGACGATTCGGCCGGCCGCCGTACTCCGGAATCGACCCGTGTCCACGCTCGCCTCGCTCCGCTCTCGCTGGTACTGACGCTTTCAAAGTCAGAGGAACTTTGAAAATCGAGACGGCAATCATTGCAAAGCGCTCAGACGATCGCAATCCGACGGACGACAAAGAGCGCAGTGTCGCGGCTTGAGTCGGCGTCACCAGCGACGTCTTACGCGGCGAGGCTTCACCGCCCCGTCGACAGCGGCGCGGTCGAGGCCGTCACGCCCTCCTTGCCCCAGAAGTCCGAAGCCGTACCAGTCGGAGTCGGCGGAGTTGTCGTTGCCGTAGTAGTCGGGGTGGTTCCACTGCCCGATCGCGCCGCCACCGTCGATGCCCGGCAGCCGCCACGCGGCAGCGCGGCGCCTGCGGCATAGAATGAGGCCGCCTGTCGAGCCTTGCCCGGCCTCGCCGGGCGCCCACGGAAAGGACCGTCACGTGACCGTGCCCCCGTCCTCTGAGCCGCCGTCCTCTGCATGCTCGTCCCCTGAGCCGCCGTCCTCTGCATGCCCGTCGCCTCAGCCGCCGTCCTCCTCCGCATCCCCTTCCCCCGAGCCTTCTCCCGCTGCGCTGGCCGCTTCCGGACCGTCCGGCGTCCGGCCTCTTCCACCTGAGGCACTGGTCACGCGCTGCACGCTCGACGGACTGGAGTTCGCGACGACGGCCGAGCTCGAGGATGGCGAGGAGTTCGTCCATCAGGAGCGGCCCATCGCCGCCATCGAGCTCGGCGTCGCCATGGACCATCCCGGCTACAACATCTTCGCCTTGGGGCCGAGCGGCACCGGCAAGTACACGCTCATCCGGCGCTTCGTCGAGCAGCGAGCTTCGGCCCAGAGACCGCCCGATGACTGGTGCTACGTCCACAACTTCGCGCAGCCGTCGATGCCGCGCGCCCTGCGTCTGCCCGCCGGGAAGGGCAGGGAGCTCCAGAACGACATGAAGCGTCTGGTCCAGGACCTGCGCGCCGGCCTTTCTTCGGCCTTCGAGAGCGACGAGGTCGCGGCCCGCCGGCGGGCCCTCGAGGAGGAGTTCGAGAGGCGTCAAAAGACCAGCTTGCAGGAGCTGCAGCAGCACGCCCGCGAGCGTGGCTTGTCGCTTGTGAGCACGCCGGGCGGGTTCGCTGTGGCTCCGCTCAAGGGCGACGAGGTCATGCCGGCTGAAGAGTTCCAGAAGCTGCCCGAGGCGGAGCGCAAGCGCCTCGAGAGCGAGATGGAGTCGCTGCAGGACGAGCTCCAGAAGGTGATGCTGCGCGTGCCGCGCTGGAAGCGCGAGTTCGCGCAGCGCCTGCGGCAACTGAACGGCGAGGTGGCGGCGCTCGTCGCCAAGGACGTGATCGACGATCTCGTGGCCAAGTACACGGACCTGCCCGGTGTCGTCGCCTACCTCGACGCGGTGCAGGCGAGCATCCCCGAGCACCTCGGCGACTTCCTCGACGCCGGTGAGGAGAAGCCCGACCGTGAGCGGGCCGCGGAGCTCGCGATCGCCGAAGCTTTCGGGCGCGCACACGCCCTGCGCCGCTACGAGGTGAACGTGATCGTCGATTCCGGCGGTAGCGCCGGGGCGCCGGTCGTCTACGAGAGCAACCCGTCGTACGTGAACCTCGTCGGGCGCATCGAGCAGATGCCGATGATGGGCGCCCTCCTCACGGACTTCACGCTGATCAAGCCCGGTGTCCTGCATCGCGCCAACGGCGGCTACCTGATCCTCGACGCCCTCAAGGTGCTGGCCAGCCCGATGGCCTGGGAGGCCCTGAAGCGGGCCCTGCAGTTCCGCCAGGTCCGCATCGAGTCGCCGGCGCAGACGCTCGGGTACGCCAGCACCGTGTCGCTCGAGCCCGAGCCGATCCCGCTGGACGTCAAGGTGATCCTGATGGGGGACCGCCGGCTCTACTACCTGCTCGCCCAGGGCGACCCCGACTTCAACGAGCTGTTCAAGATCGCCGCCGACTTCGACGACGAGTTCGTGCGGGACGACGAGACGACGGCGAAGTACGCGCGGCTCATCGCGGCCATGTCGAAGCGCGAAGGTCTGCTGCCGCTCGACCGGGCCGCGGTCTGCCGCGTGGTCGAGCATGCGGCGCGCCTCGCCGGTGACGCGGAACGCGTCACGGCGCAGATGCGCGCCGTCGTCGACCTGCTCCAGGAGGCGGACCACTATGCGCGGCGCGAACCGGCGGAGCTGGTGAGCGCCGCGCACGTCCAGCGGGCGATCGACGCGCAGGTGTACCGCGCGGACCGCGTCCGCACGCAGATGCGCGACGAGATGCTCCGCAACATCGTCCTCGTCGCGACCGAGGGCACCGAGGTCGGCCAGGTGAACGGTCTCTCCGTCCTGTCGCTGGGCACGTTCAGTTTTGGACGTCCGAGTCGCATCACGGCCAGGGCGCATATGGGCAAGGGGGAGGTCGTCGACATCGAGCGTGAGGTCGAGCTCGGGGGGCCGCTGCACTCCAAGGGTGTGCTGATCCTCGCCGGCTTCCTGCGCGGGCGCTACGCGCAGGGGCATCCGCTCTCGCTCGGCGCCAGTCTCGTCTTCGAGCAGTCGTACGGCGGGGTGGACGGCGACAGCGCCTCGTCGGCCGAGCTCTACGCGCTGCTCTCGGCGATCGCCGGGGTACCGGTCAAGCAGTCGTTCGCCGTGACGGGGTCGGTGGACCAGGTGGGGGAGGTCCAGGCCATCGGCGGCGTCAACGAGAAGATCGAGGGCTTCTTCGACCTCTGCGCGGCGCGGGGGTTGACCGGCGAACAGGGAGTGCTCATCCCACGGGCGAACGTCAAGCACCTGATGCTGCGCCAGGACGTGGTGGACGCCGTCGCCGCGGGGAAGTTCGCCGTGTACCCGATCGCGACCGTCGACGAGGGCATCGAGGTCCTGACCGGCGTGCCCGCGGGTGAGCCCGACGGGGAGGGGCGCTATCCCGAAGGGACGCTGAACCGCATGGTCGCCGACCGCCTCGCGGGCATGGCCGAGGCGAGTCGGGCGTTCGCGAAGCCGAAGGAGGGCGCGGCGAGCTGACCCCGTAGGGGTCCGTCGCCGCGCCCCCGGCCGGCAGGTCGTCTCAGTGCACGGCGGTGGGTCGTCTCAGCGCAGGTACTTCGCCGTGCCGGCGTCGTCGTTCGTCGACGTTCCCATCACGCCGCCGACGAAGAGGGACCTCGTCCCGCACAGCGTGAGCGCGTTCGCCCAGTCGGCGAGGTGCGAGGTCGAGTCATAGCTGCTCACCCAGGCCCGCTTGCCGTCGGTCTCGTAGCGGGCCACGAGCCAGTCCTGCGTGCCGCCCGCAGGGATCACGGTCCCGGCCACCCAGGCGCGCCCGACCGAGCTGACGGCGAGACCGTGGAAGGCGCTGTTCTCGACCCCGGCCGGTCGGTGGTAGCGCACCCAGCGGAGGGCGCCGGCCGGGGAGCGCTTCTGGATGAAGGCGCGGTAGTCGGTCGCGCCGCTGTCCCAACTGTACCCGGCGACGTAGACGTTGCCGTCGGCGTCGAGGTCCATCCCTTCGACGCTCGTCATGCCGGGGACGGTCGCGTCGTCCCACCTCTTCCACGTGCCCGTCCAGGCATAGCTGCCAGATGCGGTCAGGCGGACGAGCAGCATCTGGTTCTGCGCGGTCCCCGTCCACGAGTGGCAGGCGACGTACGCGCCACCCTCGGGGCGCGCGGCGACGGCCACGCCCTCGTCCGCGAGGTGCGACGGGCCGTCGATGCGGCGCGCCCACAGGCGCTTGCCCGTAGGAGAGACCTTGATGACGACGATGTCGCGGACGCCGAGCTTGTTGGCGCTCGTGCCGGCAACGTAGAGGTTGCCGGCGGCATCCCTGTCCATGGCGAGCGGCATGTCGCCCGACGTGTTGGCGGCAGGACCGGTGTAGGTGAGGGTCCAGGCGACCGAGCCGGACCCACGGCGGAACTTGACGACCTTCCAGGTGGACGAGTTCTGCGAGAAGTCGGCGGTGCCGCACACGAAGACGTTGCCGGCGGCGTCGCCGACGGCGTCGACGGGGACATCGCTCGACGTGCCGCCCCACAGCTTCTGCCACAGGACGACGCCCGCGGGCGAGTACTTGACCAGAGCCCAGTCCTCCTGCTTGGCGACACTCACCGACCGGCCGACGACGATGGCGTTGCTCTCGGCGTCGACGACGAGGTCGGCCGCCCAGTCCGCGTTCCCGGCCGGGCCGTCCCATTCGAGCGACCAGCCGCCGGTCCCATTGGGCGTCCTCTTGATGACGAGGATGTCGGCTGCCGTACCCCAGTCGTCGTTGGCGACGCCGGCGGCGTAGAGCGAGCCGTCGGGGGCCTCGGCGACGCTGGTGACGGCGTCGAGGGTGTGGTCGGGCCCGTCGAGCCAGCTCATCCAGAGGCAGTCGCCGGGGCCGGCGGCGACGCCGCGGGCGGCCGGCGCCGTCAGCAGCAAGAGCAGCGTGAGGAGGACGAGGGCGAAGCCACAGAGGCGGATCAAAGGGGATGAGGCCCAGCGCAGGACGGCGGCGCGCGACGCGCCGGCGCCCTTGTCGTCCCCGGCGCGTCGCGCGCCGCCCCCGCCTCCGCCGCCCCAACGGCGTGGCCAGTGCATCGTGCCCTGGGTGACCATGGCGACCTCCCGGTCGATGTGCCGATTGTCGTCCGCGCCGACGGTCCGGTCTGCGCCACCGACGGTCCCGCTTGCGCCGACGACGGCCCCGCTTGCGCCGCCGACGGTCCCGCTCGTGGCGCTGCTTGCGCCGTGAGGTTCGCCGCGTGCGGCCGCGCCCCTGCCCGGCGCCGGTCCGGCGATGGCCCCGGCGCCTGAAGGTCTCGGCATGCGCCGGACGCAGGTCGGTGGCGGTGGCGCCCTCGTCGCGAGATGAGTACTGTTGACGGGTCCCGGCAACCTTGGGAGTGTCCGGCAAGCCTGGAAGCGGCGCGTCACGCGCGCCGCACACACCATGGAGGAGACAGGTGCCGACCTACGAGTACCGGTGTGAGACCTGCGGCGCCACCTTCGAGGTCGTCTGCCCGATCGCCGAGCGCGAGGAGAGGGCCGTCTGCCCTTCGTGTGGCGGACGCGACGTGAGGCAGGTGTTCGGAGCGATCGCCTTCATGGGGCACCGTACCGAGATCAACCCCGGCTACTTCGAGCGCCCCGGCGGCAAGCAGGGCGGGCCGCCGCGCTGGGTCGAGCCCAAGAGCTGAGGGCCCAACGGAGCGCTGAGGGTCCAACGGAGAGCTGAGGGTCCAACAGAGCGCTGACGTGCGCATCGGGCGTTGACATCGGAGCGAGCGTGAGCATCGCCGACACCTCATCCGTCCGTCCTCGCGTCGAGCCGGTCCTCGTGACGCTGCCCGACTCGTGCCGGCTGGCGGCGCGCCTGTTCGGGTCGGAGGGCGCGCCGTCGGTGCTCTTCGTCGCCGGCGGCGACGGGACCATGCTGCAGTGGCGCGGACTCATCCCGGACCTCTGCGTGGACGACGCCGAGCGTGAGCTGTTCGCCGCCGCCGGCTGTCGGGTGTCGCTCGCCGACGGCCTGTGGGTGGCGGTGTACGACGCCCGGGGCTGCGGCTGGTCGAGCCGCTCGCACGGCGTCTGCTCGACACCGGGCGTCGCTGCCGGAGATGCGCTGGCGCTCGCGGCGGCGCTCTTCGGCGGGCCGTTCCACCTCGTGGGCCACGGGCTCGGCGCCGCGGTGGCTCTGGAACTCGCGCTGGCGGCGGGACGTCTCGTCCGCTCGCTCACCTTGATCTCTGCGGTCGTGGGCGGCGACGGATCCCGCTCCGCGGGCGGGATGCGGGCGCGCCGCGCCGCGGATGGTGCTGCCTGCGCTGAGGACGGCGTGGCCCGTGAGGCCGGCGTGGTCCGTGCCGAGGACCGTGTGGCTCGCGCCGGGGACGATGTGAGCCGGTGCTTCGCGCCGGCGTTCGCGGCCGCTCATCCGGAGCTCGTCGCTCACATCGCCGCCGAAGCTCGCGACACGGCGCGGGGCGAGGCCGAGCTCGTGAGGCATGGCTTCAACGGCATGACGGCCGCCGAGGCGCGCGCTGAGCTGCTCGCTTCGCTCGACGTCGGCGCGCGCCTCGCCGCCGTGACGGCTCCGACGCTCGTCATCCACGGCGAGCACGACGCGGTCGTACCGCCGGGCGACGGGCAGGCGCTCACCGAGGGGATCCCCGGCGCCCGGCTGCTGTCGCTCGACGCGGGCCATGCGGTGACGATCGAGCGCGCCGATGACGTCGCCGCGGCGATCGGCGCCCACGTGCTTCTGCACCCCTGACGCATCGGCGACGCGCAAGCGCCCGCGAACTTCGCCGAGGCTGACCCGCCGACCCGCGCGAAGAATGTCCATCTGGTCCCGGCGCAAGGTCGTCTGGTATGAATGTGCGAGGCCTGCGGTTCGCCATGAGCGGCTGTGTAGACGCGCCGCCGGCTGAAGACCGCAGGTCGAGGGGCGGCGCCCGTGACCGGTCGCGGCCGACATGTGGCAGGGAGGGGTACCGTGGCACAGCTCGTGCGTCAGCCCGTGCGACCGTTGCGTCCCGCGTTCAGGCATTCCTTTCACACGCCGGAGCAACTCGACCGGCTCAAGCAGGCGACGCTGGACATCCTCGAGGACGTCGGCGTCCGCTTCCGCTCGGCCAAGGCCTTGGCTGTGCTCGCCGAGAACGGCGCGCGCGTCGACCCGAAGACGCGCGTCGCCCGCTTCGCGCCCGAGCTCGTGCTTGACGCGATGGCCAAGGCGCCACGCAGGTTCACCCTGGGGGCCCGTGAACCGTCGTGTGACATCGCGGTGGGCGACGGGGCGACGTACTGCACCAGCGACGGTTGCGGGCCGCGTATCATCGATCCGCTGACCGGCGTCGACCGCCCGTCGCGAAAGGCCGACGTCGAGGCCGTCACGCGCATGCTGGACTACCTCGGGAGCATGGGGTTCTGGTGGCCGACCGTCAGCGCCGGCGACTGCGGGACGACCTCGCAGTTGCACGAGGTGGAGGCCGGTCTCCGCAACACCGTGAAGCACCTGCAAGGGATGGTCCAGGGCGCGCGTCAGGCGCGCTTCGCGGTCGAGATGGCGACGATCGTCGCCGGCAGCGCCGAGGAGCTGCGCCGGCGGCCCGTCCTGAGCGCCCTCATCGGGACGGTCTCGCCCCTGGTCCAGGACACGGACGGCATCGAGGCGGCGATGGTCTTCGCCGAGGCCGGCGTCCCCGTGTGCTTCGTCACCATGCCCACGCTGGGGACGACGGCGCCGGCGACCAGGGCCGGGGCCTTCGCCCTCGCCGCCGCCGAGCTCGTGAGCGCGACCGTCCTGCTCCAACTCGTCGCGCCCGGCGCGCCCGTGATCCACTCGTACATCCCGAGCTACATCGACCCACGTACCGGCGCCTTCCTGAGCTTCCCTCGTGACCATCGCGGCGCCCCGCTCACGGCGGAGCTCCCGCACTACTGGGGCGTACCGGCCGAGGGGACCGCCTGCGGCACGGACGCGACGGAGCCGGGCACGTGGCAAGGCGGGGTGGAGGAAGCCGTCTCGCTCGCCGAGGGCGCCCAGATCGGCGCCGATCTCATGCCGAGCATCGGGCTGCTCGGGACCTACACGACGTTCAGCGCCGAGCACCTGATGCTCGGCGACGACATCTATCATCGGGTCCGCGCCATGATCGACGACATCGACTTCAGCGACGACGCCCTCGCGATGGAGGCGATCGCCGACGTCGGCCCTGGTGGGCACTTCCTCGGTCATCGGCACACGCGCACCCACCTGCGGGACGCGGTCGTGCGCGGCATCACGCACGAACTCGCCGTCGACGGGTCCTATCGCGACGCCCTCGAGGTGGCGCGCGAGCGCGCCCTCGAGATTTGGCGCGACTACCGTCCCGAACCGCTCCCCGACGACAAGGCGAGGGAGCTGGCACGTATCATGGTGGCCGCCGACGGGGAACTGTTGGCGTAGCGGCCGCCGGACGGAGGCGTTCGGCGGGAGATCGGGCGGCGCGCCGCCGCAGGCGACGCGCCGCCGGAGCGAAAGGAGGCCACCGTGGACGCCGAAGGCGCAGAAGGAATGCAGGACGTGCGCAACGGGCTCGTCGGGGTCGTCCGCGGCGAGAACGTGTCGGTGACGCGGAGCGTGGTGGGCGTGTCGACCAGCAAGGCCACCGCGGACGTGAAGCAAGGGGTCGCGGGCACGGTCTTCGCCGGTGGCGACGCGACCCTCGCCCAGGGGTATGCGACGGCCATCACCGCCGCCGGCGACGCGACGGTCAGGCAATCGGGGGTCCAGTGGCTGCTCAGCGCTGGCGATGTGGACATCGAGCTCGGCGGGGCGCTGGCCGTGGCGGCGCCACGGGTCACCGTCCGGCGCGGCTTCGTGGGGTTGGTGGCCGCGCGCCAGGCGCAGATCGAGGACGGCTCCAGGGTGCTTCTGAACGCGACCGGCGCCGCCGCGTTCGGCGCCGCCCTGGGCGCGGCGCTCGCCATCGTCGGCGCCATCGCCTTCGGGACGCGCCTCCGCAAGCGCTAGGCGTCGCGCCCAAGGCGGCGCCCGGCAGGCGGTGCCCGGCAGGCGGCGCTCGTCGACGCGCTCGTCGGGCGGCGGAGCAGGCGAGGCCTGCTCCGCCGCCCGACGCCCCGCCTTGTTGTGACGCTCCGGGGCCGGTAGTAGCATGATGCCCCGCCGTGTCGCCGAGGCGCGGGCCGGGAGGAGGAGGTGGCGTTGGCCAAGCCGCGTCCAGACTACGCGATCCCGCAGCGCCGACATCCCCGCCTCGTGCGTGCGTCCGAGACGCTGCGACGGCACCCCACGCTCGTCGCTGTGGTCGGGGCGCTGGGCATCATCGCGATCTTTTTCCTCGACCTGACGAGTGAGCGTTTCCTGTGGGGCCTCTACTTCGTCCCGCTGACGCTGCTCGCCATGGCCACGCGCGAGAAGGTCGTGGCGTGGGGCGTGGCCGGCAGCATGCTCCTGAACGGTGTCGTCCTGGTCGCTCAGGGTGCGGTGCAGGCGGAACGGTTGCTCTCACTCTCGTACCAGTTCCTCGGGGGCGGCGGCCTGGTGCTCCTCGCGTACCTCCTCGAACGCATCAGCGCGCTCAGCGGCTACGCGAGCACGCGCGCCCAACTGGCCGAGGCGAGCGCCGACATCGTGCGCGCCGGCCGCACGCGCACCGATCTCGAGGACCTCCTCCAGTACGCCGTCGAACGGATGGGGGAACAGGTGCAGGCGACGGCGGGCGTCCTGCTCGTGATCGAGGGCGGCGCGTGGCAGGGGCGCGCCGGCTTCGGCCTCGGCGTCGACGTGCATGAGATCCACGGCGAGCGCAGCGAGCTCACGCTCGTCGACGAGGCCCTCGATGCCGGGCAGGCCGTCGTTCGCGACGTCAGTCCCGGCCAGTCGGGCCTCGCCCTGCTCGCGCCTTACGTGCGCTTCGAGCGCGTGCTGCTCGTCCCCGTGCAGGCCCCCGATCGCGACGTCGGGGTCGTCATCCTCCACCGTCCTCGGGCGAGCGGCGAGTTCAGTGACGAGCAGATGGACTTCGTCGAGAGCGCGGCCAAGTACGTCGGCGTGGCGGTCGAGAACGTCCGCCTGGTGCTCGACGCGAGGGCGCGCCGGCGCGACCTCGAGCTGGTGCGTGACTCCAGTCTCGACTTCGCCCAGAGCCTCGACATGAACGAGGTCCTGGAGGCGATCGTCGTGCGCCTTCTCGACGCCCTCGACATGGACGCCTGCGACGTCTACGAGGTGGACGCCGACGGCGGCGCCTTGAGGCTGCTGGTCAGCTACGAGGACCGGGAGCCCGACGAGGACGTGGATGTCGGTCGCACCTTCTCGCTCGACGAGTTCGCCTCTAGCGCCCTGGCGATCTCCACCCGTCGGCCGGTGGTCATCAACTCGGCCGACGATCCTCGCCTGAGCGAGGTCGAGGCGGAGCTCTTCCGGCGCTACGGCCACGGCACGCAGCTCAGCGTGCCGCTGCGGATCCGCGACCGCGTGATCGGTCTTGTCGAGGTGTTCGACGATCGCGAGTCGCGGACCCTCAGCGCCGAGGACGTCCAGCTCGCCAACGCGATCTGCCGCTTCGCCGCCCTGGCCCTCGACAAGGCGCGCCTGTACGACGAGCAGCGCCGCACGGCGGCACGGCTCGACCGGCTTGCGAGCCAGTTGCAGCATCTTCAGGAGTTCGCCCTCGAGGTGAACCGCCGGCTCGAGATCGCCGACCCCCAGGGGATCCTCGACGAGGCGGTGCGCGTTGCCGTCGAGCTGGTGGGCGTGCGCGTCGCGGCGGCGCTCGGCGGACAGGGCGACCAGCTCGTCGTGCAGACCCTGGCGGCGGCCTCCGAGCTGCCGCTCGGCGGCCCGGGAGCGGCTGTCGTGACGGCATCCGATTCCTCCTCCTGGGGGGCCGTCGTCCCGGTCACGCTGGCCGCGGAGGTGCTCGACCGTTGCCGCGGCGTGCTCACCCCGGTACCGGATACGCTGCTCGCTCCGGCCGGGGCGGAGCCGCCACGGGTGGACACGTCCGACGGCGTGCTGGTCGCCCCGATCGAGAGCGAGACGTCGACGCCGGTCTCGGCGCTCGTCATGCTTGACAAGATCGAGGGGGAGTTCGGCGACGACGACCGTCTGCTCGCGGGGACGCTCGCCGCGCAGATCGGCGCTAGCCTGCACAACGCCACCGTGTACCGCAGGGAGCACGCGATCGCCGAGACGTTCCAGCAGGCGCTGCTCATGCAGCCGCCGCCGATCCCCGGCGTGGACGTCGGCGTCTGCTACCGGGCGGCGACCGAGGTCGCCCGCGTGGGCGGCGACTTCTACGACCTCGTGAGTCTTGGGCCGAACCGTATGATGGTCGTGGTCGGCGACGTCTGCGGCAAGGGGCTCGCGGCGGCGTCCCAGTCGGCCGTCGTCCGCTACATGCTCCGCGCGTACGCTCAGGAGGAACCTCCGGGACAGGCGCTGTCGCGCCTGAACGCGACGGTCCTGAACCAGCTTCCCGGACAGCCGTTCATCACCCTCGTCGTGGCGTACGTCGACGTCGCCCGTCACATGGTCGAGTACGCCGTCGCTGGACATCCTCGGCCGGCGGCGCTGAGCGGCCGCGAGGAGCTCACCCTGCCCTGGGAAGGGGGCGTGCCCATCGGCGTCTTCCGCGGCGCGGTGTACCCGACCCACCGTGTGGTCCTGCCGGAGGACTCGTGTGTCGTCCTCTACACCGACGGCCTCATCGAGGCGCGTCACGAGCGGGTCATGTTCGGCGAGGAGCGTCTGGTCGAGGCCGTGCGCGAGGGGCTGGAGCTGACGGCGCAGGAGCTGTCCGAGCACCTCCTCGAGGTCGTCAGACAGTACGCCGGCGGCGTCCTCGAAGACGACTGCGCCGCCGTCGTCGTGAAGCTGCCGTAGAGCGGCGGGGGATCAGGGGACGCGCGGGCGCGCGCGCCGGGCGCGAGCGGGGCGTCGACGGTGGAGGTGCGCGCCGCGCTGACAGTGAGGGCGGGGGCGGCGTGGGCGCCAGGCTCAGGCGCGGTGGACGACGGTCGTGACGGCGTCGGCGACGGCGAGGACGCGCGGGCGGCGGCCGAGGCTCGCCTCGGCCGCCGCCCGCGCGTCGGCCACCGTCGCAGGGGCCTCGAACCCCATCGCGCGCAGCGCCTCGGCGTCGATCCCGCGCGCGCCGACGACGGCGATCTGCGCGCGCTCAAGCACACGGGCGACGACGAAGGCGCGCTGGCCACCGGGGCCGAGCGGCTCGCGAAGGCCGCGCAGGACGAGCTCCGCCGGCGCCTCGGCGCCGGCGAGCAGAGCGGCGAAGTTGCGCTCGCCCGGGCCGTCGCCGGCTCCACGTGGCAGGTCCGCGCAGAGGACGATCGTCCCAC
>JAKPOQ010000098.1 GCA_029547745.1 Actinomycetes bacterium
CACTTCAAGGCCGGCAGCATGGGCCCCAAGGTCGAGGCCGCGATGCGCTTCGTGCGCAGCGGCGGCGAGGCGATCATCGCCAGCCTGACCGAGGTCACGAAAGCCCTGGCCGGCGAGGCCGGCACGCACATCGTGCCGGCCAGCGAGGAGGAAGCATTACCATGACCATGCGCATCGAGAGCACCCCCCGCGCCGACGGCTATCGTATGCCGGGCGAGTTCGAACCCCACGCCCAGACCTGGATGCTGTGGCCGCAGCGTCCCGACAACTGGCGCCTGGGCGCCAAGCCCGCCCAGCGCGCCTGGGTCGAGGTCGCGACGGCGATCGCGCGTTTCGAGCCGGTCAGCGTGGGCGCCAACCATGACCAGTACGAGAACGCCCGCGCGATGCTGCCGGCCCACGTGCGCGTCGTCGAGATCTCGAACAACGACGCCTGGATACGCGACTGCGGGCCGACGTTCGTCGTCGACGACAAGGGCGGCGTCCGCCTCGTGCACTGGGACTTCAACGCCTGGGGCGGGCTGTACGACGGCCTCTACTTCCCCTGGGACAAGGACCAGCTCGTGCCGCTCAAGGTGGCCGAGATCGAGCGCGTCGACCGCTACAAGGCGCCGCTCGTGCTCGAGGGCGGGTCGATCCACGTCGACGGCGAGGGCACGGTGCTCACGACCGAGGAGTGCCTGCTGAGCCCCGGTCGGAACCCCGACCTGACCCGCGAGCAGATCGAGCAGTACCTGCGCGACTACCTCAACGTCGAGACGGTCATCTGGCTCGCCAGGGGCATCGACCCAGAGGAGACGAACGGGCACGTGGACGACGTCGCCTGCTTCGTCAGGCCCGGCGTCGTGCTCGCCGCCGTCACGGAGGACAACGACGACTGGCGCTACGAGCTGCTGCAGGACAACCTGCGGCGGCTGCGGGAGGCGACCGACGCCAGAGGGCGTCGCCTCGAAGTCCATACCATCCCGATGCCGGCGATCATCGAGATCACGGAAGAGGAGGCGTGGGGCATCGACACCGTCGAGGGGAGCATCCCCCGTAAGCCGGGCGACAAGACGGCCGCTTCGTACCTGAACTTCCTGATCTGTAATGGCGGCGTCGTCATGCCGACGTTCGACGACCCGAACGACGCCGTCGCCAAGGCCACGCTCGAGAAGCTGTTCCCCGACCGCGAGGTCGTCACTGTCGCGGGCCGCGAGATCGTCCTCGGCGGCGGCAACGTGCACTGCATCACGCAACAGCAACCCAGAGGCTGATCCCCCCGACGGGGCGCGACCGCGCGCCCCGCAGCGCGGCGGGCGCGGACGCTCCCCCTCGTCCGCGCCCGCCGCGCCGCTCCGTCCGCACCCGCCGCTCTGCCTCGTCCGCGCTGAGGGTTACTTACGCGGACGCGCCTTGCCCCGTGGCGCCGGCGGCGCGCAGGTGCTCAGGCACTGCGCAGGTGCTCCGGCGCCGCCGGGTCGCAGCAGGCGGGCGGCGCCCCTCCTGACACGAGCTCCTTGCCCCACGGCTCACAATCGGTCTCGACCAGGTAGCCGCGCGCGGTGAAGAACGCCCGCGAGGCCTCGTTGCCGGTCAAGACCTGCAGCTTCGCCTTCAAGGCGCC
>JAKPOQ010000118.1 GCA_029547745.1 Actinomycetes bacterium
GGCCGCCATGGAACCCACCGTCGCGGCCCTCGAGCGCCACGGCGAGCTCGCCCTCAGCGACGAGCAGCGCGAGCAGCTGCTCGCCATGTCGGCGCGCACGATCGACCGCCTGCTCGCCGCCAAGCGCCGCCGCCTGCGCCTCAAGGGCCGCGCGCTGACGAGGCCGGGCACCCTGCTGCGCAGTCAGATCCCGGTGCGCACCTTCACCGAGTGGGACCACTCACGGGCGGGCTTCCTTGAGGTCGACCTCGTCGGCCACGAGGGCGGCGACCCGCGTGGCGAGTTCGCCTACACGCTCTGCTGCGTCGACGTGGCCAGCGGCTCCGACCGAGCCCCGCGTGGTGCGCAACCGTGCCCGCTGCTGGACCCTGGACGCGCTTGCCGACGTGCGCCGCGCCCTGCCCTTCCCCCTCCTCGGCCTCGACTCCGACAACGGCGGCGAGTTCATCAACCACCACCTCGCCGCCTGGTGCGCAGCGCAGGAGATCACCCTCACGCGCAGCCGCCCGCTGAACAAGAACGACGGCTGCTTCGTGGAGCAGAAGAACTGGAGCGTCGTGCGCCGCGAGGTCGGCTACGGGCGCTACGACACGCAGGCCGAGCGCGAGCTCATCGCCGCGATCTACGCCGACCTGCGCCTCTACGTGAACTTCTTCCTGCCGAGCGCGAAGCTCCTCAGCAGGGAACGCCGCGGCGCCAGGGTCAGGAAGCGTTACGATGAGCCGGCCACCCCCTACCAGAGGCTGCTCGCCCTGAAGGCGCTCGACGAGGAGACGGCGGCGCGGCTCGAGGCCGAGTACCTCTCGCTCAACCCGGCCGAGCTACGCCGGCGACTCACGGACAACGAGAAGAAGCTCGCCAGGATGTGCTCACTCAAGATGGAGACGAGAAGGAAGGAGGTGGCGGCCACCGCCTGACGATGAGTACCTTTCTTCTGACGCAACGAATCTCCGCAGGAGTACTTTCTTAGGTGGCGCAACAGGGACGCCGCATTGCGTCGCGGCGAGGACCGGAGGACCATCCCCCTCCTCCGTCGCTCCCGTGGCGCCGCCGCCTGCGATGCCGGGTCAGTACTCGCGGAGCGTCGCGAGTCGGGCGACGAGAAAGCGTGCCAGGCCGGCGACGTCGTCGAGACCGAAGCGCGGGCCACCGGACAGGTCGGCATCGGTGACGAAGGCGAGCGCCTCACCGGGCGCGCAGAGCGGCCGCTCGTGCCCGGCGGCGCGGCGGAAGACCTCGACCTTGTGCGGCGCGCTACGCTTGTAACCCTCTGCGACCACGATGTCGAACCCGGCGAAGAAGCGCCGTGCGATCTCCTCGAGCGGCATCTCGCCGTCGAGACGCGTGACGAAGGCCAGGCGATCGGGCGAGGCGACGGCGTACGCCTCGCCTCCGGCCTGGCCGTGTCGCCACGAGTCCTTTCCGGGATGATCGATCTCGAAGCCGTGGGCGTCGTGTTTCACGCTGCCCACGCGCAGGCCAAAGGCGACGAGCTCGGGGATGAGCCGTTCCACGAGGGTCGTCTTGCCCGAGTCGCTCTTGCCCACCACGGCGACGAGGGCGGGCTGTCCGCGCGTCGCGGGCGCCGGGCCGGGCTGCGGAGGGCGAGGGCGGACGCCCTCGCCCTCCGCAGCGATCGCCCGGCGGGCTTCGTCGAAGTCGTCCATGGTGTTGATGTTACGGAACGCTGCCGCGTCCGCAAAGGCTATCCGGACGACGTCGAGGCCCGGGAACGCCTCCACGATGCGGTGGCGCCCCTGTCGCAAGAGGGCCTTCATCGGGGCGAGACACGCCGGGCCATAGACGGCGAAGAGGGGTTCGACGTGCGGGCCCACGGCGGGCAGTGCGACGTCGTGACCGGGGTACGCTGCGAGGACCTGCGCCGCCGCCGCGCTACTTGGGGTCGCCATGTCGGCGGCGAGCACGAAGACCGGCCCGCCGAGCCGGTCGAGGGCGGTCGCGATGCCGGCCAGCGGGGACGCGCCCGGGTATGCATCGGGCAGGAGCTCGACCTCGGCGGTGTCGCCGAGGTCGAGCTCCTGCCCCGGGCGGATCGACGCCAGCACCAGGGGGAAGAGGCGGCGAAGGAAGTCCAGGTTGCGCTGCAGGAGCGTACGACCCTCGAGCACGAAGTACCGCTTGTCGACGCCGGTACGTCGGCTCCTGCCGCCGGCGAGCAGGACGCCGGTTGTCACCGGCTGGTCGTCCGTCGTCGTCATCGGTCACTCCTCGGTCGGCCGGCGTGCGTCGGCCCGGACGTCGCGAGTGTACCGCGCAGGGGCGCTCGGCGCCGCCGACGCTCGCCGGGCACCCCCGCCGACGCTCGCCGGGCGTTCCCGCCGACGCTCGCCGTGCGCCCCTGCCAGGCTTGGTCACGTCGCGTAGAATCCCGCCTGACGGTCGGTCGTGTCGTGGAGGTCGTGATGAACGGTCCCAGTGCGGACGAAGGGGAGGGACGTCCGCTCGTCGTCGCCGTGGTCGGCAGCCCTCGCGCGCGGGGCAACACCTCGGTGCTGGTCGACGAGGCGCTCGGGGAGCTGGAACGACGCGGCGCAGCGGTGGTCAAGATCATGCTCCGCGACCAGCGCATCGCGCCATGTCTCGGCCATGAGGACTGCGCCGTGCGTGAGTGCTGCCCGCAGGCGGACGACGCGGAGCGGGTGCTGGCGACCGTCTACGCCGCCGACGGCCTTCTGCTGGCGACGCCCGTCTACTACGAGAACGTCAGCGCCCAGATGAAGGCGTTCATCGACCGCAACGTGTTCCGGTACGGGCACGACGTCTTCCTCACGCCGACCGTCGTAGGCCTGCTGGCGGTCGCCGCCGAGACCGGCCCGGACGACACCCTCGCGGCGTTGCGCCGCTACGTCGAGCTCTCGACGAAGGACGACGTGCCGGTGCTCAGTGTCGGGGGGTACGCGGACGCGATCGGGAACGCCGCCGCGAACATTGGGCTGCTCGCCGCCGCGCGGCGGCTCGGCGCCGACATGGCCGAGGAGCTCGGGCTCGCCGACGACTGACCGCGCCGCCCTGATCGACGGCCGGCCTCAGCGCGTGCGGATCACGCGTTCCTCGGTGACGACGGCGTCCACCGCGAGGTCGTGCGTCTCACATGGCACCTCGTCGAGCACCTGTACTTCGAAGGCAAGACCGATCCGCGGCGTGCCGTCGGCAAGGCGGGCGAGGAAGGCGTCATAGAAGCCACCGCCGTATCCGCAGCGGGCGCCGCGGGCGGAGAAGGCCGCGCCCGGGACGACGATGGCGTCGATCCGGGCAGGGTCGACCGCAGGGAGGTCGGGGCGCGGCTCGGGGATGGCCCATGTGCCCGGGACGAGGTCGGAAGACGGGTCGCTGACGAGGTGGGCTTCGAGGAGGCGCGGGCCGGCGATGCGCGGCAGCGCGACCGCGCTGCCGCGCGCGAGGCACGCGCCGATCAGGGGACCCGTGTCGACCTCGCTGCGGAACGAGGCGAAGAGCATGACGGTGGACGCGCTCACGAGCTCGGGCAGCGCGGCGGCGCGCGCGCAGATGCGCGCGCTCAGCCGCGCCCGGTCGGCGTGCGCGAGAGCATCGCGCGCCGCCACGGCGCGCGCTCGCGCGGCGCGCTTCGCGCGCGCCGCTGTGGCTGGCCGGTCGTCGCCGGGCAGTGTGCCACCGTTCGTCATGTCGGTGAGAGGGGCGTCCCCGTCGTCTCGTCCACAGAGTTGGCAACGCTTCAGGCCGGCGAGCGACAGTGCGCAGCCGGCGAGACCCTATAGTATAGGCGCCACGGCGGCGGCCGCGGCGGCTCGAGAGAGGGATCTGAGGCGATTCCGGCCGGGGCCCGACCGGCGAAGGGAGTGAGCGTGGCCTTACGCTCCCATGAGGAGCTCTCGCTGGCGACCATCTTCACCCGTGCGTTGCGCAGCTTGCTGGCGTTGACGTCGGGGGAGGAGCGGCGCGCGTGGCCGTCGGCGAGCGATATCAGGGCGACGACGCCGCCCGACGCGCGCACGCCGACGGCGCTCTTCCGCTACCTGCAGTACTGCATCCTCCCCGAGGTTCTCGGCGCGAGCGCGGGCCCGGCGATGTACCTGGCGGCCAAGCGGTTCAGCCGCGACCTCGGCCTGAGTTCGATCCAGGCTCTCAAGGACTGGTTCCGGGCGATGGAGTTGGGCGAGCTTGAGGTCGAGCTCGACGAGGAGCGTGTCCTCGTCAAGCTGACCCACTGCCTGAGCTGTCAACGGCTTCCGGCCGTCGGAGCCCCGCTCTGCGACCTCGAGCGCGGGATCATCGACGGGGTGCTCGAAGGCATCACGGGCAGGGAAGTGCTCACCAAGGAGACCCTTTGCTGGGGCCTCGGCGACACGGTCTGCCAGTTCGAAGGTTACAGCGGCCCGGACGCGGCGTACCTGTACCGTGAGAACGGGTTCCATCCAGATGTTCAGCGGCGTCTCCTCGCACAGCTCGCCGACCAGGCGGAGGTAGCGCTCGAGAACTTGCGACTGATCGACGAGCGCAAGGCGCACGAGACGCGCGACCCCCTGACCGGCCTCTACAACTTCCGCACTCTGCGCGAGCGCGCCGCCTTCGAGATCGAGCGGGCGAAGCGCTATGAGCGCAAGATCGCGTTCGCCATGCTCGATCTCGACGCCTTCCAGCGCGTCAACGACGAGGTCGGTCGCGAGGGCGGCGACGAAGTGCTCCGTCATTGGGCGGCGGCGCTGACGGCTCAGTTGCGGAGCTGCGACCTCATCTGCCGTTACGGCGCCGATGAGTTCCTCGTCGTGCTGCCCGAGACCGCCGACCAGCAGGCGGATGCGGCCCTCGAGCGGGTGCTGGCGGCCATGCGCGAGCTCGCCATCGAGGTCGGGGGACGGTCGTATGCCCTCACCGCCTCGGTCGGTGTGGCGACGTACCCGGACGACGGAAACGACCCCGACGAGCTCGTCGCCAAGGCAGCGACGACGATGTACACGGTCCGCGTCGGCGGTCCGGGGCGGATCGGCTTCTACTCGGCGCCCGGGACGTAGACCGTCCCGGGCGCCGCCTTCGTCCCGGGCGCCGCCTGCGTCCCGGGCGGCGGGACCGGCCTTTGTGGCCGTCATGGTAGGCTGCCGGCCTGTGGGATCGCGCATCGATATCCTCGCCGTGGGCGCGCTGAGCCGCGACCTGAAGCCGGCGTTCGACCACTACGCTCGCCTGCTCACCCCCCTCTGCGACCTGGGCGTGCACGAGGTGCGCGAGTATGCGCTGCACGGTCGCCCCGAGGCGCAGGTGCTGCGCGACGAGGGCCGTCGTCTGCTGGCGGCATGGCCGCGACGCGGGGTCGCGGTGGCGCTCGCCGTCGAGGGCGCGACGAAGGACTCACCCGTCTTGGCGAGCGCCCTCCAGGACTGGCTTGCGCGGGGCGGCGCGACCTTCGTCATCGGCGGCTCGCTCGGACTTGCACCCGAGGTGCTCGCCCGCGCCGACGAGCGGCTCTCGCTCTCGCGCCTCACGCTGCCCCACCAGCTCGCCCGGGTCGTGCTCGTGGAACAGGTGTTCCGCGCCCTGAAGATCGCCCGTCGCGAGCCGTACCACCATTGAGCGGCGCGGCTCGCCGACGAGCGACGCGTCTGGGAGCGTCGCGCCGTCTGGGAGCGTCGCGCCGGCCGGGACCGTCGCGCCGGCCGGGAGCGTCGCGCCTGCGATGCGCGCGCCGGCGCCCGCCTGAGGTGTCGCTGGGGAGCAGGTAGAATGGCGGGCGCGGCCGCGCTTGCGCGTGCCGCGCCCGCACGGCTACGACCGCCCCACGGGGTGAACGATGACGGACCGCCTGTACGACTTCGCCGGCCTCAGCGCCTCGCTTGACGAGGCACTCGTCGCCGTGCTGGGCGAGAGCGAGGCGGCCGCGGGGGGCGCGGCCGTCACGGCCGCGCCCCCCGCGGCCGCCGAACTGACGCTGCCGCCGCGACGCGACCAGGGCGACATCACGACGAACGCCGCCCTCGTCAACGCCAGACGCGCCGGCTGTGCGCCGCGAGACCTCGCGCAGCGCCTCGGGGAGGCTTGGCTCGGGGCGGGCGGCGCCGCAGTCTGCGCTCGCTTGGAGGTCGCCGGCCCCGGCTTCCTTAACATCTTTCTGGCGCCGTCCTGGTTCCGTGGTGCCGTACAGCGCATGCTGGACGCCGGTAGGGACTACGGTCGCGGCGTCCTTCCGCCGGAGCGACGCTTGCGGGTCAACGTCGAGTACGTGAGCGCCAACCCGGTGGGGCCGCTGCACGTCGGCAACGCCCGCTACGGAGCCATGGGCGATGCCCTCTGCCGGGTCTTCGAGTTCGCCGGTCACGAGGTCGGCCGCGAGTACTACGTCAACGATGCCGGCACGCAGATGGTCCTGTTCGGGCAGACGCTCGCGGCGCGCTACGCGCAGCAGCTGGGGATCCCCGCCGACATCCCCGAGAACGGGTATCAAGGCGCCTACGTCGTCGACTTGGCGGCGGAGCTCCTCGCGGAGCGCGGCGAGCGCTACCGCGAGGCGGTCGCCGCCGCCGCCCCCGACATGGCGCGGCTGCCCACAGAGGTCGTCACCGAGCTCAAGCTCTGGGGCCGCGACCGCATGCTCGCGCAGTTCCGCGAGACGCTCGGCCGTCTGCGCATACGCCACGACATCTGGACGAACGAGAGTTCGGTGTACGAGGGGCCGGGCGAGCACCGCGGCTTCCACGGCGAGGTCGCGAAGGCTCTCGCGGAACTCGACGCCGAAGGTCTGCTCTACGAGAAGGACGGCGCCGTCTGGCTGCGGACGACGAACTACGGCGACGACAAGGACCGGGTCGTCATCCGCTCCAGCGGCGAGCCCACCTACTTCCTGTCGGACATCGCCTACCACCGCGACAAGATGGACCGCGGGTTCGAGCACATGATCGACATCTGGGGCGCCGACCACCACGGCTACGTGCCCCGGATGAAGGCCGCGTTCACGGCCCTGCCGCCGCACGATCCCGACCGCCTCGAGCTCATCATCGGGCAGTTCGTGAACCTGCTGGAGGGCGGGGAACAGAAGCGGATGTCGAAACGCAGAGGGACGATCGTCACCGTCGACGACCTGGTCGATGCGATCGGCGTCGACGCGACCCGCTTCACGATGGTGTCGCGCTCGCACGACACGCCCCTGGACATCGACCTCGAGCTTGTCGTCCGCCAGTCGAGCCAGAACCCCGTCTACTACGTCCAGTACGCGCATGCGCGCATCTGCAGCATCCTTCGGAACTTGGAGCAGCGGACGGGGAAGAAGCCGCCACGCGTCGTGCCCGAGCTCGCTCTCGAGGACGACGAGAAGGCTCTCGTCCTCAAGCTGGCCGGCTTCCCCTTCGTCGTCCTCGCCGCCGCCGACCACCGTGCCCCGCACCGCGTCCACACGTACCTCGGTGAACTGGCGGCGCAGTTCCACGTCTTCTACCGGAACTGCCGCGTGCTCGTCGACGACGACGATGTCGCTGGTTTTCGCGCAGGGCTCTGCGCAGCGACGCGTCAGACGCTGGCGCGCGGCCTCGACCTGCTCGGCGTCAGCGCCCCTGAGTCGATGTAGGCCGCGGCCGCCCCAAGCCAGGTCGCTCGCTTCAGGCGGCGAAGCGCTCGCCGGCCCAGGCGCGGAGCTGCTCGAGTTGCTCCGGAGTCAGGTCGCGCTCGAGCCCGAGCAGGTGGGACACGGCGACGTTGGTTCGGCCGAGGAGCAGACGGTCGACGACGCTGTCGAGCACGATGTCCGCGACCTCGCGACCTGGGATCGCCGGCGTGTAGACGTAGGCGATGTTCGACTTGTCCTGGGCGAGCAGACCCTTCTTGACGAGGTTGTTCATCACCGTCATGACCGTCGTGTAGGCTATCTGGCGACGCTCGCGCAGGGTCTCGTACACTGTGCGGACGGTCGTCCGTTGGCGCTCCCAGACGATGGCGAGGATGTCGGCTTCGAGAGAGCCTATGCCGGTGAAGGGCGCGCCCTTGGCGCTTCGCAACCACTTCGGCTTCCTGGGCTCGACGTAATCCATGGCCCCCCCTTGGTCGCCCTGTCGGCGACGGACATGTGTCTGGCGGCGAGTACGTAGGTACTGGTACGTACTTGTCTTGACCACGACCGGCGGATTTCAAACCGTCCCTTCGCCCGCCGGACCCTGCGTGCGGAGCGCGTGCCGGAGAGCATTCGCGCGGCTGCTAGAATCGGCGGGCGTCCGGCGGCGTCCGTTGCGGCATCGCGGGTCCCGGGTCCGACTCTGTCATATGGGCGCACGACCAGAGAGGAGCGTCATATGAAGGTCTTCGTGGCGGTCGACCTCGAGGGAATCAGCGGCGTGGTCCATGAGTGGGACACCGATCCGCAAGGCCGCGGCTACGCCCGCGCTCGCGGTGCCATGCGCGACGACCTGCTCGCGGCGTTGGAAGGCTGCCGTGCCGCGGGGGCCGACGAGGTCGTCGTGTGTGACGCGCACAACGACGGCGGCAACCTCGACCCCGACGCCGTGCCCGCCGGTGTCACCCTCGTCTCCGGTTCACCGACGCCGGACAGCATGATGCACGGCATCGGGCCGGGATTCGACGCCGCCCTCTACGTGGGCTACCACGCCCGGGCCGGGACGGCGGCCGCCGTCCTCGAGCACACCTGGACCTACAGGGTCTTCGGCGTGTCGATCGGGGGCCTCGAACTCGGCGAGTTCGGCCTCGGCGCGCTGCTCGCCGGTCATCACGGCGTGCCGTCCGTTTACGTCTCCGGCGACGACAAGGTCGCCGCCGAGGCGCGCGCCCTCGTGCCCGGTGTCACGGCGACCGTGGTGAAACAGGGCGTGGCGCGTACCAGCGCCGCCCTCGCTCCGCCGGGCGTGGCGCGCGCCCGCATCCAAGCCGACGTCGAGAAGGCTCTCGCGCGGCGGGCGGATGTGGCGCCTCTACAATGGTCGGGGGACCCGTTGCTCCTCACGTTCACGCGCGTGCCGTTCTGCGACGCCGCGGCGTCGTGTCCGGGCACGCGGCGCCGCGACGGACGCACGCTGGAGATCGGCGGGGACGACTTCGCCGCCCTCTACCACAC
>JAKPOQ010000119.1 GCA_029547745.1 Actinomycetes bacterium
TGTCTACCCAGCGGGCGTCTGTGGCCGCGGCGTCTGCCGCCGCAACATGAAGCCCACCATCGCCGAAGCGACGCCGATCGGGACGAGGAGGGTCCCGATGAGCAGCGCGAGCATGAGCCCCGTCCCGGCGGCGTACTCCCATGCGAGCGCCTCACGGGCCGCGACCATGGCGAGCATGCAGGTCGCGACGCCGCCGAGCGCGACGAGGACGCCGGAGACCACCGCGAGCCTGTGCGGTCCGAGGACGATCATCGCCATGCCGAGCGCGACGATGACGAGGGCGATGACCAGCATCGGCGGTCCCCACGGAGTGCCGAGCGCGCCGTTGATGTCGTCGGGCTTCGTCAACGCGTAGCTGACCCTCTGACCGAGCTCGCGCTCGTTCGCCCACGGGAGGATCACGGCGACGGCGACCAGCCCGCCGGCGACGACGGTGATGATGCCGTCGCCGGTCCAGTCGTGCGTCGTCAGGCGTATCGTGCGTGTCATGGCCATGCTCGTCGGGGAGCTTCTACCGCCCGGCGTGACGACGTCAAACCCCGCGGGGGTGGTATGCCGCGCGGGTGACGCCCGCCCCGCACGGCGCTGTCGGCGGTCGGCTCGCAGACCTCAGGCGCCGATGAGCCTCTGCACCGGCGTCGCCCGTCTGCTCGGGCGGCCGGTGCGCTCCTCGTAGGCGTCGGCGCTCGCCATCGCCTTCAAGGCGGCGTTGACGGCCAGCCAGCGCAGCGGTTCCGGCTCCCAGAGCGGGGAGCGATGGCCGACCCAGGGCAGGCCGGTGACCTCCGTCTTCTCGGCCCGGATCAGGTCGCGCAGCGTGCGGCCGGCGAGGTTGGTCGTCGCGACGCCGTCGCCGACGTAGCCGCCGGCCCAGGCCCTGCCGGTGGCGGGATCGAAGCCGACAGAGCTGTACCAGTCGCGGGGGACGCCGATAGGGCCGCCCCAGGTATGCGTCACGGCGAACTCGCCGATCTGCGGGAAGAGCTGATGGACGGTGGTCTCGAGAGCCGAGAAGACACGGGCGTCCCGGTCGAAGTCGTCACTGATGCGCGAGCCCCAGTGGTAGGGCGCGCCCCTGCCGCCGATGGCGAGCCGGTCGTCGTCGGTGCGCATCGCGTAGATGATGAGGAAGCGCTCGTCGTTGAAGGTCTCGTGCTCGCGCCAGCCGATCGCGTCCCAGACCTCCCCGGGCAGCGGCTCCGTGGCGATCATCAACGAGTACAGCGGTATGACGACGCGCTCGAACCCCGGGAGCTCGACCGTGTACGCCTCGGTGGCGCGGACGACGACCTCCGCGGTCACGG
>JAKPOQ010000157.1 GCA_029547745.1 Actinomycetes bacterium
ACGACCTTGCCGTTGAGGATCACCGAGCATGACCCACATTGGCCCTGTCCGCAGGCGACCTTCGTGCCGGTCAGGCCGAGCTGACGACGCAGCACGTCGGCCAGCTTGGACGACGGTTCGCACATGACGATCGTCGGTACACCGTTGATGTTGAGCAGCTTCCTGTCCATACATGACTCCCAGGGACGAATAGGGTGGCGGGCGGACGCCGCCAGCGGACGTGTCCGCTGGCGGAGCGTCCGCCATGTGGCGACCATGTCACGGGTACATAGAGCGGGTCCTGCGCACTCTCACCTCTTCAGCACTCTCCAGGGCCTGCCGGCGCCGAGGCTCCGCCCCCGCCCGGCGTGCCAGACCGACACGGTAGAACCGCCCCTCCGAGCGCTGCGAGCCAAGCCCGGGGAAGGTGAGGACGCTTTGCCTGTCATCCCCTCTTCGGGAGGACGCCCGCGGCGTCTCGGTGTGGAGGATGACGTGGGCGGACGTCCACGCCGAGCGCTCTCCTTTCCACACTGGGAGACACGGCGGTTTCCCGCTGTACCCTTCCGGCGCAGGCTCCATAGGCGGACGGCCCGTAGGACTCGAGCGCTCGGAGAAGCGGGCGCAATCTAGACCACCGCCCCCGCACCCGGTATGGACAACGTGATGAATCGATGGTGGCCGGAACAGCCAGGATGGAGCGTTCCCGTCTAAGGACGCCTTGGCGGACGGCCGGCGGCGGACGCAGCGATGGCCGCCATCGCCGCAAGAGCATGGTCGATGTCGGCCTCCGTGCTGAAGATGCCGGGGCTGAAGCGGACCGACCCCTGCCCGGCCAAGCCGAGATCACGGTGGACAAGGGGCGCGCAGTGCAGTCCGGTCCGCACCGCGATCCCGTGGTCGGCGTCGAGGATGGCGCCCACGTCGCTCGGCGCCATCCCCTCGACGCCGCAGGTCAGGATCGGCACGTCGTCGTCGCGCGGCGCGGGACTGTACACGGTGACCCCCGACAACGCCGTGAGACCATCGCGAAGGCGCCGGATCAGACCCATCTCGCGACGGTGGACGTCCTCCACACCCTCGCCCCGGAGATACTCCAGGCCCTTCGCCAGCCCGATGATGCCCAGCAGATTGAGCGTGCCCGCCTCGAGCCGGTGCGGATACGACGCTGTGTGCGTCAGGCTGGCCGAGTCCACGCCCGTCCCACCGAACCTGGTGGGAGCGATGACGGCGCCGGGCGCGACGACCAGCCCGCCGCTGCCGGTCGGGCCAAGCATGGCTTTGTGACCCGTGAAGGCGACAGCGGCGACGTTCCATTCCTCAAGACGGACCGGCACCTGACCCGCGGTCTGGGCGGCGTCGACGACCAGTGGCACGCCGCGCTCGGCGCACAAGGCGGCGATCTCCGCCACGGGCTGTACGGTGCCGAGCACCTGCGAGGCGTGCGTCACCACGACGAGCCGCGTCTCGCGGCGCATGGCGCTCACGACATCGCCGGGATCCACGACGCCATGACGATCGCAGGGGACCAGGTCGAGCTCGATCGTCCCCCGCATGCGCAAGTGGTGAAGCGGCCGCAGGACCGAGTTGTGCTCGAGCCTGGTAGAGACGACGTGATCGCCGGCAGACACCATCCCCTGGATCGCCAGATTGAGCGCGTCGGTCGCGTTGGCCGCGAACACGACACGGTCGGGATCGGGCGCATCGAAGAAGTCGGCGAGCTGCCGCCTGACCCCGTCCACAAGACTCCCGGCCTCCACCGAGAGGTCGTAACCGCCGCGTCCGGGCGAGGCTCCCATCTCCGCGTAGACCTCGGCCATCCGGTCGAGTACCTCACGCGGTTTCGGGAACGAGGTCGCCGCGTTGTCGAGATAGACGAGCCCGTCCGTCACGGTCTTCGCGATCTGAGGCTCACGTGCATGTCTTCGGGTTGGGAAGGCCGGCGAGGCGCCGGGCGCCGCGCCTGATGCCGCCCGGGAAAAGCTCTTCCAGGTCCAGGAGGCGCATCCCCGTGCCCGCCGCGAGTTGTCGGTTGAGCGGGGCGCGACCGTTGGTCGCATAGTACTCGCGGAAGAAACGGAGCACCCGCCAGTGGTCCTCCGTGAACGTGTCGAGCCCCATCTCGGCGCCGAGAGCCGCGGCGAGATCCTCCGTCCAGTCGTCGGCGCTCCACAGGAACCCCTCGTTGTCGAAGAGGACCCGACGGCCGGCGATGTCGCGGTAGTGGCGGCTCAGGCCGAGCTCTCGGCCTGAGCCGCCACGCGGCTCCGGGACTTCCGTCACCGCATAGCCGCCAACGCGGCCTTGACCTTGTCCGGCGTCGCCGGGAGATCGTAGATGCGCACGCCGACCGCGTCCTCGATCGCGTTGAGGACCGCCGGCGCGGTCGGGACCAACGTCATCTCACCGACGCCCACGGCGCCGTTGGAGCCACGCTTGCGGGGCGTCTCACAGATGATCACGTCCATGTCGAACGCCGTCTTCATGGTCGGATACTTGAACGTGACCCAGTCCTTCGTCTTACCGGGGACGTACTCCTCGCGGAGCGCGAGCCCGACGCCCATGTCCATCCCTCCCTGCAGCTGACCGATCACGTTGTCGGGATGGATGACCCTCCCGGCATCGGCGGCGCAGGTCATCCTGATGACGCGGACCTCGCCCGTCTCGGTGTCGACCTCGACCTCGGCCAGTTGGAGGGCATGCACCTGCGACTCGAAGGACGGCCCCTGGCCGGTCTCGGGGTCGAGCGTGCCCACGACCGTCTTCCTCGTCCCCATGTAGCGCGTCGGCACGCCGGCCTTCTGCATGTCGGCATACGTCGTCGCCCCACACGCGGCCATGGCCTCTCTCAGTTGCCGGATCGCGTCGAGTAACGCTCCGCCTGACATGTAGGTGTGCCGGCTCGCGGCTGCCGGGCCGTTCGCGGTCGTATGGTCCGTGTCGCGCGTCACGAGCCGCACCTTGTCGAGCGGCAGATCCATCGCGTCGGCCGCCAGTTGCGAGAGCATCGAATCGTTGCCCTCGCCGGGGTCGGCGACGGCGCCATACACGGTGATGCCGTCGTCCGGGTCGAGTTCGACGGCGACCATGCTCTGATCGTTGGGTCCGCCGATCCCGAACGAGCCCCCTGCCACCCCCACGCCGCGCTTCTTCGTTCCCTCACCCATCTCGCGCGCCTCGCGCACGGCGCGGTCATAGTGGGGTTTGATGGCGTCGCAGAGCTCCGGGAACGGCCATTCGTCGACCACCTGTCCGGTCGACTTCGACTGCCCTGGACGCAACGAGTTGCGGCGCCTGAACTCAAGGGGGTCGATCTTCATCTCGCGAGCGAGCCGGTCGACGGCGCTCTCGAGCGCATAGTTGACCTGCGGGGGTCCGGCACCGCGGGCTGCAGCGCCCCACGGGTTGTTCGTGTACACAAGACGTGCCCGCGCATCGACAGCGGGGAAGTTGTACGAGCCGGAGAGCATCATCATCGCCCGGCTCATGACGACGTTGCCCATCGAGTTGTAGGCGCCGTTATCTATGACGACGTCCATGCCGAGGGCGGTGAGGTTACCGTCGGCATCGGCGGCCACCTTCACCTTGACGTCGAACGGGTGCCGCTTCGGGCTCAGGTACATGCTCTCGGGGAGGCTCGGGATGTAGCGCACCGCGCGCCGGAAGTGCAGCGCCGCGGCGGCGGCGATGCCTTCGGACGTGACGTCGATCTTGATGCCGAACTGGCCGCCGACGTACGCCTCTTCGTAGCGCATGTCCTCCCAGCCGGTCGCCTCCTGGAGCATGGCGAGGTGCTTGTGGATGTTGATGCTGCGCCCCACCACGACGAGCTGCGCGTCGTCGCCCTCACCGTCGAAGAACGCGAGGCAGACCTCGGGCTCGAGGGGCGCCTGATGGACCATCTGGGTGTGGTAGTGGCCTTCGACGACATGGGCCGCCTCGGCGAACGCCCTGGCCGCGTCGCCCTTGATCTGCGGCTGGGTCAGGCACAGGTTCGCCCACTCGCTGTGGATCTGAGGCGCCCCCTCAGCCATGGCCTCGTGAGGCGAGCCGAGGGCGGGCAGCGGCTCGTACTCGACCCGCACTGCGGCGACCGCCGCCAGCGCCTGCTCGCGGGTCTCGGCGGCGACGACCGCGACCGGATCGCCGATGTAGCGCACGCGGTCCTCGCAGAGCACCGGCCTGTCGGGGACCATGTAGTTGTGGCGGTTGGAGCCCTTGATGTCTTTCGCCGTCATGACGCCCGCGACACCGGGCATAGCCTCCGCCGCCTTCGTGTCGATGCTCTTGATGAGGGCGTGCGGATGCGGGCTGTGCACGGCGGCAAGCTCAAGGGCGCCTGGGGCCAGGATGTCGGCCGTGAACTGCGCGACGCCGCACGCCTTGATCAATGCGGACGGCCGCGGGTGCGACACGCCGAGCTTCGCGCCGTGCGGGTCGGGACGCAGCTCATCCGGCGTCTTCTCGCCGCGGAGGAACTCACCGGCCAGCTTCACGGCCTCGATGATCTTCACGTACCCCGTGCAGCGACACAGGTTGTGACGAAGAGCGCGCTTGATCTGCGCGGTCGACGGATCGGGGTGTACGTCGAGCAAGGCTTTGGCGGCCATGATCATGCCCGGCGTGCAGAACCCGCATTGCACGGCGCCCGCCAGCACGAACGCCTCCTGGATGAGATGCGGGTTCGCAGGGGTGCCCAGCCCTTCGATGGTGATGACGTCGGCGCCGTCAAGCTTGGCGACCTTCGTCAGGCACGATCTGACCGCCTTGCCGTCGACGATGACCGTGCACGCGCCGCACTGCCCCTTCTTGTCGCAGGACTGCTTGGCGCCCGTCAGCCGGAACTCGTCCCTGAGCAGGTCGAGGAGGACGACATCAGGATCGACGACGACCTGCCGGGGGATCCCGTTGAGCGTGAACGTGACCTTCATGACACCCTTCCTCCCGATAGAGTCCGTCTCGGCATGACCGCCGCCCAAGGCTGGCACGATCCGTGGCGCAGGCTGCAGGAAGGCGACGGCTCCACTGACAGGCCGGCGGCTCCGGTCAGGGAGGAGCGGCAGCCAGCGCCCTGGGAAGCGGCTGGATGCTATGAGCCGCTCCGTCCACGAGATATGGACAAGGCGCTGAATCCGAACGAGCCGCAATCGACACGATGGCCGACACGGTGACGCTCCGCGTCACGCCGGGTACACGACCACCTCGGCGGCCTTCACCGCAGCCCAGACTTCTCCACCCTCGTCCAGGGCGAGCGAGGCGACCGCCGCAGGCGTGACTTCGACGAGCAGCGGCATGGGCCCGTGCACCTGGACGCGCACACGGTCACCGATCGCGTCCAGCACCTCGACGGCCCCGGGCCACACGTTGCGAGGAGAACCCTCTGGCGCTTCCCGGAAGAGAGAGACGACACGCGGGTGGATGGCGGCGAACACCTCGCCATGGTGGTAGCGCTCGTCGGCCGCGACGATCGTCTCCCCGCCGGGCAGCATGATCGTCGTCCCGGCGGACCGCCCGCGAAAGAGGTTCACGCCGACCAGGTCGGCGACATAGCGTGTCCGGGGGTGGGCGCCGATCTCCTCGGCTGAACCGGACTGGGTCACGTGGCCGTCCTCGAGGACGACCAGGCGATCAGCCAGGGTCACGGCCTCGAGCGGGTCGTGAGTGACCAGCAGGCACGTGCCGTCGAACCATGACAGATGGCGATGCAGGTCGCGGCGCAGATCGGCGCGGGCGCTGCCGTCGATCGCCGCCAACGGCTCGTCGAGCAGGAGGAGCCGCGGTCTCAGGACGAGCGCCCGCGCAAGAGCGACGCGTTGCGCCTGCCCTCCCGAGAGAGCGCGCGGCCGCACGCCCGCGGCGTCCGCCATGCCGACCTTCGCGAGCCATTCCATGGCGCTCTGCCGCGCCGGCGAACGCTTGACGCCGCGGGCTCGCAGACCGAACGCCACGTTGTCGAGGACGGTGAGGTGAGGGAACAGCCGGTAATCCTGGAACATCAAGCCGACGGAACGTTCTTCCGGCGCGGTCCGTACGCCGACCGCCGGATCCTCGAGGACGGCCCCGTCAAGGACGACATGGCCGGCCATGATCGGCGTCAGACCCGCCAGAGCGCGCAGGAACGTCGTCTTGCCGGCCGCGTTCGGGCCAAGCAAGCCCACGACTTCGCCGGCGCGAGCGTCGATGTCGACCGACAGGTCGAGAGTGCCCCGGCGGAGGACGACGCGCGCCCTGAGGCCCTGCTTCGCGGAGGGATCCGCAGTCGAGACGGCGGCACGTGTCACGGAAGGCGGAACCACCGGTCGCGTAACACGACGAGGACGGTGAGAGAGATGGCCAACATCACGGCGCTGAGAGCGACCGCCGTGGTCGTGTCGGTCTGAAGGGCGAGGTACACCGCCAGCGGCATCGTCTGCGTGCTGCCGGGCAGATTCCCCGCGAACGTGATCGTCGCGCCGAACTCGCCCAACGCGCGCGCCCAGCACAGAGCGGCCCCGGCCCCCAGCGACGGGGCGAGGAGCGGGAGCGTGACCCGGCGGAACGTGGTCCAACGGCCGGCCCCCAGGCTGGCGGCGGCCTCCTCGTAGCGCCCGTCCATCGCCCGCAGGCCGGCTTCGACGGTCACGACGAAGAACGGCATACCGACGAAGGCCTCGGCGACGATGACGCCGGCCGTGGTGAACGGCAAGGTGATCCCCAAGGCCTGCTCGAGCAGATGCCCCACGATACCCTGCCGCCCGTACGCAAGCAGCAGGGCGACGCCGCCGACGACGGGCGGCAGCACCATCGGAAGGATGACGAGAGCCCTGACGATGCGACGACCCCGGAACGGTACCCGCGCCAGGACCCACGCCAGCGGCAGACCGAGGAAGAACGAGAGGGCGAGAGCCCCCAGCGAGCAGACCAGCGAGAGACGCAGCGCCGCAAGGACGCCGGGAGCGGCGAGTTCCTCCGCCAGGGCGCCCCAGGGTGTCCGCACCGCGACAGCGACCAGCGGCAGGGCGAGGAACGCGACCGCAAGCGCCGCCAGCGGCACAAGCCCCGCCGGCGCCCGGTGGCGGGCGCGCCGGCCCGACGCCGGAAGCGCCGCCCGGCGGCCGGCGGCCCGCCCGGCCGCCGGCCGCCGGGCGGCGTGATCTGGCGCAGCCAGATCCACCGGGGCAAGCCCCGCGGCCGTCATCTCTGCTGCTTCCGGTTCCGTCACCGCGCCGTCGGCCGCGGGAGGAAGCCGTAGGTCTTCATGATCTTCTGCCCGGCATCAGAAAGGACGAAGTCGACGAACGCCTGGGCCTCCGCACCCGCTTGACTGCCAGCCAGCGTAGCGATCGGGTAGGCGGCGATGACGTTCTCTGCTATTGGGATCGGCACTTCGTCGACCTCGCCGCCGGCCGCGGCGACGTCGGTCACGTAGGCGATGCCGGCGTCGGCCTCGCCCAGAGAGACCTTCGTCACGACGGACTTGACGGTCGCCTCATACGACACCGGTTCGACGACGACGCCCTGGCCGTCGAGGATCCTCTCGGCGTACCTGCCGGCGGGCACCTCGGGCGCCGCCAGCACCACCTTCACATCGGGCTTTGCAAGATCCTCGAGGGCATGGATCGCGAGGGGATCGCCCGGCGCGACCACGATGGTCAAGCGGTTCCTGACGAACACCCGGGGATCCACCGCGTCCGCGACGCCGGCCATCGTCTCCTTGTCGGCGGTCGCGAGCACGTCCGCCTGCGCCCCCTCTTCGATCTGCCGGGCCAAGTCGGAGCTCGCGCCGAAGACGAAGGTCACCTTGACATCAGGGTGCTCCGCCATGAACGCGTCCCCGAGCTCGGTGAACGCCTCCGTCAGCGAGGCGGCGGCGAACACACGCAGATCCCGCGATGCGGCGGTCCCTTCATCCTGGCCGCACGCCGACGTTGCGGCCAGCAGGGCTGCCAGCGTCAGCACCGCCAGCGACCTCAAGACCCATCGCCGCCAGCCGGTCCGTCGGGCGTTCACGCCACGGGTTCTGCCCTTCAGGCCCCGCCCCTCAACGTCCATCGCCGCACGGTCCACCGATCCGCTCATCCTTGCACCCGACCTCTCGACGCCATTCAAACAGGCCCCTCCGTCAAGCCGGCACGGTCGCACTCCGCGTCGCAAGAGCAGAAGAGGGCGTTATATGAACTCAAGGATAACGGCTCTCCTTGCGCGGGCGCAAGAGATCGGCGCAGCGACGCGTCTCCGCGGCCTGCGCGGGCGCGACCACAGCCTGCGCGGGCGCGACCCACAGCCTGCGCGGGCGCGGCGGCAGGCTGCATGGATCCAGGCTCCGGCGGAAGCAGCGATTGTCAAAGGAGCGTCGCCCGTCCTATCATCTTGAACAGGGAAGGTCCTTCTCTTCGCCGATCCCCTCTGGCCCCGGGATCACGCATGTCCGCGCGCGCCCCACGGGCCCCCGTCGTCGACCGAAGTGGAGGCAGCTAAGTGCCAGCGACCGTCGTGATCGGCGCCCAGTGGGGCGACGAGGGCAAGGGCAAGATCACCGACCTGTTGGCCGAGAAGGCAGACGTGGTCGTCCGCTTCCAGGGCGGCAACAACGCCGGCCACACGATCGTGCGCGACGGCGAGGAGTTCAGACTCCACCTCATCCCGTCGGGCATCCTTTACGCCGCCAAGACGTGCGTCATCGGCAACGGCGTCGTCGTCGACCCGCACATCCTGTTCGGCGAGATCGACGCCCTGCGCTCACGTGGCATCGCCGTCGAGAACCTCCGCGTCTCCGGCAACGCCCATCTGATCATGCCCTACCATCTGCTCCTCGACGGCGCCGCCGAGAAGAAGCTCGGCAAGTTCAAGATCGGGACCACGGGACGCGGCATCGGCCCCTGCTACGTCGACAAGTACGCGCGCCTCGGCATCCGCGTCCAGGACCTGCTCGACGCGAAGATCCTGCGGCGCAAGGTCCGCACCTCGCTGGACGAGAAGAACTGGCTCCTGCAGCGCTACGACATCGGCACCCTCGACCCCGATCAGGTGACGGACGAGCTTCTCGGCTACCGCGAGCGCCTGGAGCCGTTCATCTGCGACGCCAGCCTGCTCGTCGCCCAGGCGCTCGACCAGGAGGAGCACGTCCTCTTCGAGGGCGCCCAAGGCACGCTGCTCGACATCGACTTCGGCACCTATCCGTTCGTCACTTCGAGCAACCCGATCGCCGGCGGGGCGTGCACCGGCGCCGGCGTCGGACCGACGCGCATCGACCACGTGGTCGGCGTCGCCAAGGCCTACACGACGCGTGTCGGCGAGGGGCCGTTCCCGACAGAGCTCTTCGACGAGACCGGCATGCAGATGTGCGAGGTGGGCCACGAGTTCGGCACCACCACCGGGCGCCAGAGGCGCTGCGGGTGGCTCGACCTCGTGGCCCTGAAGTATGCCGTTCGCCTGAGCGGCATCACCCACCTGGCGATCACCAAGCTCGACGTGCTCAGCGGCCTGGGGACCCTGAGGGTCTGCACCAAGTACCGCGCCGGCGGGAGGTTGCATGAGGAGTTTCCGCTGCTGCAGACGGACTTCCACCATGCCAAGCCAGTCTACCAGGAGCTGCGCGGCTGGGACGAGGACATCCGCGAGTGCGAGACGTGGCAGGACCTGCCCGAGGCGGCGCGCGACTACGTGCAGTTCATCGCCGAGTTCACGAAGACGCGGGTGAAGTTCATCGCCACCGGCCCGGGGCGCGACGAGACCATCATCCTGCCGCGCAGCATCGGGCGCGGCGGGGCGGTGTAGGGGCGGCGCAGCCGCCCGTTTCCGACACTGCTCGGCGAGGGCCTCCGCGGTTAGCCTGGCTGCATCGTCCGGCGGCCGCAGGACGCGAGACGACGAGGGGGGTGGTAGTCCGACCGACGATCATGGACGGGCGGAGGTCGCGACGGCGGACCGACTCCGCCGGGCTGCCGCCCTCCGCCTGCAACCCGATTCCTTGGAGGTCGCATGAACCGCAGACGTGTTGCCGGAGCGATCGTCCTCGCGGTGTTCGTCGCTCTGTTGCTGACGCCGGCGACGGCATCCGCGTCTACCTACGACGAGGCAGTCGACCGACTGTTCGCCTCTGGATATCCCCAGACGATCGAGACGTATCTCAACAGTCTCGGCACGTCGCCACTCGGCTTCCGCCTCGGCGGTACCGCTGCTGACGACCAAGCCGCCAGATACATCGCCGACAAGCTGCGTGCCGCAGGGTACCGCAACGTCCGACTCGAGCCGGTCCCTGTCGACGAGTGGGCGGTCCGCGGCGCCTCGCTCACCGTCGCCGGCAGAGAGTTCACTTGCTCACAGTTCGCCGGAGTACCGGGTACCGACGCCGACGGCGTCACCGCCGAGATCGTCTACGTCGGGGCCGGGACCGCAACCGACTATCAAGGCGTGGACGTGCGGGGAAAGATCGTCCTCGTCGACAGCTCCATGGAGAACATCTGGTTCAACTTCCAGGGCGCCGAGGCTACCCTGCGCGGTGCGAGAGCGGTGATCCTGACGAGCAACGCAAGCGATGAGAACGCCGCGTGGCCCTCAGCCCCCTGGTACACCGTCTCACCCGACGCTCTGGGCGGGAACGATGGCGAGTACGACAGGAGTTTCGTCCCGCTCGTCTACCTGTCGCAGCGGGACGGTGACTGGCTCAAGGCGACCCTCATCGCCGACGACGGCCTGCAGGCCACCGTGGTCAGCCTCGTCGACGTCACCATGGCCGGCGACGGTGGCCGCGGCTACAACGTCATCGCGACCCTTCCCGGCCGCCGACATGACGGACAGATGGTCATCTGGAACGCTCACCACGACGCCCACTTCCGTCCTGGACTCGACGACACAGGGGCCGTGGTCGCCACCATGACCGCGGCGAAGGCCATGAAGATGAGCGGCTATCGGCCGAACCGCACCATCGTCTTCATGTTCGACACCGCCGAGGAGTTCGGCTACACGGACTGCTGGTACGACTGGAGCATCGGCGCCTGGCACTTCATCACGCAGCGGCATCCGGACTGGGCCGGCCGGATCGCCGCCATGTGGAGCATCGAGCTCATGGCGGCGGAGAACGCGGCCGTCGACTTCAACACTTCGCCGGAGTTGGTCCCGTGGATCGAGAAGACCTGCGCCGATAACGCCGCGCTGACACCGTACGGGGTCAACGTCGAGACTCCGCAGAGTACGTGGCAGAACGGCTGGTCGTTCATGGCCTCCGGCGTCCCCAGCTTCGAGATCTCTGCCGGAGGGCCTGACTACGACGCCATGTATCACACGAACTACGAGAACTACGACGTCGTCGATTGGGAGATGCTCGCCAACATCACCAAGCTGTTCCGGCGACTGAACCTCCGTATGGACACGCGGCAACTGCCGTACGACTTCGCCGGCCGGGCCGACGACCTGCTCGGCCAGCACCTCGACGTCGGCGAACTCGAGGCGGCGGGAGTCCCGACGACCAAGGCGGCAGCCTTGCAACGCGCCGCCCAGCGTCTGCGCACCACGGCACGTCGCTTCGGCGCGACCCGCGAAGCCGTGTACAGTACGAGAGGGCCGGCGAGCCGCAATGCCGTCATGTTGAAGGTAGCGAAGAAGCTCCTCAGGGGCATGACGGCACTCGATGCCTGGGATTACACCGCCTACCCCCACGAGCAGACCATGTGGGACATCGAGTACATGGACGAGGCCCTCGCTGCCCTGTCGACGGAGCCCGTGGACGCACCACGCGCCGTCGAGGCTCTCACCAACGTGGGCCTCAACTGGAACGCCGCCCTGTTCAGTCCGAGCGTCTACCGCCATGACCTCACACGCCACGACCCAGACTACCGCCGCATCACCTGGGGCAAGCTCGGCAAGCTCCCCATCTACTTCGACATGACCAAGATCATGCAGTGGATCGACGACGGGCGGTACACCCGGGCTGCCGGGGAGATCGAAGCGATGCGCAGCGTCGCGGCAAACGACCTGACGGCGCGGGTGGGACGCATGACGAACGCCCTCGACGAGGCCACGAACATCATGCGCCGGGCCATGTGACCGGGAGCTGGACCTGCAGGTGGCGCACGCAGGTCGAAGACTCGAGGACTGAGGCGCGGCCGGGGCGGACGTTGTCCGCCCCGGCCGCGCCTCAGTCTCGCAGGAACAGCTCGACGCCGGCGCCGCGCGCAGCGCGCGCCAGGCCGGCGTCGAGCGTCGCCAGGGGCGCGTCGAGACGCAGCGCGAGCTCGAGGTAGGCGGCGTCGTAGCTCGACAGACCGTGCTCCTGCGCGAGCCTGAGGATGTCGTCGAACGCCGCCAGGTGCGCGCGCTCGTCCACCTCGACATCCAGCCCGCTGATCATGGCGATGAAGTCGGGCACCTCGCTCTCTACGAAGCGGCCGTGCCTCGTCGCGACCACCACGGCGTTGGCGATCTCGAGCGGCCAGACGCTCGGCGCCATGACGACGTGATCGAGGACTTGCGCCAGAGCCGCCTTCGCGGACTCCGTCTCCTCCTCGTTGAAGGCCCAGGCCAGTGTCAGTGACGCGTCCAGCACGAACACGTCAGTGCCGGCGTCCCTCGTCGATGAGCTGGCGGATCGTCATGCCGTCGAGCGTGTGCCCCTTGCGGAACTCCTCAAGCTTGGCGATCGACTCGGCCACCCGGCGGCGGCGCTCGCCGCTCGCCGGCACCAGCTCGGCCACGGGGTGTCCGTGCTTGGTGATCGTGATGCGCTCGCCCTTCTCGACCCGGCGCAACAGTTCGGGAAGGTGCGTCTTCGCCTCATAGGCCCCGACGGTCGTCGACCGCGTGGAAGCCGCCACTGCAGCCATGCTGGCTCCTTCCGACTGGTCTGATACTGGTCGGAACTCTACCGCACCGCGCCGCTCTTGGCAAGGCGGGACGGCATCGGGCGCCCGAGCTCAGCAAAGGACAACCAGGCTCAGTCGAGGCAGACGGGCAGTCGACCCCCGCAGAGCCGCACGAACGCCCGGGGATCCCCGCCCGGCGCCACGAACACGGCCTCCACAGGACCGTCGTCGGTCGACGCCGCCAAGTCACCGCGGTCCGACCAGTCGAGACCGGTCACTTGGCCGTCGAGCACGTGTTCATCGCGCTTCGTGAGCGACTTGGTGAAGCGGACGGCAGCCACGTCGTGGACCCAGACCGTCGTCCCCGATCCGCCCCAGCCCCAGAACGCCAGCCGTCGCCCCTCTGCGTCCCACACGCCGAGGAGCGGCGTGGACTCTCGCCGACGCTCCCACAGGCACACGCCATCCCTCGTCCGGTACAGGCGGAAGGTCGCACTGGGATCGCTGCCTGTTTCCGTCGCGAGGACCAAGCGGCCGTCGGGTGAGACCGCCGGCTGCTCGTAGAGGTTGCCGGCGGCGTGTATCACGCAATCGGAGTTCGTGATCGTGGCGAGCGCCCCGGTACGAAGGTCGAACAGAGGCAGGTCTTCATGGACGAGGGGCCCGTCCGCCGTCTCCTTGAGCGTGGTGAGGCGACGGAAGACGACCTCGCCCGTGTCGGCGGCGACCGAGGGGTCGGCCCCCGCGAGGGCGTGGAACGGCGCCAGCTTGCCCGTCCGGGCATCGCACACATAGAGACGGTCGTCCTCGGGCGGGGCGTTCCCTTTGGGCACCGGACCCGAGACGAGGAGCTTGGAGGGCGACAGCCAGGTCTGTCGTCGACGCTCCTCAGTCCGGTCCCGCGCAGATCAGGCCACTCGACGCGCCCGCGGACATCGATGATCGCCAGCGTCCGCCGCCATCCCGGACGCGGCAGCCATGACTTCAGGTAGGCGACGAGACGATGGTAGGGCGAGGCAGCAGCGGCGGCCGGCTCGAACGGCAGCTCCGCGACACGCCTCTCAGCGCCCGTCGATGGCGTGATCCGCCAGACGGACCACTGGCTCCCGTCGCCGCGGACGACGAGGAGCTCGCCCTTGACGGCGACAGGCGTGACGCCGCTCTGGGACGGTGACGCCGACGACGTCGGGAAGTCGGGCCCGTCGCCGTCACCGTCGTACCCGTGGCGGCGAGAGCGATGACCGCCACCACGGCGAGCCACCGGCGCCGTCCGGACAGTCCGGCCGGGCACCGTCGTTCTCGGAAAGATCCCGGCATGGTACGCCTCGTCGTCGCGCTCGCCCTGCTCATGCGCAGCCGAACCTCAGTCCGCTTCATCATTCCCTCCCCGAACGTCGATCGGCCTCGTCACGGCCTCTCCCGCGAGCGACCAGCGGCGGCTGCCATGACGACAGACGCGCGACCGGCCGATGACGCTCGCGCTCTAGGGCGCCCTCCCAGTCGGCTCACAGCGTCCTCCCAGCGTCCGACCAGACTGTCCGGTTACCCTGCTGTACACGAATGACCGCGGCACCTCCTGCGAGGGAGCGGCGCGCACCTCCCAACACCACTGGAGAAAGGCAGGGATGTCATGAGGCGAAAGGTGAGTCTCTGGATCGTGATCCTCCTGGTGGCCGCGCTCGCCGCCACGACGACGGCGACCGTGGTCCTCGCCACCGACGACCGCGACGGGCGAGAGGTCGCCGACGAGGCGCTGCCCGTCGGGCCGCACGGGCAGTGGCAGATGCCGTTCGGCGCCGAGCGCGAGTCCGGCTGGTACAGCGACCGTCACGACGAAGTCCTCCCCTGGTTCCTGTTCGCGATCGCCACGGGCGC
>JAKPOQ010000158.1 GCA_029547745.1 Actinomycetes bacterium
GACGGCGGTCGCAGCCTCTCGATCGTCGAGATCGGCGGTCAGGACGCCAAGTTCATCAACGTCCAGGACGGGCGCATCCTCGAGTCCGACATGAACCGCGTCTGCAGCGCCGGTACGGGCTCGTTCCTCGAGGAGCAGGCCCTCGCCCACGGCCTCGACGACATCGCCCGCTTCGGCGAGATCGCCGCCCGGGGCACGCGACCGCCCGACCTCGGTCAGACGTGCACCGTGTTCGTCGCCGACGTCGCCGCCGAGGCGCTCGCCCAGGGCTTCACACGCGAGGACATCTTCGCCGGGCTGCAGTACTCGGTCATCCGCAACTACAAGCACCGGGTGATGGGCCAGCGGCGCTTCCTCGACCGGGTCTTCTTCCAGGGGAAGCCGGCGACGAACCCCTCGCTGGCGCGGACGCTGGCCGCCGTGACCGGACGCGAGGTCTGGGTGCCGCCGGACCCTGGCGCGATGGGCGCGATCGGCATCGCGCAGCTCGCGACGACCGCGGCTGGGCTGGACGAGGCCGTCGGGCTGGACGAGGCCGCCGGGCTGGACGGGGTCGTCGGCGAGACGGCGGGTCGCGACGTGCTCGACGAGGCGGGGGCGCTCGACCTGTCTCGCCTGTCCCAGGCGAGCGTCGTCGAGCGCCGCGAGTTCCGCTGCCGCGACCGGCACTGCCTGAACCTCTGCCGCGTCGAGTCGGCGACCGTGGCCGTGGGCGACACGCGGACGAAGATCGTCAGCGGCGGGAGCTGTCCGAAGTACGACGCCGCCGGTGGGGGAGGACGCAAGCTGCCCAAGGACGCGCCGAACGCCTTCCGCGGGCGCGAGGAGCTCGTCGCGGAGCTCGTCGACGAGGCGCTCGGCGCGGCTCTGGAGGCCGACGCCGGGCCGCTCCGCGGCCTGCGCGTCGGCCTCCCCTACGCGCACTACCTCGTCGACACGCTGCCCTTCTTCGCTGCCTTCTTCGCCGGTCTTGGGGCGCGGGTCGAGGTGCTGCGCGCCGGCGTCGAGACC
>JAKPOQ010000129.1 GCA_029547745.1 Actinomycetes bacterium
ACCTCGCGGCCAACGCCGCGAGCTGGGGTGCCGACGTGCTGCGCTGCGCGACCATTGCCGACTTCCGGGCCAACTACGCCGCGGCGGCCGCCTCCGACCACACGACGGTGCTCTACATCGAGACCGACCTCTATGGCCCCAACCCGCCCGGCTCGGCATGGTGGGACGTGCCGGTCTCGCAGGTGAGCGACCTGCAGAGCACCCAGACGGCATACACCGAGTACGTCCGCGAGCAGGCCGCCCAGCGTCACTACCTGTGACCCGACCGGCTGCCCCGACTAGACACAAGGGAACGAATCCTCATGCGTGACATCGGAGTCGGCGTCATCAGCCTCGGCTGGATGGGCCGGTTGCACTCGACGTCCTACCTCGCCGCTCCGCTGCGTTACTCCGACCTCGGAGTGCGGACGCGCCTCGTCCACGCTGCCGACCCGGTGCCGGAGGCGCGGGAGTATGCCGCCGAGCAGCTCGGTTTCGCTCGCACCAGCGCGGACTACCGCGAGTTGCTCGCCGACCCCGAGGTCGACGTCGTGTCGATCTGCTCGCCGAACTTCCTGCACAAGGAGATCGCCCTCGCGGCGGCGGCGGCCGGCAAGCCGTTCTGGATCGAGAAGCCGATGGGCGTCAGCGCCGACGAGAGCGCCGACATCGCCCGCGCCGCCGCCGCCGCCGGAGTGGTCACCTCGGTCGGGTTCAACTACCGGCACGCGCCGGCGGTCGCCCGGGCCCGGCAACTCATCCGCGACGGCGCCCTGGGCCGGATCACCAACATCCGGGTCTGGCTGATCGCCGACTATGCGTCGGCACCCGAAGGGCCACTCACTTGGCGCTACGACCGGGCCCGAGCCGGCTCCGGGGTCGTCGGTGACCTCATGTCGCACGGGCTCGACCTCGCCCAGTTCCTCGTCGGCCGAGTCGCCTCAGTCACGGCACTGAGCTCGACGTTCATCACCGAGCGCCCGATCCCCACCAAGGTGGGCGTCGGGCACGGCGGTTTCGAGATCGGCGACGAGCGCGGACCCGTCGGCAACGAGGACTACGTCGGCATCCTCGCTCGCTTCGACAACGGCGTCGTCGGCACGCTGGAATCCTCACGCGTGTCGATCGGCCCGCGCTCGGAGTATGCCGTCGAGGTCTACGGCACGGGCGGATC
>JAKPOQ010000130.1 GCA_029547745.1 Actinomycetes bacterium
CGCGCGAGCGCCACGTCTCTTCCGGGCCCCGGGCCCGGCGGCGACCTGCGTTCGCGTCGCCCTTGCCGTCACTTCCATTCTCGCCGGCTTCGCAGTCGTCCGCGGCCAGCGTGACCTCCGGCTCGCCGATCTGCTCTTCGCAGTCGTCTTCGGCGAGCGCGACCTCCGGTTCGCCGACCGTCCGTCGCACACCCCTGAGCGCGATGAGCATGCCCATCGGGATGAGGAAGATGCCGAAGAGGTCGCTCATGCCCATGGATGGGATGGCGTGGGCGGCCACCCCGCCGATCTGGGCGCCGACGATCGACCCGGCGGCTACCCAGAGCCCGGGCTTGAGGTAGACGTTGTCGTGGCGATGGTAGACGGCGGAGGTGACGAGGGTCGCGAAGACGTCGATGAGCAGGCTGGCGCCGATGGCCTCCTTGACGTCGAGGATGCCCAGGAGGGTCAGGGTCGGGACCACGACCATCACCCCGCTGCCGCCCATGATCCCGGTGCAGACGCCGGCCCCGGCGCCGATCAGCAGGATGAGCACGATGTCGAGGAGCGTCAGCATCGTCTGTGGTCCGGCGCCGTCAGCGTCGTCCCATGTCGAGGAGGGTCTGCATCATCCGATGTCGGCAGATGTCATCGCGGTTCGGGGTCCGGTTCGGCCGACTCAACCCATCTCCGACTCGGTCGCTGGCTCGGTGGCGGCGCGCTCGCGCTGCCGGCGCCGGGCGTCGCCTGCGTGGCTGTGGGTCGCAAGCGCCTCGGCGTGCACGAACTTGCCGCCCCGCAACCACGAGGCCAGCGCCGCGACCAGGCACATGACGGTGGCGAAGATGAGGACGTCGACCATGCCGTCCTTGAACGGCGTGCCGATCAGCGACGGGAAGAACGTCTTGCTGACGAGGGCGTGGGCGTCGGCCGCCGGCAGGGCGGCGAGGACCGTGGGGCCGAGCAGCTTGGCCAGCGGGTTGAAGCCGAGGAAGGCGGCGAACAGGTAGCTCGTCGGCGGCATATGGGCGAGTTGACCGGCGAGCGCCACCGGCACGTGGTGGGCGGTGAGGCCGGTGAGCATCGCCGGCTGCAGGTTGGCACCGAGGCCGACGATCATGAGCGAGAAGAAGATCGCCTGCGAGAGCGGCATGCCGAGCATGTTGCAGGTCGAGCGCATCCCCGAGGCGACGCCGCGGTCGCGGGCCGGCACGCTGTTCATGACGGCGGCCGTGTTCGGTGAGGCGAACATGCCGAAGGCGACCCCGTTGAGGAAGAGCACGAGGGCGAACTGCCAGTAGCTGAAGTCGACCGGCAGGACCATGAGGAGGACGAAGCTCGCGGCGCCGAGCAGCATGCCCGTGGTCGTGAACGGGCGGGCGCCGTGATGGTCCGAGAGCGTGCCCGAGATGGGACCCGCGACGAGGAAGCCGAGCGTCATGGGCAGCAGGAAGATGCCGGCCCACAACGGCGTCTGCTCGAACTCGTAACCGTGCAGCGGCAGCCAGATGCCCTGCAGCCACATGATGAGCATGAACTGCATGCCGCTGTTGGCGATGGACGAGAGCAGCACCGCAAGATTGCCGGCGGCGAAGGCGCGGATGCGGAACAGGCCAAGGTCGAACATTGGCTCGTCGACGTGGAGCTCGATGAAGACGAAGGCGACGAGCAATGCTGCGCCGCCGGCCATGGCGCCGATCACGAACGGGTTGGACCAGCCAGTCATGGAGCCGGCATGCGGCCGGATGCCGTACGACGCCCCGGTCAGGATCGCGGCGATGCCGGCGGCGAACGTGATGTTGCCGAGCCAGTCGATGTGCGTCGGGTGACGCTCGCCCATCTCGCGGAGCTGCAGGAAGGCCCAGAGGAGGGCAGCGATGCAGATCGGCACGTTGACGGCGAACACGAGGCGCCAGCTCACCGCGGCCAGGAGGCCGCCCAAGATGAGCCCGATGAAGGACCCGGCGAGCAGCGAGACGCCGTTGATGCCCAGGGCGAGCCCACGCTGGTCGGCGGGGAAGGCGTCGGTGAGGATGGCCGCCGAGTTGCCCATCATCATCGCACCGCCGGTGGCCTGGATCATGCGCAGGATGATGATCTCCAGCGCCGCCGTGGAGCCGTCGCTCCACACGAGCGTGAGGCCGACGGCCGCGGCCGTGAAGACGATGAGGCCGGTCTTGAACATGCGCACGCGCCCGAACATGTCGCCAAGACGCCCCGCCGTGACGACGAGAGCGGCCGCGACCAATCCGTACCCCATGAGGATCCAGAGGAGGTAGGTGAAGTTACTGGGGTGCAGCGGGTCGAGGTTGATGCCCCGGAAGATGGCCGGCAGGGCGATGAGCAGGCTCGAGGTGTTGATCATCGCGAGCAGCACGCCCAGCGTCGTGCACGAGAGGGCGATCCACTTGTAGGCGACATGGTGGCGAAGGTGCAAGGGCCTCACGCAGGCGTCTCCTCTCTCTCAGTCGTGGTCTGTTCGGAGCCGGCGTGCGTCGGCGTTGCCGGTGCTGCGGACGATGCCTCGGGGCTGAGGTCGGCGCGGGCGACCGCGGCGAGCGTCGCCAGTCCGCGGGCGACGACGTCGAGTTCCTCGTCGTCGAGGGCGGCGAGCCAGTCCCTGACCGTCTGTCGCTTGCCCCGCTGCAGCTCGCCGACGAGGCTCTCTCCGGCCGGCGTGCAGGCCAGGAGCGTGCGCCGGCGGTCGGCAGGGTCCTCGGAGCGGGTGACGAGGCCGCGGCGGACGAGCTGGTCGGTGAGCAGGCTCGCGGCCGACTGGCCGATCGAGAGCCGGGTGCCGAGGTCGCCGACCGTGACGCCGGGGTGCTGGCTGACGACCGCCAGGGCGCGGAACTGCGGCATGCTGAGGTCGAGCTTCAGCCACGTGGCCAGGTTCAACCGCTGCAAGCTGCCGCACACGGCGGCGACATCGCGCACGATGTCCTTGCTCAGCGTCTTTCTCGACGCGCCGGCCGGCGCCTTCCTTGACGCGCCGGCAGACGTCTTCACCGACGTATCAGCGGACGGGTCCGTAGACGGCATGGCCACCCTCCGGGCGAAAGCAGGTTCTCCCGCGCACCGGCCCTGCGGCGCGCTTGGGACGCACCTTCGGCATGGCCGGCCGGGGGAATTGCATGCAGTATAGCAAATATATGAGGGTAGTCAATGGACTTGCTGCCGGCGAACGAGCCAGTGCTTCCGGCGAACGAGCCAGTGCTTCGTCAGTCGAGGGTGACGCGCCGGTGAGCCTGAGCGTCGGTGCGGCAGAGAAGCTTGCCGAAACGACCGGTGCGGCCGGTACCGCTCCTCAGTCGTACGCGCCGCTACGATGCCGCACGTGCTGCACAGTGACCGTGCGACGCTCGTCGTCGACTTGGTAGATCACGCGGTACCGTCCGACTCTGAGACGGTACGTACGCTCGAGTCCCGCGAGCTTCACAGCTCCGCGTGGACGCGGGTCGTCGGATAGAGCCTCGGCCCGTGCCAAGCAACGTGCGCATACGGCCCGTGGCAGCCGGCGGAGGTCCTTCTCGACGGAGTCCTTGAAGAACAGGCTATACGGCGTCACCCTCGGCGAGCCGGCGCTTCAGCTCGTCGAGCGTGAGTACAGGTTCGTCCTGCCGCTCGGCCACGACGCGGAGGTCGTGCAGATCCTCCAGCATGCGTTCGTACTCGGCGATGGGGAGCACGACAGCGGTACGCATACCGCGCGCGTCCGTCAAGTACTGCCTGCGGTGCGACGTCATTCCGTTCTCCACTTCCGTGGCCAGTGTAGCACCGCATCCGGTCACGGTTCGATACGGCGGGCTGGTGCTCGAACGGCGCCGGCGACGACGCCGGTGGTAGAGTCGGGGGCGTGCCGCACAAGTGCGTGTGGGCCTGCGGCGCGACGCCGTGGGCGGAGGATCCTGGGAGGGATGACGATGTCACGGTTCAGGGACGGGTACGTGCAGGTCAGCGACGATGTCACCCTGCACTACGTGCGCTGGCCCGGCGGGAGCAAAGGCACGGTCGTGTGCATCCACGGCATCACGGCCAACTGTCACTGGTGGGACCTGTTCGCCGAGGGCCTGCGCCGCGAGTACACGGTCTTCGCCATCGACGTCCGCGGCCGCGGCGACAGCAGCAAGCCCGAGACCGGCTTCACCCTCGACGACTACGCCGGCGACCTCAAGCGGTTCCTCGACAAGCTGAACATCGCGGCGCCCATCCTCATGGGTCACTCCATGGGCGCCTTCATCGCCGCGACCTTCATGGGGCAGAACCGCGGCCGAGTCCGTGCTGCCGTGATGGTCGACGGCGGCGTGCTGCCGCCGGCGGAGAGCGGACTCGACCCGACCGAGATGATCAAGGCCTCGCTCGCGCGTCTCGACCAGGTGTACCCGGACCTCGATGCGTACCTCGAGCCGTGGCGGACGGCGACGTTCATCAGGCCGTCCGCTTTCGTCGACGACATCTTCACCTTCGACGCGATGGAGCTGCCCGCGGGCGGCGTCCAGACCAAGGCCTCGAAGGCGGCGGCCTACGGCACCCTCTCGATGTTGACCGACTACCAGCAGGACGCCGCCCTGCGCGGCGACCTGACGCCGGTGCTCTTTCTGCGGGCGCCCCAGCCCGTGGTGCCGGGCTCGGGTATCGTCATGATCCCCGAGGCGGCGATCACCACCATCGCCGAGCTGCTGCCGAACTCTGCCGTGGTCACGGTCGGCGACACGAACCACTACTCCATCATGCTGAACGACGAGGGCGTCGCCGGCTGCCTCGAGGCGATCAAGCCGTTCCTCGCGGCGACCTGAGGCGCCCGTCCGTCAGGGCTTGGGGTTCGGCGTCTTGACGACGAGGAAGCGGACGACGCCGTCGGTCTCGTTGCGGATACTGTGCATGTGCCCAGTCGCGCTCGGCACGAGCGTGTCACGCGGGGCCTGCGTGCTCTCGCCCTCGATCTCGACCGTCGCCGTCCCTTCGAGGACGTAGAAAAAGGCGTCGACCGGCGCCTTGTGCGGCTTCACCACCTCGCCCGGCTGCAGGGTGATCTGCGAGACCGTGACGTGCGGGGTGCTGTGGATGTGGCGCACGTCGACGCCGTGCGGGTTCTCGGCGACAGGGACCTGGTCGGCGGTGATGGTCTGCATGCTGCGCTCCGTTCGTCAG
>JAKPOQ010000135.1 GCA_029547745.1 Actinomycetes bacterium
CGATCCCTGGAGACGCTGCCGGCCAAGCAGTACCGGCAAGTCGTGCGCCGGATCATCATGCTCATGGCCGATCCGCGGCCGGCCGACGCCGCGAAGCTCAAGGGCTACGACTACTACCGAGTGACGGTCGGGGAGTACCGCGTCGTGTTCGATATCGTCGACAGCGTGCTGCGCGTGCTCGTCATCGGCAAGCGGAACGATGACGAGGTCTACCGGCGGCTGCGGTGACCGGTCGCGACGCCCGAACCGGGGACGCTACCCGCGACATCCAGGCGCGTGCGCCTCGGGCTCAGGGATCTCAAGGCCCTCGCCCTGCCTGTACGCGACATAGTCGCTCAGGCACTGCCGGAGGGCCGCCTCGGCCTCGCCGCGCGTCACGCCGTCGTCCACCACTTCAGGGATCTCGGCGAGGCGCACCATCCAGTACGGTTCGGCACCGTCCTCACGCCACTCCCAGATGCGGCGGTACGGAAGTGAGAGATAGCTGTCGGGGTCTCTGGTGAAGTCCGCTCCTGTGCCTCGTCCGCCAGTAGTTGTCCGACCAACCGGACCGCGTCGGCCACGAGATATGGCCGTAGCCGGCGCGCTCGCGGCATAGCCAAGGCCAAGTCCGGATGCTGAGGATGACGATAGAACGCGTGCGCACCGCTGTCACGTGCCTGGCGGCCCGCGCGCTCGCCCTACGTCAACGCCCACCACGCGCGCACGACGTGGCCACGCCGTTCGTAGGACTCGTCGCCGCCATAGACGAGGACGCCGGGACCGCCAGAAAGGGCGCAGTAGGCATCGAGTGTGCGAAAGGCGTCAGTCGGGAGCGTCGCCCCCGACTTCGCCTCGACGGCGACCATCGAGATGCCGAAGTCGAGGACGGCGTCGACCTCGCGGCCGTGGCTGTCGCGCCAGAAAAAGACCGGCGGCCGCTCGCCGTGATGCAGGAACACCTTCATCAGCTCGGCGAGAACGAAGCTCTCGAACACGGCGCCACGCAGCGGATGCACCGCCAGATCGGAGGCACGACGCAGTCCGAGCAGCCGGCAAAGCAGGCCGCTGTCGAGAAAGACGAGCTTCGGCGTCTTGACGATTCGCTTCTTGAAGTTGGCATGGTGAGGCAGCACACGGGCGACGAGGTAGCTCGCCTCGAGGACCGAGAGCCAGGAGCGCGCCGTCGCGTGGCTGACGCCCGCGTCCGCGCCGAGCGCCGACAAGTTGAGCAACTGGCCGCTGCGTCCGGCGCACAGGGCGACGAAACGGGTGAACGCGGCAAGATCGCCGATGGATCCGACCAGTCGGGCATCGCGCTCGACATAGGTGCGGACGTACCCGTCGAGCCACTGTGCCGGGCGCAGGCCGCGGTCGTGGATGCGGGGGTAGAAGCCGGCGAAGAGGACGTCGTCGAGCACGAGCCGTGGCGCCGAGGGCAGCTGCATCACGGGGCACGTGCGCAGGCCGGCCTCCCAGGCGTCCGGCGTGACACTCTCGCGTCGCAGGAGCTCGGCCATCGAGAGAGGGAGGAGCTCGAGCACGGCGACCCGTCCGGCGAGTGTCTGCCCGATGTGCTGGCTGAGCAGGAACTGCTGTGACCCTGTAAGGATGAACGGCCCGTGGGCGCCTTCGTCCGCGGCGCCCTGGAGATACGAGAAGAGGTCGGGTGCGCGCTGCACTTCGTCCAGGATGGTGCCCGGCACATCGCGCAGGCGGGCGAGAAAGCCGCGGGGGTCCTCCTGCGCCTCTTCACGGTTCTGGAGGTCTTCGAGCGAGACGTACCGGTAGTCGGGGAAGGTCGCCTTCGCCAGCGTGGTCTTGCCAGACTGCCGCGGGCCAGTGAGAAAGACGACGGGGAAGTCGCCGGCCGCAGCCAGCAGTGTCGGGGCGAGCGTTCTGGCGATCAAGGCGCCCATGCGGTCATTCTGCACGAATCCCATTGTGTGTCAATTGAAAGTTGAGCTTTCAATCTGCACGGCCACGATGCCCGGCGCCGCGGTGTCTCACCGGGCGAAGAACTCGCGCGGCACGTCCAGGACGGCGGCGGCTTCGCGCGCTTGAAGCGCGCCCAGCCGCCGCCCAAGGCGCGCCTTGTCGACCGTGCGCA
>JAKPOQ010000150.1 GCA_029547745.1 Actinomycetes bacterium
ATCGGGGAGCTCGTGGGGCGCAGCCGGGTGGCCGTGACCAACACGCTGCGCCTTCTCGAGCTCCCCGACGACGTGCAGCGCATGATCGAGGGTGGTGTCTTGACTGAGGGACACGGGCGCGCGCTGCTGGGGCTGGCCGACCACGGCCGCCGCCGCAGCGTCGCGGCCGTGGTCGTGGAGCGGGGCTTGAACGTGCGCGAGACCGAGGCTCTAGTGCGCAAGATGTCGGCGCCTGACAAGGAGACGGTCACGCACCATGCGGCCGGGGACGAGTTCGCCGGCCTCGTCGACGAACTGTACGGCGTGTTCGAGGCCCCAGTGTCGATCCGCGCTGGCAAGCGTGGGGGTAAGATCGAGATCGCCTATCGCGACCAGGCGGAGTTCGAACGCTTGGTCGCACTGCTCCGCTCGCTCGCCCGGTAGCGGCTGCAGGCCGCTGGCGACGGGAGTCTCAGCCGCCCTTCTTGCCCGGCTGCACCGCGGGCGCTGCCGCCGGAGCGCCGACGGTCGAGCCGGCGGCGCCAGACTCGCCGCCCGTGGCGCCAGACTCACCGCCCGTGCCCGTCGCCGGACCTGTCTGGCCGGGGGCGGGCATGGCAGGCGCCGTCGGTGTGGCCGCCGGCGTCGGCGACGCCGTTGCCTCGGGCAACGGCGTCGCCCCGGCCGGCGCCGCCTCGGCGGCAGGCACGTAGACCGTGGAGCCGTCCGAGAGGCGATAGAACGAACCGATCAGCGTGCCCACGCCGGTGACCTGTTCGCCGGCCTCGACGTCGAAGCGTTCGATCGTCTCGCCGGACTTGACGATCATCTGCATCTTGTCGGTGCCCGGGTTCGTGACGACGGTCATGTCCCCGCCGGTGAGCACGTCGGTCATGCCGAGCCCCGTCAGGGCCGAGAGAAGGAACCCGACGGCGAGCACGATCGCCACGTCGAAAAGGTTGATGACGCCGTCGAGTGGGTCGCCGTTGCGATCTTCGCGGACCGTGCGGCGGCGCTTCATGTAGCGCAGCCCCATGCCGGCGCCGGGCTCTTCCAGCACCGTCGGCAGGAAGCGGATCTCGCTGTCGTCGTCCTCGTACGTCATGCTCGTGAGTGATGCGACCTCGGGCGGTTCGTCAGCCGCGGTCCTCGGGCTCGTCGACCGGGCCCAGCGCCGCGAACGGGTCGGCGTCGGCGCTCCAGTCGGTGTGCCCGGGGCCGCCGGTCGGCGCGTCGCCGTTCCAGTCGGTGTGCCCGGGGCCGCCGGTCGGCGCGTCGCCGTAGTGGTCGCCCGCGAGCGCGTCGGCGGGGTGGCCTGCCGTGGTCGCGGGCGCCGTCGCCGTCGACGGGGAGGCCGCCGGCGCCGCCCCGAAGGCGACGGTGGCGGCGGCCTCATCAGGCTCGTCCGCCGCCTCGGCCGCCACGGGCTCGAGCTCGTCGACCCAGCGGCCGTCGGCGTCCTTGCGGCGGCCGGCGCGCAAGCGCTTGGGGCCGCCCTCGAGCAGTTCGAGAAGGTACTCGAGGTCGGAGATGTCCTGCGAGTAGATACGGTCGCGGATGATGCTGACGGTGAACGCGAGGCCGCCGATGAGCAGACCGATGACCGTCACCGAGAAGGCGATACGCAGCTTGGCGGCCAAGGTCTGCGTGTCACCGTTTGCCAAGGCGACGAGCGCCGGCGACAACGGGATGAGGGTACCCATGAGGCCGAGCATCGGCCCGAGGCGGACGAGCACCCTCGTCCGTTCAAGACGCTTGACCGTGTAGAACTCATACTCCTGCAAGAGCTTGAGCGGCTTCACGGCGAGGCGTTGGGTCTGGTAGTTCCGGATGAGGTCGAAGAGGAAGCGCGCCACGACGAGGGAGTAGTTGTTCTCCTGCAGGTAGCGATAGGCGCGCCTCGGCCTGCCTTCGGCGAACGCCTGGCGGGCGCGCAATGTGCGGATCTCGAGCGCCTCGAGGTCACGATAGCGGAAGCGCAAGTACAGTTCGTAGACGAGCCAGCCGAGCTCGATGAGTACCCAGATGAGGCAGACGACCGCGGCGATGAGCACCGGGTAGAAGAGCAGCTCGGCGGCGTCGAAGATCGCCTGCTGCAGGTCGTCCGCCAAGGCGGCGATGATCGGCATGGCCCCCTGTCACTCCTTCACTGAAGCGCTCGCGAGACGCCCGGCAGTCGCTCCTTGAAGCGTTGCCACGGCGTCCCTCCTCCGGCCAGAAGCCTACCCTGGCCCGCGTTCGCCAGCGCCGCCGCGTGACGGCGGTGGATCCAGTACGACAACCCCGCCCCGAGCGGCAGCATGAGCAGCAGCGTAGCACCGAGGACGCCGCCGGAACCACCGGACGAGCTGCCCGTCGAGGCTGCCGCCGCCGGCGATCCGCTCGCCGACGGCAGCGGTGACGGCTGTGGCGTCAGGACGGTGCCCGTGACGGATCCCTCGCCGGTCGACGGGGTCGTCGAGGTCGCCGCCGGCGTGCTCGCCGTCGTGGGCGTGAACGTCCTGCTCGGCTTCACGGTGATGCCGGAGTTCCAGGTGGATGACGTGCTCCCCGACGTGCTCGTGGAACCACCGCTCGACGACGTGCCCGAGCTTGGGGCATAGCTCACGGTGATCGTGTGGGTGCTCGTGCGCCTGTTCCCCGCCCTGTCGGCGATGCGCATCTCGATGGTGTGTTGCCCGTACGTGAGGTCCACGAGCTTGAGGGACAGCCTCGACGAGGACACCTTGGCCTTGCTCGTCTTGTTCGCCCCGTCGACGAGGATGCGCACGGCGTCGGCGTTGATGCCGGTCCCTCCCTTCGGGTCCACGTAGGCGACGTCGACGAGGACGTCGTTCGTGGACGAGAACACCGCCCCGTTGCCGGGCTTGAACGACGAGAACGACGGCAGGTGCTTGGGCGCGTAGATCTTGCCGCCGAGTGAGAACGGGAAGGCCTTGCCGGCCAGAGCCATCGTGGCCTGGGTCGTCGTCGTCATGCTGTTCGCCACCACGAGGCCCTTGCGATGCTCGAACACGCCGCTCGCGCGCTGCAGGCCGCGTAAGTACTGGGCAGGGGTGTGCCCGTTCTTCGTCCAGGTGGCCTGGTCCACGCCCGCCGCTTTGAGGGCCTGCATCGTCCAGGCGGTCGACTCGGCGTTGCTGCGTGTCGCTGAGGGCGCGTCCGGAAAGCCGCCGTCGCTCTTCTGGGCGCCGTGCAGGTAGGTGAGCGCGTTCTGGATCGTCGCCGACGACGCGCTCACGCCGGCCGCGCGCAGCGCCTGCACGGCGGCGGCGGTCGTGTCGACCCCGCTCCCGGTACCTGTCTGCATCGGCCAGCCTCCGTCGGCGTTCTGGGCGTCCTGCAGCCAGGCGCTCGCGGCGGATACGTTTCCGTCACTTTGTCCGGCGGCGCGCAAGGCGAGGAGCGCCCACGTCGTCGTCGTGACATCCCAGAGACCCTTGTCGCCCGAGGTCGCCGGCGAGAAGTGACCATCGTCGTCGGCGTAGGTGAGCAGCTTGGCGAGCAGGTCGATGCGCGGCGTGCCGGCATGGTAGATGAGCTCCGGTTGGTCGACCGCTGCGTAGGCGAGGATCAGGATGGAGTAGTACTGAGGGACGTTCGTCGGTGTGCCGTCGGACGGTACGGCCGCGCGCTCCAGGTTGATGGACTGAAGATAGTCGAACAGCGGGTCCTTGCCGCTCTGGACCCACTTGGCGGGGTTCTCCTGGCCCGCCACGATGGCGAGCATCGCCCAGGGGGTCGTCCGCGCGCTGTCGGTCGCGCTGGCGTTGGCGAAACCACCAGTCGAGAGCTGCCTCGCGTGGATGAAGTCAAGCCCCTTCGTCACGGACGTCGCACGGGCGGCGAAGACCTCTGCCGGCAGTGCGGCGCCGGCCAGCATGGCGGCCAAGAGAACAAAGGCCAGCAGCAGGGCCGGCCGGGATGTCTTCGTCATGGTGTGTCCTCCAGTCCCACGAACGTGACGCGGGTCCGGACACGGAACCGGGCCACAATGGTAACAGCCTGCACCCCGAAAAGACCAGCAAAGAGGCCGGTCGCGGCGACGTGGGCCAGGTCGAACGGCAGACCCTGGGCGTAGACGGCGATCAACGCCGGCCACGTCCGGGCGGTGTAGGCCAGGAACATCCACAAGGTGACGAACCAGTCGAACGCGAGCGCCAACACACAACCGACGACGACGAGCTCCCAGCGGCGCGGCACGCGGCCGCCGAGGCCGAGCAGGCCGCCGGCGGCCCCGACCGCGCCCCAGGCGAGCATCTGCCACGGTGTCCAGGGGCCCTGGCCGAAGAACAGGTTCGACACGAGCGCTGCGGTGGCGCCGACCATGAACCCGGGCCCGGAGCCGAGGGCGGCCCCCGAGACGAGCACGACGAACGTCACGGGCTTGACGTTCGGCAGCGAGGCGAAGAGGACGCGGCTCGCCGTGGCGAGGGCGGCGAGGGCGGCGATGAGCGAAAGCTCGGTCGCCGCCCTCGCCCGCACGCCGTAGGCGGCGACGCCGATGCCGACGAGGGCGAGGACCATCACGAAACTGAGCGTGCCCCAGTCGACCGCCCCGGGGTCGAGGGCCGCCCAGGCGGCGAGAGCCGCAGCGAGCGCGACGAGGCCGGCGAGTACGAGGCGGGAGGCATCGAGCCGGAGGGCCCTCACTGGAGGGACACCCCCCACACGACCTCGTCCTCGTACAGGATGCCGGGCAGCGCGTGCCGCAACAAGCGGTTGACCTGGGTCGAGAAGAAGAGGGCGCCGTTGAGCACGTCGGCGGTCGTCCCGTCGGCGAGGACGCCGCCGTCGCCGAGCACGACGACCCGCGAGGCGCAACGTGCGGCGAACTCGACGTCGTGAGTGACGACGACGACGCAGCGACCGGCGGCGGCCCAGCGCCTCAGGGTCGCCGTGAGAGCGAGCTTGTGGGCCGGGTCCATGCCGCGCGTGGGTTCGTCGAGCACGATCACGGGAGGATCGCCGCAGGTCACGGCGGCGAGGGCGACGCGCGTGCGCTCGCCGCCGGACAGGGAGCGCGGGTCCCGGTCCAGCAGCCCGGCGAGGTCGAGCTCGGCGATGATGCGCGCCGCGAGCGCATTACGCCGGGCGCCGTCAAGACCGAGCTGGGCGAGCGTGTAGTCGATCTCCTCGGCGACCGTGTCGCGGACGAAGTAGTCGCCGGGGTTCTGGCCGAGGAGCGCGCACGAGCGCGCCGCCTC
>JAKPOQ010000175.1 GCA_029547745.1 Actinomycetes bacterium
CGAAGTCGCCGCGCAGGCCGACCCGCCGGTCTGCCGCGTGATGGACTTCAGCAAGTACCGCTACGAGCTCGAGCAGAAGGCGAAGCAGGCGCGCAAGCACCAGAGCCAGATCGTCATCAAGGAGATCAAGTTCCGTCCCAAAGTCGGCCAGCACGACTACGAGACGAAGAAGGGACACGTGCTGCGCTTCCTGCAGCACAAGCACAAGGTCAAGGTCACGATCATGTTCCGCGGCCGCGAGATGGCCCACCCGGAGAGGGGAGAGGCGCTGCTCATGCGCCTGGCCGACGACGTCAAGGAGTACGGCGTCATCGAGTCGATGCCGGTCCAGGACGGACGCAACATGACCATGATGCTGGCGCCGGTCAAGTAACGGCGCCGGCAGACGAGGGCGCCGCGGAGTCGGCGCCGTACAGAGAGAAGACGAAGCGCTACGCGAAGCGCTACGGCGCCGGTGTCCCGGCGCGCGAAGAGGCACCAGGAGGCGCGTGCATATGCCCAAGACGAAGACACACAGCGCGACCAAGAAGCGCTTCCGGACGACGGCCAGCGGCAAGCTCGTCCGCCGCCATGCGTTCAAGAGCCACCTCCTGGAACACAAGACGGCGAAGCGTAAGCGCGGGTTCCGCAAGGTCTACGACGTCAGCAAGGCCGACGCGCGGGAGATCCGCCGTCTGCTCGGCCTGCGCTAGTAGCGGGAGAACACCATGTCTCGAGTCAAACGCAGCGTCGGCGCGCGCAAGAAGCGCCGCAAGGTCCTCGACGAGGCCAAAGGCTACCGGGCGACCAAGAACTCCAGCTACAAGCGTGCCAAGGAACAGGTCCAGCGCAGCATGCAGTATGCGTATCGCGACCGGCGGGCGCGCAAGCGCGAGTTCCGTCGCCTCTGGATCGTGCGCATCAACGCTGGCGCGCGCGAGAACGGCCTCTCGTACAACCAGTTCATGCACGGACTTCAGCTCGCCCACATCGAGCTCGACCGCAAGATCCTCGCTGATCTCGCGGTCAGCGACCCGACGTACTTCGCCGCGCTCGCCGGCCAGGCGCGTGCGGCACTCGAGGCGGCGTGAGCCGCGAGCGCCGCGCGGACGTCGAGGGGTAGGCGAAGAGCTTGGGGTTTTAGGCGCACCCATCACCAGCCTGCAGAACGCCGTCGTCAAACGGGCGGCGAGTCTGCGGCTCCGCAAGTTCCGCGAGCGTGAGGGCGCCTTCCTCGTGGAAGGCGCCGACCTCGTCGCGGCCGGCATCGCCGCCGGTCGCCGCCCGCAGGTCGTGTTCGTGCGTCGGGGCAGCGCCGCCGAGGCCGCCGTGGCGGGCGGCACGGCCCATGCCGGCGAGACGGCCGGCGGCATGGGCGGCGCCGCGGCGAGGGGCGCCGGGCCGGCGCCCTTGCCTGCGGCGCTCGCCGGCCTTGCCGTCTATCCGCTGAGCGACCGGGTCGCGGCGAAGGTGTCGACCCTCGAGACCCCGCCGGACGTGATGGCCGTCTTCGCTCTGCCGTCGCCGCCACCGCTCGAGGCGCTACGCGGGGCTGCGCAGCGCCGCGGGCCGGCGACCGGGGGCGGGACGCTAAGACAGAGCGGCGCGCCGGCAGGGCACAGCGCCGCGGCGGCAAAGCAGAGCGCTGCGGCGGAGCAGAGTGTCGCGCCGCTCGTCGTCTACGCCGACGGTGTCGCCGACCCGGGCAACATGGGGACGCTGCTGCGCGCGGCCGCCGCCTTCGGCGCGGCCGCGCTCGTCGCCGCCCCCGGTTCGGTCGACCTCTACGGACCAAAGACGGTGCGCGCCGGCATGGGCGCGGTCTTCGCCCTGCCCCTGTACCAGGACGTGAGGCTTGCCGACCTCGTGTCCCGTCTCGGCGTCAAGCGCGTGTACGGTCTCGTCGCCCACGGCGGCGCGCCGCTCGCCGACGCGGAGCTCCGCCGCCCGGCGGTGCTCTGCGTCGGCGCCGAGCGCGCCGGCCTCGCCCCCGAGACGCTGGCCTGCGTGACCGATCTCTTGACGATCGAGCTCGCGACGACGCGCCCCGGCGTGTCGTCCGGCTGGTCGTCGAGCGTCGGCGGAGCCGCGGGCGTGTCGGCCGCGGGCGCCCCCGCCGTCGCGGTCGAGTCGCTGAACGCCGGCGTCGCCGGCGCCATCGCCCTCTACGAATTCGCGCGCCGGGAGGGCGCGGCCGCGCGAGGCGCGGCCGCGCCGCCCGGCGCGCCCTCCGATCGCGCGGGCTCCCGGCCCGGGAAAGGATGAGCATGGACGACGCGTTGATGGCCCAACTGAAGGAGCGTGCGCCGGGCCTCGCGGCGCTCTTCTCCGCCGGCAGCAAGGCCATCCTCGACGCCGACGACCTTGCGGCGCTCGAGGAGGCGCGCGTCGCCACACTGGGCCGCAAGAGCCCGCTCGTCGAGATGCTCCGCTCGATCAACACGCTCGATCCGGAGGAACGTCCCGTGCTCGGCAGGTTCGGCAACATCGTGCGCCGCGAGCTCGAGGCCCTGGTCGAGGCGCGCGAGGCCGAACTGAAGAGGGCTGCCCTCGACGCCTCGCTGGCCGGCGAGCGCATCGACGTCACCCTGCCTGGCCAGCCGTTCCCGTCGGGCCACGAGCACCTCATCAGCCAGACGATGCGCGAGGTCGAGGACATCTTCGTCGGCCTCGGGTATCGCGTCGCCGAGGGTCCCGAGGTCGAGCTCGACTACTACAACTTCACCGCTCTGAACACGCCGCCCAGCCACCCTGCGCGTTCGGCGCACGACACGTTCTGGGTGCGGGAGCAGCGCGAGGCGATGCCCGAGGCGGTGGTCGACGCCGACCGCGGGGTGCTTCTGCGTACGCACACGTCCCCCGTCCAGGTGCGGGTGATGGAGCAGCAAGAGCCTCCCGTGTACATCGTCTGCCTCGGCAAGGTGTACCGTCGCGACTCCGATGCCACGCACACACCCATGTTCCACCAGGTCGAGGGCCTCGTCGTCGACGAGGGCATCACGTTGGCCGACCTCAAAGGCACCGTGCACTTCTTCGCCGAAGAGTTCTTCGGCGGCGATCGCGCCATCCGCGTACGGCCGCATTTCTTCCCCTTCACCGAACCGAGCATCGAGGTCGACGTCAACTGCGAACTGTGCGGGGGGAAGGGCTGCCGGTCGTGCAAGTACTCCGGCTGGCTCGAGATCATGGGCGCCGGGATGGTCGACCCCAACCTCTACGGGTTCGTCGGTTACGACGCCGAGAAGGTCAGCGGCTTCGCGTTCGGCATGGGGGTCGAGCGGATGGCGATGCTCAAGCACGGCATCCCCGACCTGCGCCTGTTCTACGAGAACGACGTCCGCTTCCTGCGGCAGTTCTGAGGGGAGGAGGACGCGATGAAGGTCCCGTTCGGCTGGCTCAAGGAGTATGTCGATTGGCAGGGAACGCCGGAGGAGGTCGCCGACCTGCTCACCATGTCGGGCACCGAGGTCGAGGGCATCGCATGGGTCGGCGCCCCGCGCGACCCCGAGAACCTGAGCCGCTTCGTCGTCGGCAGGGTCGTGACCCGCGAACGACATCCCAACGCCGACCGGTTGAGCCTCTGCACCGTCGACGTCGGCGAGCACAACGGCGGCGTCAAGCAGATCGTCTGCGGTGCGGACAACTTCCAGGCCGGGGACGTGGTCGCCGTCTCACTGAGCGGCGCCGTCCTCGAGAGCGGCCTCAAGCTGAAGAAGGCCAACCTGCGCGGCGTCGAGAGCGACGGGATGATGCTGAGCGAGCAGGAGCTCGGCTACGAGGCCAAGAGCCCGGGGATCGTCGTGCTGCCTTTCGACTGGGAGGTCGGCCGTGCGCTGAGCGACTACCTGCCGGTCAGTGAAGCTGTGCTCGAGCTCGAGCTGACGTCGAACCGCCCCGACTGCTTCAGCATCTACGGCATCGCCCGGGAGGTAGCCGCGGCCTCGGGAGCGAAGCTGGCGCCGCCGCCCACCGCCGGTCCGGCGGTGCTGGGCGGCGCCCCCGCCGAAGCTTCCATCGCCGTGCAGGTGACGGCCCCCGACCTCTGCCCGCGATACGCGGTGCGCGTGATCCGCGGCATGAGGGCCGGGGACTCGCCGCCGTGGCTCAAGGCGCGCCTCACGCACGCCGGCATGCGGCCCATCAACAACATCGTCGACGTGACGAACTACGTGATGCTTGCCTGGGGCCAGCCGCTGCACGCGTTCGACGCGGCCAAGATCGCCGGCGGTACGCTGGTCGCCCGCCGGGCGAAGGCGGGGGAGAAGATCGTCACCCTGGACGGGGTCGAGCGCCGGCTCGACGACGAGATGCTGGTCATCGCCGACGTCGAGAAGCCACTCGTCATCGCCGGTGTGTTCGGCGCCGTCGACGCCGAGGTGGACGAGCATACGACCGACGTCGTCCTCGAGGCGGCCAACTTCAGCGGCGCCAGCATCCTGCGTACCGAGATGCACACCGGCATCCGCAGCGAGGCGAGCAACCGCTTCGAGAAGGGACTCGACCCGGACCTCGTGCCGGGAGGCCTCGACTTCGCCTGCCGGCTGTTCGCCGAGCTGTGCGGAGGCACCGTGGCTCCGGGCATGGTCGACGTCTGGAGCTCCGGGCCGACCGAGCGTCGCCGACTGAGCTACCGGCCGGCCAGGGCCGACGCGCTGTTGGGCTACCCGATACCGGCCGACGAGCAGGCGGCCTTCCTGCGCCGGCTCGAGTGCGAGGTCGACGAGGCCGGCAGCGTCTGGACGGTCAGTGTCCCGACGTTCCGTCCCGACCTCGAGCGCGAGGTCGACCTGATCGAGGAGGTCGGTCGCCTGGCGGGCTACGAGCGCGCGCCCGAGACCCTTCCCCTGCATCGGGTCGCCGGCGGGCTCACGCGGCCGCAGCAGGTGCGGCGCGCCGTGCGGCGCGCCCTGATGGGCTGCGGCCTCGACGAGGTGATCACGTACAGCTTCATCGCCGCCGACGCCCTCGGACCGCTTGGCTTCTCCGCCGGTGACCCCAGGCTCGAGCCGGTACGCCTGGCCAACCCGATGAGCGCCGAGCAGGCGGTGATGCGCACGACGCTCCTGCCCGGCCTGCTCGGCGCCGTGCGCTGGAACATCGACCGGCACAACGAGCCGCCCAACCTCTTCGAGATCGGGCGGGTCTACCTGTGGGACGAACCCGTCCCCGCCCCGGTGCACGCCGCCGAGCCCGGCGCGGTGCTGCCTCGCGAGCCCGAGGTCGTCGGCATCGTGCTCTCCGGGCCGCTGGCGCCCGAAGAGTGGACGGGCGCGATCAGGGCGACGGACTACTACACGCTGAAGGGGGTGGTCGAGGCGACCCTGGCGGCGGTCCGCCTGCGCGGCGACTACGCGCCGCTCGGCGCCGCCGCCGCCCGCTTCCCGTACCTGCACCCGGGCAAGGCGGCGATGGTCGCCGTCCCCGGCATCGGTATGGCCGGCGTCCTCGGAGAGGTGCGGCCGGACGTTGTCGCGGCCTACGGGCTAGAGGACCTGAGCGTGCACTTCGCGACCTTGTCGGGGCGCCTCATGGACGTCGCGCTGGGGACGGCGCTCTTCGAGGAGCTCGGTGCGTATCCGCCGGCAGTACAGGACCTTGCCGTCGTGGTCGACAAGGACGTGGCCGCCGCGACGTTGATCGAGCTGGCTCGTCGCGCCGGAGGCAAGCTGGTGCAGGAGGTCCGCGTCTTCGACGTGTACGAGGGTGACCAGGTGCCCGAGGGAAAGCGGTCGCTCGGGCTGCGCGTCGTGATGCGCTCGGCCGAGCGGACCCTCGACGAAAAGGACATCGCCTCGGTGCGTCGCAAGATCGTCGCGGCGCTGGAGCGTGAGTTCGGCGCGACTCTGCGCTGATTGCGGAGGCGGGGCGGCGGAGGGCGGCGGCGCCCCGCGCCGCCGCCCCCCGCCGCCCTCCGCCGTTCGCATGCCGTGCATAGACGACTTCGTGCTACTCATAGGCTGCGCACGCCCGTTTGCATCTTCGGCGGGCGTGCGCTAACATGCGCCGACCATGAACGGCACGAGTGGCATCGCGACGCTTCTTGAGACCCGCGCCCCCCGCGCGGGTCTCCCCGTGCCGCCCGCCGGCCGTCGCCCGCGCCCTGCGCGACGCGGCGTCGCCGGCGCCCGCGACTGACCTCGCTGCCGCAGGCAGCGGACCAGTCACACCTCACTTCGCCGGCGACGCGCCTCCGTTCTGCAGTGCGTTCCCTTCGACGTACCCCGGGAGACCCGCATGCCGACAAGCTCCACGATCGACAAGAGCAGCAGACCATCCGACGGCGTTCAGAGTCCGGCTTCGGCGTCGTCGCGCGCCGCGTGCATGGAGCGCGCGGCGACGCCGAAGCAGCATGTCGCCGGCCCGTCCGCGGCTGCGCCGCGGCAGGCCGCGACGGTCGCCGTCGTCGGCGCCGGCGGCTACACGGGCGCCGTTCTGGCCGAGCTGTTGCTGCGCCACCCGTCCGTCTCTCTCGCCTGCCTTGCCTCGGAGTCCCTGGCCGGGCAGCCCGTGGCCGCGCACCTTCCCCGTCTGCGGACCGACCTCGCCTTCTGCACCGAGGCAGAGGCGCAGGCCGTCGATGTCGCCTTCGTCTGCACGCCGCACGGCCGGGCGGCGCCGGTCGTCAAGGGGCTGCTCGAGACCGGTGCCCGCGTCATCGACCTCTCGGCCGACTTTCGTCTGGACCCTGGCGCGTACGCCGAATGGTACGGCGAGCACCCCTTCCCCGAGATGCTCCCCGCCGTCTACGGTCTGACCGAGCTGCACCGCGCCGAGATCGCGACCGCGGGTCTGGTGGCGAACCCGGGTTGCTACCCCACGGCGGCGCTGCTGGCCCTTGAGCCGCTCAAGCAGTTCGGGCTCCTCGACGTCGTCATCGACGCGAAGTCTGGGGTGAGCGGCGCTGGCAGGGCGCCGACCGAGACCACGCACTTCTGCAACGTGGATTCGGACCTTGTCGCCTACGGGTTGCCGTCGCACCGCCACTATCCCGAGATCGCGGCCGGACTGGCCGAGGCGGGGGCTGGGGGCGCCGGGGCCGAGGGCGCGGCGCCCGCCTTCGGCGCGGCCGCGCCCCCGGCTGCGGCGCCCCTCACCTTCGTCCCGCATCTCGTCCCGCTGCAACGCGGCATCGTCGAGACTATCTACGTGCGGCTCGGCAGGCGGCCGCTGCCGAGCGTCGCGCAACTGCGTGACGCCTACCTCGAGCGCTACGCCGACGAACCGTTCGTCGCCCTGTGCGATGCGCCGCCGCGACTCAAGGACGTCACGGGGACGAACGGCTGCCGCATCCACGTGCATGCCGATGAGCGCGCCGGCAGGGTGATCGTCATCGTCGCCATCGACAACCTGATGAAAGGCGCATCTGGGCAGGCCGTGCAGAACATGAACGTGATGCTCGGCCTGTCCGAGACCGAGGGGCTGCTCTGATGTTGCCCGCGAGCCGCTTCGTCCGCCTGCCGTCGTTCGCCGTGGAGGGCGAGCGCAGCGTGACGTTCCCCGACGCGTTCGTCGCCGCCGGCGTGGCGACCGGGGTCAAGAAGCGTGGCAAGCTGGACCTCGGCATCCTGTGCTCGCGGCGGCCGACGGTCTCGGCGGCGACGTTCACGAGCAACGCCGCCGCGGCCGCGCCCGTGCGGCTCACGCGTGAGACCGGGGCCTGCGACCGCCTCCAGGCGGTGGTCGTCAACGCCGGCAACGCCAACGCGTGTACGGGCAAGGACGGACTCGCCGACGCGGCGCGCATGCGCCTGCTCACGGCGCAGCATCTGCGTCTGCCGGTCGAGACGGTCGCCGTGGCCTCGACCGGCGTGATCGGCGCGCCCCTCGAGATGGGGAAGATCGAACCCGGCATCGCCGCCGCGGCGGCGACCCTGAAGCCCGGGGGCGGCGAGCACTTCAGCCAGGCGATCCGGACGACCGACAGCTTCCCCAAGCGCGGGGCGCTCGAGCTGCACCTCGCCGAAGGCGTCGTGCGCCTGGGGGCGGCGGCCAAGGGCTGCGGCATGATCTCGCCGCACATGGCGACGATGCTCTGCTTCGTCACTTGCGACGCGGCGGTGAGCGTCGAGGATTGGCGAGCCATGCTCATCGACGCGGTGGAGCGGAGCTTCAACCGCATCACCGTGGACGGCCAGGAATCGACGAACGACATGGTGGTCGGCATGGCGAACGGGGCGTCGGCCGTGCGCCTCGGCGCGGCGGGCCTCGGCCAGCTCGCCGAGGCGCTCGAGGCCCTGTTGCTCTCGCTGGCCGTGGCCATGGTCGCCGACGGCGAGGGGGCGACCAAGGCCGTACGCTTGACGGTGGACGGCGCGCGCGACGCCGCCGAGGCGGAGCGCGTCGCGCGCGCCGTCGCGGATTCGCCGCTCGTCAAGACGGCGTTCTTCGGTTGCGACGCCAACTGGGGGCGCGTCGTCCAGGCTGCCGGTCAGGCGCTCGGCGGCGACGGCGCCACAGCCGGGCGCAAGACGGCCGCCGCGGCGATGGACGTCCTGTACGAGGACATCCCTGTCGTCCGCGGCGGCCGTCCGGTCCCGCTTGGTGACGGCGCCGAGGAGCGCCTCGCCGACATCATGGCGCAGCATGAGATCGACCTGCATGTGGCCGTCGACGGCGGCTCGGCCTCGACGACGATCTACTTCAGCGATCTCACCCACGATTACGTCACCCTCAACGCGGAGTACACGACATGAGCGCGCCTCGTGGCCCTCACCTCTTCGGGATGCCCGCGTCCACCACATCCCCGGAGGTGCACCGATGACGGTCCGGCAGCAGAAGACGGTGAAGACCTTGCTCGAGGCGATGCCGTACATCCGCCGCTTCTGGGGGACGACCCTGGTCGTCAAGTACGGCGGCGCAGCGATGACCTCACCCCGGCTCCAGGACGAGTTCGCCGAGGATATGGTCCTCCTTCGCCTGGTAGGAATGAAGCCGGTCGTCGTCCACGGCGGCGGCGCCGAGGTCACGCGCCACCTCGGGCGCCTCGGCATCGAGACCCGGTTCGTCGACGGCCACCGGGTCACCGACGAGGCGACCATGGAAGTGGCGCGCATGGTCCTCGTTGGCAAGGTGAACAAGGACATCGTCGGCCTGATCAATCGCCATCGGGGCGCGGCCGTGGGCCTCTCGGGTGAGGACGGTGGGCTGCTGCGCGTGCGGCCCAAGCAGCACGTCGACGCCGAGGGCAACGACGTCGACCTCGGCCGCGTCGGCGAGGTCGTCTCCGTCAACGTCGATGTCCTGGACCTGCTGTCGGAGCAGAACATCCCCGTCGTCGCCAGCATCGGCGCCGACGAGTCGGGGCAGCCTTACAACGTCAACGCCGACACCGCGGCGGGCGAGATCGCCGCCGCCCTCAAGGCCGAGAAGATCGTCTTCCTGACCGATGTCGACGGCATCTACGAGGACCAGGGCGCCGACGTCGCCCCCATCTCGGAGTGCGACCTCGCGTATCTCGGAGCGCTGCAGGCGGCGGGCCGCATCGAGGGCGGCATGATCCCGAAAGTCGGGGCCGTGCGTCGCGCCCTGGAGGCCGGGGTGCGGAGCGCGCACATCATCGACGGCCGCGTGGAGCACGCCGTGCTGCTCGAGATCCTGACCGACGCGGGGTGCGGCACGAAGGTCACGGCGTGACACGACACTTGCATATTCGCTGGCAAGGTGATGTATTGTATTCATGTGGCGCTCTTGCCGCGGGGAGCGACGACCGCGGCGGGCATGCGCAAGCGGGTCCATGGACGGGGACGGCGTGAGCAATCGGGCACCGATGGGCAAGGTCGAACGGCAGCGTCTCATCCAGGCCGTCGTGCAGCAGCGCGAGGTGGGCACGCAGCGCGAGCTCGTCCACGCGCTGAAGGCCCTCGGCTGCGAGGTCACCCAAGCGACGGTGTCGCGCGACATCCGCGAACTTGATCTGCAGAAGGTCCGCACCCATCTCGGGCGGGCCCGGTATGTGCTCTCCTCGCGCGAGCGCCCCAAGGACCCCGAGCAGGCGGCGCGGCACGTGCTGCACGACTTCGCCCGCTCCACGGCCGTCGCCGGCAACCTCGTGGTCGTGCGCTGCGAGATCGGCACAGCGTCCACCGTGGCGCGACAGGTCGACAACCTGAACCACAGCGACGTGGTCGGGACCATCGCCGGCGACGACACGCTGATCGCCATCGCCCAGGACGGAGAGACGGCGCATGAGATCAGGCGCTACCTCGACCGTCTCCGAGAGGCCTAGCGCGCGGGCACCCTCCGGCGCGCACGCCATCGGCGGCCGCACGGCGCGCGCGTGAGCGCGCGGCTGCGGCCGCCCGTTCCGACCACACCCCGAACGACGAAAGGTCCTTATCGTGTCTGAGAAAGTCGTCCTCGCCTACTCCGGAGGTCTTGACACCTCCGCCCTCATCCCGTGGCTCAAGGAGAAGTACGGTTACGACGTCATCGCCTGTCTCGTCGACCTCGGCCGGGTCAAAGACGTGCCCGCGATCATGGCCCGCGCCAAGGCAGCCGGTGCCGTCGCCGCTGAGGCCGTCGACGCCAAGGAGGAGTTCGCCGAGAAGCACTGCCTTCCGGCGTTGATGGCGAACGCTCTCTACGAGGACAAGTACCCGCTCTCCACGGCCATCGGTCGCCCGCTGATCGCCAAGAAGCTCGTCGAGACGGCGCACAAGTACGGAGCGAGCGCGGTCGCCCATGGCTGCACGGGCAAGGGGAACGACCAGGTGCGCATCGACATCGGTGTCCGTGCCCTCGACCCGAGCCTCGAGATCGTGGCGCCGGCGCGTGGCGCCGACTGGCCGAGCCGGGAGGAGCTGCTCGACTACGTCGCCGCCCACGACATCCCGCTGAACCTGACGAAGAAGAGCCCCTACTCGATCGACGAGAACATGTGGGGGCGGAGCAACGAGTGCGGCGTGCTCGAGGACCCGTGGGTGGCGCCGCCCGAGGACGCCTTCCAGTTCGTGAAGCCGGTGAGCGCGGCGCCGGACGAGCCGCAGCACGTCGTCGTGAGCTTCGAGAAGGGCAAACCGGTGGCCCTTGACGGCAAGGCCATGGGCATGGTCGAGCTCATCGAGACGATCGACGCCATCGGCAACACCCACGGCTTCGGCCGCGTCGACATGATCGAGAACCGGCTCGTGGGCATCAAGAGTCGCGAGGTGTACGAGGTCGCCGGCGCCCTGGCGCTGATCACCGCTCACCGCGAGCTCGAGGACCTCGTCCTCACCCGCGACCTGCTGCACTTCAAGCGCACCATCGAGAGCAAGCTCGCCGACATGATCTACGAGGGCCAGTGGTTCGACCCATTGACCGAGGCCTGCAAGGCGTTCCTCTTCCAGAGCCAAGAACGCGTCACCGGCGATGTGCGACTGAAGTTCCACAAGGGCAGTTGTATCGCCGACGGTCGCCGCAGCGACTTCAGTCTCTACAGCTACAAGCTCGCCACGTACACGACGGAGGACGAGTTCTCGCACGAGGCCTCTGCCGGGTTCATCGAGCTCTGGGGTCTGCCCATCGAGGTCTGGGCGCGGATCGGTAAGGAGCACGATCTCATGAAGGACCTCGAGGCGTGAGACCCCTGTGTCAACCTCCTGTCGCGCACAAGCAGCAACTATGAAGGTAGTGCAATGAGCGTCGCGCGCTCGGGACGGTTCGCCGGCGCGCGCGCCCCGGCGTTCGTCGCCCTGAACTCGTCGCTGGCTCTTGACTGGCGCCTGTGGCGCGAGGACATCGAGGCGAGCATCGCGCACGCCCGGGCCCTGGAGGGCGCGGGCGTGCTGACCGCCGCGGAGCGGCAGGCGATCGAGGACGGTCTGGCCACGGTCGGGCGCGAGGTCGAGAGCGGGGCGTTCGTCCCCGGGGACGAGGACGAGGACGTCCACATGGCGGTGGAGCGCCGGTTGACGGAGCTCGTCGGCGACGCCGGCGCGAAGCTGCACACCGGTCGGAGTCGCAACGACCAGGTGGTGACCGACGTCCGCCTGCACCTGCGGCGCGTCATCGACCGTCAGGTGGCCGGCCTGCGCGCGCTGCAACAGGTGCTCGTCGGGCGGGCAGGAGAGCACGTCGAGACGATCCTGCCCGCCTACACGCACCTGCAGCGCGCGCAGGTCACCTCGCTTGCCCAGCACCTGCTGGCCTACTTCTGGATGCTCGAGCGCGACGTCGAACGCTTTGGCCGCGCCCGCGCCGCTTGCCTGGAGCTGCCGCTCGGCGCGGGCGCGGCCGTCGGCGTCAACTATCCCGTCGATCGGGAGGCGGTCGCCGCCGAGCTGGGGTTCGCGCGCATCAGCGAGAACTCCCTCGAGGCTGTGGCGGGGCGGGACTTCGTCGTCGACTACCTGTCGGCTGCGGCCGAGCTCGGCGTACACCTCAGCCGACTGGGGGCGGAGGTCGTCCTCTGGGCCTCGGCCGAGTTCGGCTTCGTGCGCCTGCCCGACGCGTTCAGCGGCGGGTCGAGCATCATGCCGCAGAAGAAGAACCCGGACGCGGGCGAGCTCTTGCGGGCCGCCGCGCCGCGGCTGGCCGCCGACCTCGCCGGCCTGCTCGGCGTCCTCCACGGCCTGCCGCTGGCCTACAACACCGACCTCCGTGAGGACAAGCGTTTCCTCTTCGACGGCGTCGACTGCCTCGACGCGTCGGTTCCCGTGGCCACCGGCCTGCTCGAGGGGATCGAGTTCGACACGGGGCGCATGGCGGCGGCCTGCGACAGCTTCCTGCAGGCGACCGACCTCGCGGACTACCTCGTCGCCAGGGGCGTGCCCTTCCGCGAGGCGCACCATCTGGTCGGAGAGCTCGTCCGCCGCTGCCTCGAGCGCGGCATCGGCCTCGACGCCCTGCCGCTCGAGGAGGTACGGCGGCTGAGTCCGGCGTTCGACGAAGACTACGTCGCGGCCCTGGACCCGCGCGCCTCGCTGGCGCGCAAGGCGCTCGCCGGCGGCTCTGCCCCGGAGCGGGTGCGCGAGCAGCTCGGGCGGGCGGCCGCGGCCCTGGGCGCCGCGCCCTGAGGCGCGGCGCCCAGGGCTCAGGCCGCCTCAAGGCCGCAGCCGGTCTCCGAGTCGCCCAGGGCCGCGGCCGCCCGCCCGCGCCGGCAGCGCAGGGCTGCGGCCGCCCGCGATACACTGGCGCCGTGAGCCGACCCGCCCCTCTGCCGCCCGCCTTCTACGACCGCCCGGTGCTGGAGGTCGCCCGCGACCTCGTCGGCTGCACTCTGCTGTACCGCGGCGTGGGCGGACGCATCGTCGAGACTGAGGCGTACGCGCCCGGCGACCGCGCCAGTCACTCCTTCAACGGTCGCACGGCGCGCAACGCGGTCATGTTCGGTCCGCCGGGCCACCTGTATGTCTACTTCACCTACGGGATGCACTTCTGCGCCAACCTGGCGTGCGAGGCCGAAGGTGTAGGGGCCGCGGTCCTGCTCCGGGCGCTCGAGCCCCTGCAGGGGCTCGAGCGCATGGCCGAACGCCGCGGCCCCGTCGTCGTTCGTCCCGACGGGTCCGTCGACGCCCGGCTCCTGTGCAGCGGCCCGGCGCGTCTTACCCAGGCGCTCGGCATCGGGCGGGGCGAGAACGGCCTGCCCGCCTGGCGTGAGCCGCTCGTGGTCCTGCCCCGCGAGGGCGTGGCCTCAGACGACGCGCGTTCGTGGTCGCAGGCCGCGCCCGATCTCGTCGTCACGCCACGGATCGGCGTCGGCGACGACCCGCGCCCCTGGCGCTTCGTCGACGCGCGCAGCGCGTTCCTCTCGCGCCCGTCGCCGTCGCCGCGCTCCCACCGCGCCGCGAATCCCTAGGGACGCCCCCGCCTTTCGTTCCCGGCCGCGTCCGGAGGGTCCCCGGTCAGGTCCGTCTGCTGCGCACGCGTCCGCAGCCGGGATGCCCCGCTGCCCCGTTTTGGGGTATGTATACCGTCCGAGCGTGTCCCATGAGACGCGTGTCCGCGAGCCTTCGTCCGCGCACGCGCGAGAAGAAAGGATCACCGTGAAGCTTCGCGAGATCTACGAGACCGCCGTGCGCATGGGCGTCGACGCCGACCCGCGCGGCAGGAAGGGCGTCGACGAGTACCTCGAGCGTGCCCGTCGCCGGCACGAGAAGCTGCCCGAGTACCGCCGCGTGTTGGCCGACGAAGAGGACCTCGCCAACCCCTTCGCCGATACGCGCATCTACGTCGGCGACCCCGAGACGGAGGTCACGACGCTGCTCGGCGGCATCGACATGAACAGCGGCGAGATCCTGCTCGCCGACCGTCTGCGCGAGAAGGGTGTGCTGGTCGACGCCGTCTACACGCACCATCCCGAGGGCTTCGGCCTGACCAAGCTCGCCGACGTAATGGAGGTCCAGGCCGACATCTGGGCGCAGATGGGGGTGCCGATCCAGGCGGGCGAGAAGTTCATCAGCGAGCGCATGGACGAGATCCAGCGTCGCATGATGCCGCTCAACTACGACCAGGCGATCGACGTCGCGCGTCTGCTGGCGATCCCGTTCTTCTCCGCCCACACGCCGACCGACAACCTGGTCGTCGACTACCTGACGAAGTACTTCGCCGACCGTGAGCCGAAGCTCATCGAGGACGTCGAGAAGGCGTTGCTCGAGATCCCCGAGTACCGCATCGCGGCGCGCAAGGGGGCGGGTCCATACCTCGGCAAGAGCAGCCCGTCGGCGCGCGCGGGCAAGATCTGGGTCGACATGACGGGCGGTACCGAGGGGCCGAAGAAGGTCATGGAGCGGCTCGCCGCCGCCGGCGTCGGCACGATCGTCGGCATGCACATGGGGCCGGAACTGCGCGACGAGGCCGAGAAGTACGCCATCCACGTGGTCATCGCCGGCCACATGTCGAGCGACTCGCTGGGCATCAACCTGTTCCTCGACGAGCTCGAGCGCCGGGGCGTGACGACGATCGCGACCTCGGGCCTGATCCGCGTCCATCGGGACGAGAGCGGCAAGGTCGTGAAGGAGGAGCCCGGAGCGCTGCCCGGCTGAGGGCTGTGCGGCGGCGGGCGCCCGCGGGCGCCCCCGCCGCCCTGCGGCTCGCCAAGCACTGGGCTCGCGCGTGTGCTGTCGTGGAGCGTCGTTCCCGCATCGAGCTCCTTGCGCCGGCCGGCGACGAGCGCGCGCTGCGCGGCGCGCTCGCGGCCGGCGCCGACGCCGTGTACTTCGGCCTCGAGCGCTGGAGCGCGCGCGCCTTCGCCGGCAACTTCGCCGGCGTTCAGGCGGTGCGCGCCGTCGAACTCGCGCACCTCTACGGCGCGCGCGCTCACCTTGCCCTCAACACGCTGCTGAAGGAAGAAGAGCTGGGGCCGGCGCTGACGGCGCTGGAGGCGCCGTACGCCGCCGGCCTCGACGCCGTCATCGTCGCCGACCTGGGGTTCGCGGCCATGGTGCGCGAGCGGTACCCCGACCTCGAGCTGCACGCCAGTACGCAGCTCAACGCGCACTCGTCGTCGCAGCTCGCGGTCCTCGCGCGCCTGGGCTTCGCCCGGGCGATCCTGGCCCGCGAGCTGAGCCTCGACGAGATCGCCGCTCTCGACACTCACGGCCTCGAGCTGGAGGCGTTTGTGCATGGGGCCCTCTGCTACGGGTACTCCGGAGACTGCCTGCTTTCCAGCATGGTGGGCGGGCGCAGCGGCAACCGGGGCCGTTGCAGCCAGTCTTGCCGCATGCGCTACCGGCTGACGAGGGCGGGCGCGTCGGCGCCGCCGGGCGACGCCGGTGAGCTTGACCGCGTGCTGTCGACCGGCGACCTCTGTGCGATCGGCATGCTGCCGGCGCTGATCGCCGCCGGCGTCACGTCGTTCAAGATCGAGGGTCGCATGAAAGACGCGGCCTACGTCGCCGTGACGACGGCCGTGTACCGTGAGGCGCTCGACGCGGCGCTCACCGACCCGGCAGGTTTCTCTGTGCGGCCCGAGTGGCCGGCGCGTCTTGAGCAGAGCTTCTCACGCGGTTTCACGACGGCCCATCTCGAAGGCCGCCACGACGAGGTGCGCAGCGGCGGCAGGGGCGGGCGTCGGGGTGTCCAGGTCGGTCGGGTGACCGGTGTCGACGAGACCCGGGGTGACGTCGTGATCCGCCTGTCGAAGCCGGTGGCGGCCGGGGACGTCGTCTCCCTCTACACGCCGTGGGGCCAGACCGAGCCGGTGCGCGTCGACGAGGGCGCCGTCGAACGGCTCAGACTCCGCGTGCGCGAACGCGTGGCGGTGAAGGACCGCCTGTTCCGTCTGAGCGCGGCCGAGACGGACGAGTTGGCGCGCACCCTGACGAGCGCGCGGCGCGCGGCGCGGCCGGTCCCGCTCGCCGCGCGTCTCGAGGGCCGCGCCGGCACGCCGGCGCGGCTGACCTTGCGCGCGCTTCCCGACGGCCTCTCGGCCGGGGCGGTCTCCTCGCGACCTCTGACCGAGGCGCGGACAGTGGCCCTCGACGAACGCCGGGTGCGCGACGCGGTCGGCGCCCTCGGGGGGACGCCGTACGAGCTCGCCGAGCTCCGGCTCGAGCTCGACCCGGGGCTCTTCCTCCCGGTCGCGGAGCTCAAGGCGATGCGCCGGCGGGCGCTGGCGGCGCTCGACGAGCGCCGCCTGGCGGCCCGCCGGCGCATCCCGCGCCCCGTGGCGCCGCGCGATGAGGCGCGCGCTCTCCCGTCGGCGGTCCCGCGGCGGGCGGCGCGGTCCGGCGCCGACACCGTCCGCGCCGACACCGCCCGCGCCG
>JAKPOQ010000176.1 GCA_029547745.1 Actinomycetes bacterium
CCTCGCGACGCGCCGCCGGCCGGCCCCTTGTGGTTCGACTTGTCGCCGCCGCTCTTCGGCATGCCGGCAGTCTGACAGGCCCTCGCCGCGAATGCCAGCCCGCCGCGAGATCAGGCCGCAGCGCGCCATGTCTCTCTCAGGGCGCCTGCGTGCTTAGGGCCCAGCGTGCTCAGGGCCCAGCGTGCTCAGGACCCAGCGTGCTCAGGGCGCACGGGTGTCGGTATGGCGTTGGCTGCTCGAGCAGGAGCAGCGCAGCGGCGAGACATGGGTCTAGCGAGCGGCCGGATCGCAGAAGTTGCAGTACCGGGCGCTTCACCCCCGAAACACCGCCTGCCCATGCCAGGCGAGCAGCTCCCGGTCGGGCCGGTCGCTCGGCTCCCGCGGCACGATGATGACGCGCCCGGCGTAGCGCTCGTGCTCGCGGCCGTTGTGGAAGTCGTCGAAGAGGTCGTCGCTGACGTGGAAGCGGTAGTCCGGCGTGACGGTGACGTACCCGGTGTTCATGTCGCTCCGCGTACGACGAAACGTGTCGCTTGAGAGCGGGTGAGACCACGCACCTGATCATGGGATAGCCGAGAATCGGCCAGGCATAGACAGTCGAACCGAAGGAAGCCGGCCCATGATCACGGAGGAGTGGATGGACCTGTTTTCTTACCGCCAAATGGCCGCCGGCGCGACCTGGGCCGAGATCGCCCGGCTCGGTGCCGCAGACGCCGACCCCCTAACGCTGCAGCAAACGGCGCGCCCCGTAGCCGCGCGTGGTCAACGCCACGGAGCGTGGGCGCGAGCAGCGCCGGCACGTGGAGCAGGCGGAGAGGTGGACTCGCCGACCTCCGTCTGATCGGATCGGCAGCCCTCCTGCACGCACAACCGAACACCGAGCGCCCGCGAGAGCCGGCTCACCGTCAGCAGCGTCGGATTCGCCCGGCCCCGTTCGATGCGGCTGATCTCGCTCTGCGGGATGCCGCTCACCTCCGAGAGGCGAAGTTGTGTCCACCCAAGGGACTGCCGGCGCCGTGCCAGCTCGCGCGCGAGCCGATAGTGGTCGCGGAACGCCTCGAGCTCGCCGACGGCTTCCGGACCCTCCGCCTCAGCCTCCGCCTCGACACGCCGCAGAAACTCATCGAACCGGGACATACCTTCCACCCTCTCACATTGACTTCTGGCGGGTCCAAGTATGGGTCATATCCCATATGTCGTCAAGGCCCCCATGGATGCGAGTGAGCGCTACCGGCCGCGCCTCCTGAACTCACGGAGCCGTCTGCGCGCCTCCGCGATTTCCCGTTGTTCCCGCTTGGCGGACGGGTCGCGGCCCTTGTCGTAGGCGGCGAGCAAGAGGATGACGCGATTCCCGTGCGCGTGACAAAAGAAGCGAAGCAGCACGGCCTCTGCCCGGGAAGTGGAGCCAGGGATCGCGGGACCGGCGGTCTCCTCCCCACGAATACCCCGGATCTCGCTCTCGGTATGCCGGATGCGGAACTCAAGAAGGGCCTGGCCGAGGTGCTTGCCCCATGGCGTCGCGCAGACCGCCAGGCCGTCCACGGCGAGGAATCTCCAGCGCCGCCGCAGCGGCTCGCCGCTTCGTCGGCGCCAACCTGAGCAGCCACTCCTCGACCGGCGCCCGCCCGTCGGCCGTCTCGCAGAACTCGATCTGCCAGCGGGCGGTCATGACTTGAGTGTACGCGTCCGCCCGGCCTCCAGGACGAACGTCGACCCGCCGTACGGGGACTGTCACCCAGTTGCCGGAAGTGAGAGGTGTCGCCGAACGCCTTCGTGCGCCAGTACGACCAGCCGCTGCGTCGCCCGCGTGGCGCCGATGCAGAACAGGTCGCGATCGTGCTCGGTCTCGAGGCGGTCGATGTCCGTGAGCACGACGGCGCGCGCCTCGAGACCCTTGAGGCGGTAGATGGACGCGTACTTCGTCTTGCCGGAGCGCAAGTCGGGGTCGTACTCGCCCGGAGGGACGAGCGGGGCGAGGCCGTCGCGCCAGGATCGGCGTGACGGCGGCGGCGAGCTCTGCGCCGGGCTGGCGCCGGCGCCCTCTTCCCCTCCCGCCTCGACGCCCAGCGCGCACAGCGCGGCCGCTGCACAGGCCTGGTCGTTGTGCGGCGAGAGGACGACGACCTGCGGCCCGGTAAAGCCTTCGTCGTGCAGCTCCTCGAGCGCCCGCTCGAGCAGCTCGCACTGGTGCTCGGCGTCGTGGTAGAAGCGCAGCGCCGGCTCGACGCCGTCGTCCGGGCGCAGGACCTTCGCCCACGTCGCCCTGCCGCCGGTCGTGGCGAGCGCCCGACACCCCTGGGCCAGCGCCGCCACGCGCGGGCTGTTGCGACAGTTGACGGAGAGGTCGGCGATCACCGCCCCGGGGCAACGCCGCTGCAGGTCGTCGAAGGTCATGTCGGCGGCGTCGTAGATCGCCTGGTGGGCGAAGTCGCCGAAGACGCGGAAGCGCCCCTGGGCGAGACCGCCGGCGAGGCTCAGGTCGAGGACGTCGAGGTAGCTTTCGCGCAGCATGTCCTGGCCCTCGTCGAGGATGAGCTCGTCGAAGGCGTCCGCTGCGCCTCCGACAATCGGCCGGAGCGCCTCGGGCCCGTCAAGCAGCCGCTCTACGGCGAGCCGCGGCAGGTCCTCCTGCCAGAACCGCCGGCTGTGCGTCTGTTCCTCGGTGAGCCTGATGCCGGCGAGGCGGCGCATGTACTCGTGCAGGGTGAGGACGGTGGTGCCCTGGGCCTCCTCGGCGAGCCACTTGCTCAGCGGACGGTTGAAGCAGAGGAGCAGGACGCGGCGGCCGGCGGCGACACTGCGCCGGGCCTGCTCGACGGCGAGCAAGGTCTTGCCCGTGCCTGCCGGCCCGTCGACGATCACCCGCGGGTTGCGGGCGAGCTGGTCGAGGACGGCGAACTGCTCCTCGGTGTAGCGGCGGATGTCCTCGTCCAGGCGGCAGGCGCGAGCCTTGGAGCTCTCGTAGAACTCGAAGTCGGGACGCAGGAGGCGGACGATCTCGTCGCACTGCGCCGCCGTGGGCTCGCCCGCGCCGGGGTCGAACCACTGCGCGCGCCGCTCGGCGGCGCGCTCGCGGGCGCGGTCGAGGACGGCGGCGATGAGGTCGCTGATGGGCCGTGCCTCGAGGTCCCGCCGGTCGATCACCTGCCAGTCGTGCCACTCCTCGCTCGTCAGGGTGAAGTCGAGGAAGGGGAAGCAGACGGCAGACTGGAAGGGGGCGCCGGCGAGGTCGGGATGGTGATGGACGAGGCGCTCGCGCATGCTGTGCATCGCCGCGGAGGCCTGCTTGAACGGACCGCGCGGATCGCCTGCGGCGTCCGCGCCGTAGTACCAGACCCCCTCGGCGCGGTGCAGGCTGTGGCAGCCCTTGACCTCGAGGCAGAGAAGGCCGCGCTCGGGCACGACACAGACGAAGTCGATCTCGCCCTCGAGCCGGCGGCGATGGTGAGCGACGTCGAGGGAGTGGAGGACGGTCCAGCCGGAGGTGTCGGGGCCGGAGCGGCCGGCTGCGCCGGCCCCGCCCTCGCTTTCTCGCGCCGAGGCTGCGGTGAGAAGCTCGAAGACGAGCTTCTCGCCGTCGCTCGGCGTGTCCGGCGGAATCGTGGGCGGAATCAGGCGCACGAGGCCGCGACCTCCGTCATGGCGATCTCCAGCCCACTTCGGGCGACCAGCGGTCGGCAAAGGGCTCCCCGCGCGCCGCCGCGGCCGCCGGCCGCATCACGAAGTTCCGGATGGCGCTGACCACTTCAGCCAAATCCGCCGGCGCCTCGATGCCGTAGGTCGCGAGGCGCGAGCGATATGCTCGCCACCTAACGGCGGTGGCGTCCTGCTCGCCGAACGCTGCGGTAAGGGCGACCGGCGCGGAGGTCGGCAGCTCCGTCCCTCGCGCCCGAAAGGTGGCGGCCAAGGCGTCCGCAAGCGTTTGGCCGTTGAACGACCGACACCCGGCGAGCATCCACGGGTCGTAGAAGTCCTTGAGCCTGCTGTTGATGAGTCCGAGCTCCACGATGGATTCGAACTTCTCCGCCACAGCGGTCTCGGGTCGGTAGGCGAGGATCCGCGGCGCCGGAGAATCCAGCAGTGGCGGGTAGTCCACCCATCCTGGTTCCGGGGCCACTGCGTCGCCGACCGCGATGTCCAGTCTGAGCAAGAAGCGAGCGCCGGCGAGCTCACCGCGGATGCGCACACGCACGCCAGGGTAGCGATCGTCGAGCATGGCCTGCGCCACGTCGACGGTCTGCGAGAACTCGAGGCCGTCCTCGCCGCCGTCCGTCGCAAGGCACTCGCGGACAGCGGCTTCGACGGCCTCGGGCGTACCTTCCAGTCGACCCAGAAAGTCGACGTCCCGGGTGGGCCGCGCGACCGCGGCGTCCCAGACACGGAGCATCACGGCGCCCTTCACGATGAGGCGCTCCGCCCAGGTCGTCTGTGACAGCCGGAAGAGAAACCGCTCGATGGCGTAGTACTGGAGCGCCTGCTCGAAGTCGAGTCCGAGCGCGTCTGCCCGCCGCCTCAGCGACCGACGGACATCGCCGGCGCTCACAGCAGCGCCTCCAGATAGGGCCGGATCACGTTCTGCACGCGGTCGACCCTGGCGTACTCCAGGATCTCGCCCGGCGTCGCGCGACGCTCGCGGATCACCTCCTGCAGCGCTTCCACCGCCACGTCCAATCCAACGGTGCTGCGGTACTTGAAGCAGTCGGCCACGGTCTTCGCGACGCTGAACACGCGCAGGTCGGCGCCCGCCGTGGATCGCTCCTCCACGCCAGCCGCCAGCGACGCCGGACTCATGTGGACGACGCGCACGCGCGGGTAGTCAATCCTCGGAGGCCGCACGCCGCGCGGGAGGGCGATCTGGACCTCCGCGGGGACCTGCGTGCCGACCTCGTGGAAGTCGAGCGCGCTGACCAGACAGAGGATGCCCTTGGGCACGCGTCGCATCACAGCTGCGACGTCGGGCTTGGCGGGCAGCGGGTGCGACGTCAGGTGGTAGACCCCGCGACTGAGCCGTTCCAGTTGCCCGGCGTCACGCATCCAGTAGAGCGTGCGCGGCTGGATGCCTGCGGCGAGCGCCTCGGAGGTGCGCAGAACGCCGTCGTGCCGCTCGAAGGCTTCGGCCGCCCGGGCGACCGACTGCTCAGAAGGCGTAGCCATGCATAGAAGTTACCACACTTGTCAATAAGTGTTGCACTTCTTGTTCCCCTCGTCCTCTCAGCCGCGCTCACGTTCGTCCACGCGCTGGCGTCGCAGCGGGTGATCGAAGCCCCGGGCCTAGATGCGGCGTCGCCTCCCGACGAACAGCATCTGCCCACATGTCTCGGCTGATCCGCCGGCGGAGCTACGTGAGGCGCCCACGCGCCGGCGTGGGCGGTAGCTGTGGGCACGAGCGCGGGGACCCATCAAGCTCGGCGAGAACCGTCCACGCGTCGCGCTTGAGCCATGAAGGAGCGACGCTCGGCGCGACTTCGCTGACGCCGCGGCCTGGGGTCTGCCGATTGGGCGTCTGCTCGAACGGCTGATCAGGCCCCGAGGATCTCGTTCAGGCCCTCCATGACCCGCGCGAGTTCCTCCGGCGAGGCGGCTCCCAGCTTGCGGCCGATGCGCTGCACCGACAGCGTGCGGATCTGGCTGATCTTGATCCACGATGGCTTCGTTAGCTGCGAGGAGCTCAGCTCGAGGGTCAGTGGGAAGCCGGCTCGCTGGGGTTGAGTCGTCAGCGCGACCGCGATCACGGTGCCCGAGCGTTCGTTGAAGACGTCGGCGCTCAGGATGAGGACCGGCCGCCGGCCCGACTGCTCATGCCCGCGGGTCGGATCGACATCGGCCCAACGGACCTCGCCCCTCAGTATTCTGGCCACTCGGCCAACTCCCCGCACATGCCCTCTTCGGCCAGCGCCTGTTCGAGACCAGGATCGAGCTTGGCACACTCCTGCGCGAGACGAGTGTGCGACAGTCGCGAGAGCTTCTCGTCGAGAGCTTCCTGGATGGCTTGGCTACGGTTCGGGAACCGGCGTTCGGACACCAGCCGATCGATCGCCCCCAGCGTGTCTTCGTCGAGCGTGATGGCTATCTTCGAGCGTCCCATGATGCACCTCCGGGTATGATGATACGTCATACCCACGGCCCTTTCAAGGGAATGGGACAGCGCGATCTCGCCGCCGTCTTTGTCGGGAGTCCCAGCCATGCCGTCTCGGAGCGTAGCCGTGGCCGTCCTGCCGCACAAGGATGACGATCGACCGCGGGGGGTGACGTTCAGCGCCGCCGATGAGCTACCAGGTCTTCCCCGCCCCGCTCATGTACGTCCAGATGCTGTGGTCGAGGCGGGCGGCGGAGACGCCGAGCAGCGGCGCGGCCTCGGCGACGACTTGGCGCGCGCGGTCGTAGTCGCGCACCTTGACGCCGGCGCGCTCGAGGAAGTGCATGACGTGGACGTCGATCGCCGCCGTGTCCTCCTCGCCGCAGAGGATCTTGAAGTAGTCGATGGTCTTCGGTCCTATGCCGCGGATCGCGGCGAGCTTGGCGACGTTCGCGCGGCAGGCCGCGTCGACGTCGCCCTCCGCGCCGTCCGCCGCGTCGCCCCCCGTGCCCGGCTCGCCGCACAGCCACCGCCGCAAGTCCGCTTCGGTCTCGACGCCCTCCGCGACGAACAGCTCGGCCACAGCTTCCATGTGGCCGAGCTTCTCGGGGTGTGTCCAGCGCACGACCTCCTCCCCGTCGCGCTCGCGCAGCAAGCGCAGGAATCCGGACGTCGTCGCGGCCTCGGGGAACGCCTCCATCACGTGCTGCACGCGCGGCCGCACGACGGTCTCGTAGCGCAACCCGGCCTGCAGGACCGCGTCGGTGATGGTCGCGCCCATGTGGTTGTACGGCACCGCAAGGTCCTCGACCATTCTGAAGTCGTCCAGCGCGGCGACGAACTCGGCGAGCCGTCGCGCCGCGTCTGACTCCGAAGGGTCTCTCTCTGCCTCCTCATCGAGCCTTGGTGCGCCCTCGGCGATTAGAGCGGAGCTCATCTCAATCGCTTGGACTCTTCTCGTGTCGAGGGCGACAATCTCGCCGTCTTCATCAGTGAGTTCGATGATCG
>JAKPOQ010000179.1 GCA_029547745.1 Actinomycetes bacterium
CCGGGCCGCCGGTAGCGCCCTGCAGTCGGCCGGCGGTCTGGCCGGCCGGATCCGTCAGGTGGCCGGCTGATGCCCGGCACGTCGCGGGACGCCTTCGCCGCGGGCGCCGCCCGGGCCGCCGGAGAGCGCCGCAAGCGCAGTAGCACCCCACTGGTCCCGGCCGACGGTATGCCGCCCCTGCCCACCGACGAGGCGCGCTCCGCGCCACACCGGCCCGTCCCCCAGGTGACTCCGACCGCATCGGCCAACGCGACGACGGTCGACGCGGTGGCTCGTGAACGCCGGCCCCGTCCCGTCCTCGCCGGGCTGACGAACGTCGGTGAGGCCACCGTCACCCAACTCCCCACGACCCGAGCGTCTGACCGGGCGGCCGGGAGCACCCGGCTGACGCCGGCGCGTCGCACCGGTCGACGCACCCACCGCGAGAGCCTGCCGATCGCCGAGGGCGCCCTGACCTCGGCGGTGAGCGCGCCGGACACCTCGATCACGCCGGAGTTGTCGAGCGTGGCTGCCGACCAGCCGGCTGCGGCGACCAGGGTCATCGAGCCCGCTGTGACGGCCGAGGCGGCGGGGGAGTCGGCGGCGTCGACCGTTCAGGCGTCCACCCAGGCGTCCCCGCGCGTGCGGGGGGACCGGACCGGCACGGCATACCGCTCCCGGGCGCGCACCCCGGTCCAGGCGGAGATCTCTGAATCCCTGCTCGCCTCGGCCCTCACCCAGCAGGAGTTGACGCCCGACATCGAGGACATCGTCGCGGCGATCATCGGCGTCCTGCGCACTGTCGCCGCTGCCTCCGGGCTCGGCGCCGACGAGGTCGAGCAGGCGGTCGCGCGCACCCTGGCCTTCCTGCGACGACGGCTGACCGGCGACTACTCGGTCGATGACTTCGGGCTCGACTCGGACTACATCGAGAACATCTTCCTGCCCCTCATGCGGGTGCTCTATCGGCAGTGGTTCCGCGTCGAGGTCCGCGGCATCGAGAACATCCCGGCCGAGGGCTCCGCGCTCATCGTCGCCAACCACTCGGGCACCATCGCCCTGGACTCGCACATGGTGCAGGTGGCGATCCACGACGAGCACCCTGCGGCGCGGCACCTGCGGTTGCTCGGGGCCGATCTGGTCTTCCGGACGCCAATCATGGGGTCACTGGCCCGCAAACAGGGCGCGACCCTGGCCGCCAACTCCGACGCCGAGCGACTGTTGTCGGCCGGCGAGGTGGTGGGGGTGTTCCCCGAGGGTTTCAAGGGGGTCGGCAAGCCGTTCAGCGAGCGCTACAAGCTCCAGCGCTTCGGTCGTGG
>JAKPOQ010000184.1 GCA_029547745.1 Actinomycetes bacterium
CTCCGGCGCCGTCAACCGACGGCTCTACCGTCTCTACGGCGCCGTGACCGGGGAGACGCCGTTCGTCACGACGTTGCGCGTGGGGCAGAGCGCTGAGACGGCGGCTCCAGAGAGATCCAAGGGCCCAGCGGCGCCTCGCGAAGGGATAGGCGGTCTCGGCGAGCCTTCCGTCGCGCCGGTTCCGGAGACGAGCGGACCGTGGTATCGGCGTCTGGTGCTCGAGGCCGAGGCGGGCTTCGTCGCCCGGCATCGTCGTCGGCGTGAGGTCCTCGAGGAGATGGCCGGCCATGGCGGCGACTCCACGCGGGGCGGCTACCTTCTTCTGGGCGCGGCCAACAGGACCGAGTGGCTGACCGGCTGGTTCGTCAAGGGCGGGATCGACGACTTGCCCGGTCAGCCCCTGCGGGGTCTCTACAAGACGCAGGTCCGGCAGCTCGCTGTTGCTCTCGACGTTCCGGCGAGCGTGCTCGCGGCGGCGCCCTCGCCGGACATGATGAAGGGTCTTACCGACGAGATCGCCCTGGGGATGCCGTACCCCGTCGTCGACCTGGCTTTGGACATGCTTGCCGGAGGGCTCGGCGCCGGAGGTGTGGGCGCCGGCGGTCTCGGTGCCGGGGCAGTGGGCGCCGCCGGGGTCGCGGCCGGCGTCGGGCCGCGAGAGCTCCGTCGGGTGCAAGCGATGACGGAGCTCTCGCGCTGGAAACGCCGGCCGGCGCCGCTCTCGCCGGCGACGGTGACGCCCGTCCTGCCCGAGTATCCGGTCGACGGTGGGCCGTCGGGCGGCCTCAGGTCCTGAACGGTCTCTGCGTCGTCAGATGAACCGGTCGCCGGTGGTGAGGCCGGCGGCGGCGGCCCACTCGCCGGAGGCAAGCTTGCCGCCGCCCTCCGGCCTCACCCGGGCCACGCGGATGCGGCCGTCGGCGCACGCCACGGTGACGCCGTCGTCGGCGATCTCGACGACCTCCCCCGGCCTGCCGCCCAGCCCGGCGATGTCGCGGGCCGGCAGCGCCCGCGACCCGAAGAGCTGCAGGCCCCGGCCACCGTAGGTGGTCCAGGCGCCCGGCGCAGGGTCGCAGCCGCGGATGAGGCCGTGGATCTGCCGCCACGGCTTGCCCCAGTCGACGCGGGCGTTGTCGCGCTCACAGGGCCCCTCGTAGGTCGCGACCGCCTCGTCCTGTCGGATACGGGGCGCGACACCCGCCTTGACCAGATCCACGGCCTCGCACAGCGCCTCGACGCCCATGGGGAAGAGCCGGTCGAAGTAGACGGAACCGAGCGTGTCGTCCGGTCCGATCGGGGTCGTCTTCTGCAGGAGGACGTCGCCCGTGTCGAGGCCGTCGTCGGGCCAGAAGACAGAGAGGCCCGTCTCGGTCTCGCCCATGATGATGGGCCAGTTGATGGAGCTGCGGCCGCGGTGCTTCGGAAGGAGCGACGGATGGTACTGGATGGTGCCGCGGGTCGGGATGTCGAGGAACGCCCTGGGGACGACGAGGGTGACGAAGGCCATCACCTGGAGGTCGGGGGCGAGGGCGCGGAACTCCTCGTGCACCGTCCGGTCCCGGTAGGAGGCGGGCTGACGTAGGGGCAGGCCGGCGGCAAGCGCCGCCTCTTTCAGAGGATCCGGCTTGCCGCCCGGTCGGTCGGGCGCGGCGTAGACGGCGACGACGTCTTCGCCGCGCCC
>JAKPOQ010000002.1 GCA_029547745.1 Actinomycetes bacterium
TCGGCGCGCACCCGCTGCGCGAGCGTCCACGAGGGGATGAAGTCGAGGGCGCCGAGCTGCTCGTCAAGAACGAGGCGCGGCTGGTCGAGGTCCGCCGAGGCGGCCGGCGCTGCGGACCCGGGGAGGCTTGCAGAGGGCCGCTCCGCTGGTTTCGTCTGACTGCATCTGTCTTCAGACCTCCCTGCAAACCTCCCCGGCCCCGGTCCGTTCGCGTCGGCCCAAGTCGCACGGGTTGCCGTCGCGCCGACGCCGCGATGACGGCCCGCGGGGTGCGTCCCGGCGTACAGCAGCGGGAGTTGCGGCAGGAGCTCTTCGCGGCGGACGCCGAGCGTGTCGAAGGCGCCGACGCGGACGAGGTTCTCGGCGATCTCGCGGCTCACGCCCGCGCGGGCGACGAAGTCGGCGAGCGAGCGGTACGGACGCGGCGGGTCGGGCGGGACGGTGATGGCCGACGGCGCAAGAAGCCCAGCCGAGTTCGAGGGGGTCGCGGGGGCGAGGGGCGCGGCGGGCCCCTCCCCGGCCGCCGCGCCCCCTCTTGCGGCGACGATCGCCCGCCGCGCCGCGGCGCTCATCTCTTTGACGTAGGCGAGCCCGACGCGCAGCGCCGCCCCGTCCTTCTCGACCTCGAACCACTCCCCGCTGCGGTTGACGTCGACCGGCAGGACCTCGAGTCCCCAGCGGCGCGCGTCGTTGAGTACGACGCGGGGCGAGTAGAACCCCATGGGCTGGTTGTTGAGGATGCCGCAGTAGAACTCGGCCGGGTAGTGCGCCTTGAGCCAGGCGCTCGCGTTGCAGACGATGGCGAAGCACGCCGCATGCGCCTTGTTGAAGCCGTAGGCGGCGAAGCCGCGGAGCTGGCGGAAGACCTCTTCCGCCGCACTCCGCGCGACGCCGCGTGCGACCGCCCGGGCGACGAACGTGCGGCCGAGCGCGTCCATCTCGTCCATGGAGCGCTCGTGGGTCATCGTCCGCCGCAGCAGGTCGGCTTCGGCGAGGCTGAAGCCGGCGATCTTCGCCGCCACCTCGATGACCTGCTCCTGGTAGACGATGACCCCGTAGGTGCGGCGCAGGATGGGCTCCATGTCGGGGTGCGGGACACTCACGGGCTCGCGTCCGTGCCGTCGTCTGATGAACGGCGCGATCATGTCGGCCTGCAGGGGGCCGGGGCGGAAGAGCGAGATAGCGGCGATGACGTCTTCGAAGTCGCGCTGCTGCAGGCGCGTGGCGAGGTTGCGCTGCCCGGAGCTCTCGAGCTGGAAGAGGCCCACGGTGCGCGCCGACCTGATGAGTGCGTAGACCGCGGGGTCGTCGCGCGGCAGCTCCCACGGCGCGATGTGCTCGCCGGTGCGCGCCTCGATGCGGCGCACCGCCTCGGCGATGGCGGAGTGCATCTTGAGGGCGAGGACGTCCATCTTGACGAGGCCGAGCGTCTCGATGTCGTCCTTGTCGAACTGGGCGACGACCACGCCCTTGGCGGCCCACTGCAGGGGGACGCGGTCGGTGAGCGGGTCGCGCGAGAGGATGAAGCCGCCGAGGTGGGTGCCGAGGTGCATGGGAAAGCCGGCGAGGCGTTCGCCGAGGTGGACGAGACGGCGGTAGTGCGGCTGCTGGAGCTCGTGCCCGGCGAGCTCGGGACGCTCGTCCATCATCTCGCCGAGCTTGGCGGCGCTGCCCCAGGGGACCGTGCGCGAGAGGCGGTCGATCTCGTCGGGGGCGAAGCCGAAGGCGCGGCCGACGATGCGCACCGCCGAGGGCGCGTGCACGGTGTTGACGGTCGCGACCATGGCGACCTTGTCGCGGCCGAAGCGTTCGTAGATGTACCGGATGACCTCGTCGCGGCGGGCGGAGCAGAAGTCGATGTCGATATCGGGCATCTCGCGCCGCGCCGGGTTGAGGAAGCGCTCGAAGAGGAGCTCGTTGGCGATGGGGTCGGCGTCGGTGATGTGCAGGACGTAGCTGACGATGCTGTTGCCGGCGGAGCCGCGGCCGGAGTAGAGGATGCCGCGGCTGCGCGCGAACATGACGATGTCGTGGACGGCGAGGAAGTACTCGGCGAAGCCGAGCTCTTCGATGACGCGGAGCTCGCGTTCGAGGCGGGCCGTGACCACGGCGGTGAGCGGGCGATACCGCTCTTCGGCGCCCGCGAAGCAGCGCTTCCAGAGCAGCGAGAAGGCGGTCTCGTCCCGCGGCAAGGGGTAGGCGGGGAAGAGGAGACGGCCGAGGCCGAGGTCGAGGTCGCAGCGCTCGGCGATGGCGGCGGCGTTGTGGAACGCCTGCGGCCGCCGCCCGAACAGACGCCACATCTGCGCCGGGCTCTTGAGGTAGAGCTCGGCGTTCGTGCGTCCCAGCGGGTTGGGCAGCGGCTGGTCGGCGGCCTCGGCGGCGAGGACGTCGTGCAGCGGGGCGTCGTCCTTGACCGTGTAGTGGACGTCGTTGGTGGCGACGGTGGGCAGGCGCAGCTTGTGGGCGAGGAGGTCGAGGGCGCGGAGCTGCGCCGCCGAGTCGGACCGCAGCTCGTGCTGGAGCTCGATGAAGAAGTCGGGACCGAAGACGTCGTGCAAGACGGAGGCCGCGGCGCGCGCCCCCTTCTGGTCGCCGGCGAGGAGGCGCGACCAGACCTCGCCGCGGCGGCAGGCCGACAGGGCGATCAGGTGGCCGCTGTGCGCGGCGAGCGTCTCGAAGCGGGCGAGGGGCGGCTTGCCCGGGTGCTCGAGGTGGGCGGCGGTGATGATGCGGCAGAGGTTGGACCAACCGGCGTAGTCGCGGGCGAGCAGGACGAGGTGGTGGCCGCCGGCGCCTCTGGCGGCGGCCGGCGGCACCGTGGCGGCACCTTTGAGGGGCGCGATGCCGCCGGTGTACGGGTCGGGCGCATGCGGGTGGTGGGGGCCGGCCGCTGCGGTCCCTGGGGGGCTCGCGGGGGGCCGCTCCGCTGCTTCGATCCTGCTTCGTCTGTCCTCAGACTCCTCCGCGCCCGGCAGTTCGCGCCCCTCCGCGGCCGACTCACCTGGCCTGCCGGCGCCCTCCCGGTCTGCCGGCGGCCGGGCACCCGTCGGCGGCGACGATGCCGGGGCCGTCACGGGGGGCACCTCTGAAGGCCGTCGCGGGCGGCCGTCGCGACCGACGATCGGCTCGACCGTGAGCTCGACGCCGACGATCGGCTTGATGCCGGCCGCCTTGCAGGCTTGATAGAAGCGCACCGCGCCGTAGAGGCCCTCGTGGTCGGTGACGGCGAGGGCCGGCATGCCGAGGTCGGCGGCGCGGGCGACGACCTCGTCGATGCGGCAGGCGCCGTCGCCGAAGGAGAAGTTCGTGTGCAGATGAAGGTGGACGAAGCTCATCGGGGTGCTGGTCTTTTCGCATGACGCATCCGGTTGGCATGGCGCATCCGGTCGGCATGACGCATCCGGCCGGCATGGCGCCGTCGGCCGGCGCAACGCCGTCGGCCGGCACGACATGTCCAGCCGGCGGGACGGGGCGGCCGGGCGCGACGGTGGGGGATTGACCGCGCCCGGCCGCCCGCTTGCTCGTGACGGAGCGAGTGTGACACGAACATATGTTCGTGTCAATGTCGGACGGATCGCGGCGTCACGGCGCCCTCTGAGGCGCCGCCGCCATGACGTGACGGCGACGGCGCCTCAGAGGGCGCGTTCGAGCGACCAGGTCTTCGTGAGGCGGTCGTAGCAGAGGTCGAAGAGCCGTCCGTCGGCCTCGACCCGGATATAGGACCGATCCACGTGCACCTCTTCGCTCCACCATCCGGTCGCGACGGTCCAGCGTTCGAGGACGCGGGCGATGCGATGACGGCGTCCCTGCCGGACGAAGGCGGAAGGCCGCCGAAGATGGTCGTCCCAGACGACGGCGATCGGTTCGCGGCGAGACCGGCCGCCCGGACGTCCGGGCGTGTCGCTGCGGGCCGTTGTGCCGTCGCGGGCTGCAGCGCCGTTCATCATGTCGTGCCGGGGGGTCGTCACTGCTGTCGTCCGCCGTGGGGGAAATGGAGTGTGACACGAACGTACGTTCGCGTCAATGCCGGCTCACATTTGGCCGCGGACACTCCTCGGTTGCCGGCGCGCCTCACTCGTCGGCGCCCTCTGATCTCCGGTGCGCCTCACTCGCCGGCGCGCCTCAGTCGCCGACCCGTACCTCGGCGAGGTCTGAGACGACGGCGTCGGCGCCGGCGGCGGCCAGCGCTTCGCGGTTGCCGCCGCGGTCGACGCCGATCACGAGGGCGAAGCCGCCGCGGCGGCCGGCCTCGACGCCGGCGACGGCGTCCTCGATGACGGCGGCGCGGGCCGGCACGGCGCCCACGCGCCGCGCCGCCTCCACGAACATGGCGGGGTCGGGCTTGCCCGGAAGGCCCAGGTGGACGGCGACCTCGCCGTCCACCTGGGCCTCGAACAGCCCGCGTACCCCCGCCGCCTCGAGGATCTTCGTCGTGTTCCTGCTCGCCGACACGATGGCGATACGCACGCCGGCGCGCTTGAGCTCGTCGATGAGCGCGATCGTGCTCGGATAGGCCTGCACGCCGTGCTCGTCGATGAGGCGGTGGAAGTAACGGTCCTTGCGGTTGCCGAGGCCGCACACGGTCTCCGCCTCGGGCGGATCCGACGGATCGCCCCAGGGCAGCGAGAGCCCGCGCGAGGCGAGGAAGTCGCGCACGCCGTCGTACCTTGGCTTGCCGTCGACGAAGCGCAGGTAGTCCGCCTGAGTGAAGGGGGCGTACGTCACGTCGATGCCTTCAGTGCGCCTCTCGTCACTGCGCGCACTCCGCCCCCTCTCGCGTCGAGCCACTTCTGCGAGGTACTCGTCGAACAGTGCCTTCCATGCGGCCGCGTGGACGGTGGCGGTCTGCGTGACGACACCATCCATGTCGAAGACGACGGCAGCGATGGCGCTCTTGCTGATGACCACGGTGGGCAGGTTCTCTGTCATCCCGTGCTCATTCTCTCACGCCCCGCGCCGAGCGTGCCCGGGCGTCGGCGTGTCGTCCACCGGTAGCTCCGCCAGTGGTCGCTCCGCCACTGGTCGCTCCGCCGGCGGTCGTCTGCGTCGGCCGTCGTGAGCAGGCATGGCGTCGTCCGTTGGCGGTGTCCGTGACTGCACGCGCACCTTCGACCATGTTGGCGGTAACGGCCGTTGAGCGACTATGATGGTTGCATCGGAGAAGGGCGCCGGGTCGGTCTGCCGGCGTCGATGCCACATGTGGGGAGATCAGCTATGTCGAGACAGTGTCACCATCGTCGCGCTCTCGTCCTCGTCATCTTGGCGATCGTCGTGCTTGGCGCCTCGCTGGTCGCCGGGCTTGCCAACGCGTGGGCCGAAGAGACCGCCTCACCGGCCGCTTCGCCCGAGGGTGGCAAGGTCGTGTACCGCGTCGGCTGGACCGACGAACCGGACAGCCTGAACCCGTTCATCGGCTACACCGCGGAGGCGTTCGAGATCTGGTACCTCACGTACGACGCGCTGATCGGTTACGACCCCGCCACTCTCGCTCCGATGAAGGGCGAAGACACGAACGGCCTTGCGACCGACTGGACGGTCAGCAAGGACGAGCTGGTCTGGACCTTCACGTTGCGCGAGGACGCGATGTGGAACGACGGCGAGCGCGTGACCGCCGAGGACGTCGCCTTCACGTACAACTACATCATCGACGGCAACCTCGAGAACTGGACGGCGTACACGAACCTCATCGACGAGGTGAAGGTGATCGACGACTACACGGTCGAGTTCACCTGCTCGAAGCCCAAGCCGGACATGATCCGCCACTACGTGCCTATCGTGCCCGAGCACATCTGGTCGAAGATCAGCTACGAAGATGCGGCCAAGGGCTTCCAGAACAAGCCGCCGATCGTCGGGTCCGGACCCTTCAACTGCGTCGAGTGGAAGAAGAACTCCCACGTGAAGATGGTCGCGAATCCGGATTGGCGTGGCCCGGCGCCGAAGATCGACGAGATCTACTTCATGTACTTCACCAATGCCGACACGATGATCCAGGACCTCAAGAGCGGCGTCATCGACGGCGCCGCCGGCCTCGTGGCCAATCAGATGGCGCAGCTCGAGGGCGAGCCCGGCATCAAGGCGGAGGCCATCGTCGCCGACGGTTTCAACGAGCTGGGTTTCAACTGCTACGACAGCGACGACAGCAAGGGCCACCCGGCGCTCAGGGACTGGAAGTTCCGGCAGGCGCTCAACTGGGCGGTCGACCTGCAGAAGGGCGTCGACCTCGTCTGGCTCGGGTACACGACGCCGGGCACGACGATCATCCCCCCCAACTACTACAAGGACCCCGACTGGCACTGGGAACCTCCGGAGGACGTCAAGTACACATACGATCCGGAGATGGCGAAGGAGAAGCTCGATGAGGCCGGGTATCCCGACTCGGACGGGGACGGGTGGCGCGAGTACAAGGGCAAGCCGATCGAGCTGAGCCTGATCGCGCGCAGCGAGTCGGCCCAGAGCCAACAGTACGCCAAGCTCTTCGCCGGGTGGTTCAAGGACGTCGGCATCAAGATCACGATCGAGGTCATGGACGAGGGCGCCCTCATGGACCGCCAGTACAACTATGACGGCGACGTCTTCGCTCCCGACTACGACATGTTCCTGTGGGGCTGGTATCTCGACTACGACCCAGGATCGATGCTGGGGTACTTCACCAAGGAACAGATCGAGAACTGGAGCGACTGCAACTGGTGGGACCCCGAGTACGAGCGGCTCTACAAGCAGCAGGGCGAGGAGCTCGACCCGTACAAGCGCAAGCCGATCATCGA
>JAKPOQ010000004.1 GCA_029547745.1 Actinomycetes bacterium
GGGCGCGGCCGCGCCCGGCCCCCCGCCGCAAGGGCTCGCTCCTCAGTCGCCCTGCGGCGCCTGTTCGCGCGGCTGCGGGATGTGTCTCCCGCGGGCGGTGTAGCCCGTGTGCAGCAACTGGTGCGCCTTGTGACCACAGGGTCCGTCGGTGAGGAACTCGGCGTACGTCGCCGCCACGGCCGGGTTCTCGTACGACTTGCGCACGCTGTAGGCATGGTCTTCGGAGTAGATCGCCGCGGCGCGTGCGGCGCGGATCTCGGCGTTCGTGGGGATCGGCTGACCGCCGCCGCCGAGGCAACCGCCCGGGCAGGCCATGAACTCGATGAAGTGGCATTCACTGAACTTGCCGCCGGCCTTGATGTCGTCCATGACCTTCTTGGCGTTGGCGGTGCCGTGCGCGACGGCGACCTTGAGGGTCGCCCCGTTGAGCCACTCCCAGTCGGGGACGAGGTGGGCGAGGAGGTCCGGCACCGGTCCGACCTTGGGGATCGTGATCTCGGCGTAGCGGACGCCCTCGAAGCCGCGCACGGGGATGATGTCGCCGTGGTCGTAGATGCTCTCGACCTTCTCGCCGGTGACCAGCTCGATCACCGTCCGCAGAGCCGATTCCATGACGCCGCCGGTGGCGCCGAAGATGACGCCCGACCCGGTAGCGGTGCCAAACGGGTCGTCGAAGTCGCTCTTCGGCATGCTCGGAACGTGGAGCCCGGCCTCCTTGAACATCTTGCCGAGCTCGCGGGTGGTCAGGCCGTAATCGACGTCCTTGTAGCCGGAGTCGTGCATCTCGGGCCGGTTGCACTCGAACTTCTTCGCCGAACACGGCATGAGGGCTACGCTGACGATCTTCGCGGGATCGAGCCCGAGCTTCTCGGCGTAGAACGTCTTGATCAGGGCCCCGAACATCTGCTGCGGACTCTTCGCCGACGAGGCGTTGGGCAAGTGTTCGGGGTAGAAGTGCTCGAGGTACTTGACCCAGCCCGGCGAGCAGCTCGTGAACTGCGGCAGGGCCACGTCCTTGTCGCCCTGCACGAGCGCCCTGTAGAGGCGCAGGATGAGCTCGGTGCCCTCCTCGATGATGGTCAGGTCGGCGGTGAAGTTGGTGTCGAAGACCTTGTCGAAGCCAGCGCGACGCAAGGCGGTGTTCATCTCGAAGGTGACGGGCGTGCCCGGCTCGAGACCGAAGAGCTCGCCCATGGCGGCGCGCGGCGCTGGGGCGGTCTGGATGACGACGTGCTTGTCGGGGTCGTCGATCGCCGCCCACACGGCGTCGGTCTCGTCCTTGGCGTAGAGGGCGCCGGTGGGGCAGCGGTTCACACACTGGCCGCAGTTGATGCAGACGACATCGCCCAGAGGCAGGTCTTCGAAGGTCTGGATCGAGACCCTGTCGCTGCGTCCGACGGCTTCGAGGACGCCGACCTCCTGCATGTCGATGCACGTGCGCACGCAGCGCCGGCAGCGGATGCACTTGTTCATGTCGCGCATGACCGAGTAGCTCGAGTGGTCCTCGGCGACGAGCGGCTCTTCGGGATGTCCGAAGGCGAACTCGGTGATGCCGTACTCCTGGGCGAGCGACTGCAGCTCGCAGTTGCCGTTGCGCACGCAGCCCGTGCACTCGCCGTAGTGCTCGCTGAGGAGCAGTTGGAGGATGTGGCGGCGGGCCATGCGCACCCTGCGGCTGTGGGTGTCGACCTTCATCTGATTGACGACCGGGAAGGTGCACGCCGGCTGCAGCAGTCGCTGCCCCTCGACCTCGACGACGCACATGCGACAGACGCCGGCGACGTCGAGGTCGGGGTGGTCGCACAGGGTCGGGATGTGGACGCCGAAGGAGCGCGCCGCCTCCAGGATGGTCGACCCGAACGGGACCTTGCCCTCGACCCCGTCGATGGTGACGCTGACCTGGGCGCCGATGGCGTCCGGGCTCGTCGTGGTGAGGACGCGCCGATGCTGCTGCGCCAGCGGCGCGCGATGGATGGGGGTGGTGGGGTGGCTCATGCTCACTCCCCTCTTCACGCGCTCGGGGCGCGGTCGCGGATCTCGTCCTCGAAGCCCTCGAGGATGGAGAGGAACGCGCTCGGGCTCGTCTGCCCGAGGCCGCACTTGGAGGCCACCGTCATGGTCTCGGCCAGCGCCTTGACGTCGGCGAGGAACCGAGGCGGACAGGCGCCCTCCTCGAGCAGCCTGACGGCCTTCAGCATCTGGGGGTTGCCGAGACGGCAGGGCGTGCACTGGCCGCACGATTCCTCGACGAAGAACTCGAGGAAGTTCTCGGCCACGTGGAGGATGTCGCGTTGCGGCCCGATGACCATGACGGACCCGCCGGTGGGAATGTCTTCGAAGGCGAGCCGGCGGGCGAAGTCGCGGGCGGGCACGCAAACGCCGCTGGCGCCGCCGATCTGCACGGCCTTGGCGCCCTCGCCGCCCACTTCCTTGAGGAGGTCGGCGATGGTGATGCCCCACGGGAACTCGTAGACGCCGGGTTTCTGGCAGTCTCCGGACACGCTGAAGAGCTTGTAGCCGGTCGACTTGTCGGTGCCGAACGCCCTGAACCACTCGGTTCCCCTGGCGAAGATCGCCGCCACCGAGGCCAGCGTCTCGACGTTGTTGACGACGGTCGGGTTGTTGAGCAGGCCGGCGACGGCGGGGAAGGGCGGTCGGTTGCGGGGCTCGCCGCGGAACCCTTCCAGGCTCTCGATGAGGGCCGTCTCCTCGCCGCAGACGTAAGCTCCGGCGCCCATCGCCACGATGATGTCGAAGTCGAAGCCGTCCACGCCCATGACGGATCGTCCGAGCAGGCCGCGTTCACGGCGCTTCTTGATCACCTCGTTCAGGTGCGGGCGCAGGTAGGTGTACTCGGCCCGTAGGTAGACGATGCCCAGCGTCGCGCCGATGGCGCGGCCGCCGATCGTCATGCCCTCGAAGACGAGGTCGGCGTAGCGCGAGAGGATGACCCTGTCCTTGAACGTCCCGGGTTCGCCCTCGTCGGCGTTGCAGATGATGTACTTGAGGTCGGCCTTCTCGGCGGCGCAGAAGTTCCACTTCATGCCGGTCGGGAAGCCGGCGCCGCCGCGGCCTTTGAGGCCGCTCTCGCTCACGGTGTCGATGATGTCCGCCCGCGACATGGCCAACGCGGCCTTGAGGCCGACGTCGGGCTCGATGGTCGCGTAAGTGAGGGCGTTGCCCTGGGAGTCGATGGTCCGTGCACTCACGCGTCGGCCCTCCTCTGGTCGGCGCGGCAGGCGGCGACGATCGCGCGCACATCGTCGGGCGTGACGCGCGTGTGGACGTCGTCGTCGACAAGTAGGGCGGGGCCTTGGTCGCACATGCCGATGCAGCTTGCCCATTCGAGTGTCACCTGACCGTCGGCGGTCGTCTCGCCGAACTCCACGCCGAGCTCCCGGCGCAGTGCCTCGGCGACCGCGTCCTTGCCGGCGAAGTCGCACGACAGGGTCCCGCAGAGGCGGATGACGTGGACGCCCTGGGGCCGGCTGCCCAGGAAGGCGTAGAACGAGGCCACGCTGTAGACCTCGACGGGGTGGATGTCAAGGGCCTCGGCGACGACCTGCATCGTCTCGGCGTCGATCTCGTGGTAGCGGCGCTTGATGTCCTGGAGGATCGGGACGAGCGACGCGCGACCGGGGCCAAGCCTGTCGACCAGCCCTCCGATGTCGGCGCGCAGCGCCTCGGTCTGCGGTGCGGCCATCAGCCCTGCCCCTCCTTCTGCAGCAGCCCCCTGACCTTGGCGATGAGGGTCGCGGGCTCCACCGGCTTCGACAGGAACTCGTCGACCGGGACCATCTCCTCGTCCTTGTCGATGTTGAGCCCCATCGCGGCGTTCACGCTGGTGAGCATGATGATGGGCAGGGTGTGACCCGTCTTGCGCAGCTCGCGCGCCATGTTGAGGCCGTCGTCGGGCTCTTCCATCATGACGTCGAGAATGAGCAGGTCGGGCTTGCTCTCTTCGATCCGGGCGAGGCCCTCGGCGCGGTTCGACGCGCCCTCGACCTCGTAGCCCTCACGTTCCAGCACGAGCTTTCCGGCCTCGATGATGTCGGGGTCGTCGTCGACGATCAGGATCTTCGCCACCGCTCACTCCCTCTCTCGCTTGCGTTTCGCCACGCTCAGCACAAGCTGCGCCGGCGTTCCGTGCGACCGTGTGACCGCGCGACCGTGTCACGATGGTCCGTGGTAAGGCGTCCCGGCGGAGCCGGCTCGAATCGGCCTGACGACGTTCCGTCGTGGCCAGACTGTCCACACATCTCACGGTGCGGGACGGCCTCGATCGACCCCGATTCTCGCCTGTCACGCGCTCTTGTGCAAGCGGGAACGAAGTCCTGCCGCCACTCTGCAAGCCTCCTCGAGATCCTGCCTTCGCACCGCAAGCCCCCGCCAGATCCTGCCGCCACACTGAAGGCCTCCGGGATCCATGGCGTTGCCGCACAAGTCCCTTGCGCTCCGGAGGCAGGGGACTGAATGACGGGGGCCGGAGGAGCGCTTGATCAGGGACTGGCGCAATCCCTCCACCTTGCCCTTCAGTCCCGAGCGCGCGCCGCCGGTCCGGCGGCGCGCGCTCTGACGCTTGCCTGGGTGTCGTCCTCGCCGCCGGCTCCGGGTGCGTCCATCAGCGTGACGGTGAACGTGCTGCCGACGCCAGGTTCGCTCGTCACCGTCGCTTCGCCGTCGTACATGGTCGCGATCTTGCGCACCGTCGACAGACCGAGGCCGCTGCCGAGCACCTTCACGGTGTGCTCGTTCTTGATGCGCGTGAACTCGCGGAAGAGCTTCGCCGCCTCTTCGGGCTTGAGGCCGATGCCGGTGTCGGCGACGGCGATCTCGACGCCGCCGTCGAGGCGTCGCAGCACGACGTCGACGCGGCCGCCGTCGCGGTTGTACTTGACCGCGTTCGAGATGAGATTGTTGAGGACGATCTCGACCTCACCGGCGTCGGCCATGAGCTCGACGTCGTCGGCGGCGCGCAGCTCGACCGTGACGTCGCGGCGCGCGGCTTCGGTGGCGAAGAGGTCGATCGAGGCGCGGGCCAGTGCGGGCAGGTCCAGCCTGCGGACGGACCGCTCCCGCTGGCCCGACTCGATCCGCGTCAGGTCGAGGAGGTCGGCGATGAGCTTCTTCATGCCGTCGACGCGGGCGATGCTGCGCTGGACGATCTCGAGGTCTTGACCGCTCTCGGTGGTGGCGAGGATGTTCAAGTAGCCCTCCACCGCGTTGAGCGGCGCCTTCAGCTCGTGGGCGAGGACGCTGATGAAGTTGAAGCGTACCTGGCGCTTCTCTTCGGCCAGCTTGCGCGCCTGGCGGCTGAGGATGAGCTGGCTCGTCGCCTTGCGCACCGCGTAGCGGAGCTCGTCGGGCGTGAACGGTTTGGCAAGGAAGTCGTAGGCTCCGAGCTTGGTCGCCTTGACCGCCGTCTCGAAGGTCGCGTAGGCGGTCACCATGATGGTGAGGACGTCACGCCCCATGGTGCTGAGAGCGTCGAGGACGTCCATGCCGCCGACGCCGGGCAGCTTCAGGTCCAGGAGGAGCAGGTCGACCGGCCCCCCCTCGCTGAGGTAGACGAGGAAGTCCTCGCCGCTCGTGAAGTAACGATACTCGTAGGTCACGTCGACGAGGACGTCCGGGACGTGGACGTGGTACTTCTCGATGATGCGCCGCACGCCTGCGCAGAGCGCTTCCTCGTCGTCGACCATCACGACCTGGAGGACGACCTCCTGCGGGTCCATGAGGCTTTGCTGGGGCGCGGGCTCGCCCTGTTGGGCGCTCATGACGACGTCATCTCCCGCAGGCTGAACGCGGCGTCGGTCTCCGTCTCGGAGCGGGGCAGCGAGATCGTGAAGGTCGTGAAGGTCGGGCCCTTGTCCGGGTCGGCGTTGGATTCGACGGCGATCTGGCCGCGATGCATCTTGACGATCCCGTGCGACACGGCCAGACCGAGGCCGGTGCCCCTGCCCACCTGCTTCGTCGTGAAGAAGGGACTGAACAGCTTGTCGAGGTGGTCGGGAGCGATGCCCGTGCCCTGGTCGGAGATGGTGATCTGCACCGTCTCGGCGGTACCGTCGAGGGTGATGGTTATCCGTCCGCCGTCGGGCATGGCGTGCTGGGCGTTGGCGAGCATGTTGGTGATGACCTGGACGATCTGGTCGCCGTCGATCTCGGCGACGGGGTCGGCCATCTGGTCGTTGACGACGATCTCGACGTCCTCCTCGCGGGGGAACGTGCGCAACACATCTTTGACCAGCGCCCTGAGGTCGGTCGGCTGGCGGACGACGCGGCTCTGGCGGGCGAAGTTCAGGAGCCCCGAGATGATCTTCTTGCAACGATTGGCCTGATTGACGATCAGCTTCGCGTCGGCCGCCACCAGGGGGTCGTTGTCGCACTCCTCGAGCAGGAGGTTAGCGTGCAGGAGGAGGATGCCGAGCGGGTTGTTGACCTCGTGGGCGATACCGGCGGCGAGCTGTCCCATGCTGGCCAGGCTCTCGGACTTGACGAGAGCCTCCCTCGTGCTCTCGAGCGAATGGTTCGCCTCCTCGAGCTCGTCCACGGTGCGGCGCAGGCGTTCGACGGCGTAGGGGAGGCACATCTCGATCTCGGCGAGGCCCTGCCAGACGGCGATGGCGTGCTCGCGGCAGGTGTCGTAGCCGCAGGCCCCGCAGTCGAGGAGGTCTTTGGGCGACGACTTGCCCATGCGCTCGAGGATCGCTTGCAGCTCCTCCGCGGGCGGTATGTGGTCGAGGCGCTGGTCGAAGACGGTGAAGGTGCGCGACAGGTCGAGGTCGGCGAACTCCGCCATTGCGGCCTCCCACGCGGCTTGGTCAAAGACGCGCTGCCGCTCGCGGGCGGCGCGACTGACTTCCGCACGCCGCGTGAAGACCGGCTCCTCGTGGGTGAATCCGGCGCCCATCACGCAACCGTGACAACACAGGATGTCGAGCAGGCGCGCCTCGGTCGCGCCGCTCTTGAAGTCCTCTATTGCGGCGGCGAAGTCGTGTCGCCCGTCGGCGCTGACGATGTCGCCGGTGAGGAGGTCCTCGCTCAGCCCGGCCGCGCGCAGCAGACCGCGGGTGAGGGGGAAGAGGCCGCCGAGTGCGCCGTGCGGCGGGTCGAAATCGTCGTCCGCCGGTCGCGAGGCGAGGACGATCCCCTTGCGGGCGAACATCGCGCGCAGCTCGACGAAGGTGAGCGCGGCGTCGACGTCGCCCTCGAACTGCTCGTACGACGCCTCGCCCTTCTTCGCGATGCAGGGCCCGATGAAGACGATCCTGGCCTCGGGACCGAGCCGCCGGTGTAGGGCGCGGGCGAGGGCGATCATCGGCGACACGATCGGAGCGAGGTTGTCGACAAGGTCGGGCTGGTACTTGCGCACGTACGAGACGACGGCCGGGCAAGGCGTCGCCATGTAGCGGCCGTCGCGGTCCTCGGCGAGCAGCTCGGCGTAAGCGCGGGCGACGAGGTCGGCGCCGAACGCGACCTCGTGGACGGAGTCGAAGCCGAGGTCGCGCAGGGCCGCCACGAGGGTCGCCGTGTCGCAGTCGGTGAACTCGGCGGGGTGACTCGGGGCGACGATCGCAGCCACGTGGGTCGAGGAAGCGAGCAGGGCATCGGTGTCGGCGATGCCGCTGAGGACTTCCTTGGCGTTCTGGCTACAGACGGTGACGCAGTTGCCGCACCCGATGCACCGCGTCTCGATGACGCTCGCCTGACCGTCACTGATGGCGATCGCCTTGACTGGGCATTCGCGTACGCACGTGTAGCACATGCGGCACTTCTCGCGGATGGTAGTGACGAGCTGCGTGCTGGCGACCCTGTCTTCGTTCATCTGTGAAGTGTCACCTCAGTCCGGCCGGTCGCCGAGCAGCTCGGCGACCTTGGCGAGCAGGGCGCCGCCGTCGATGGGCTTGTCGAAGTACGCGTCGACCCGCATCTTCTCCATGTCCTCGGCGGAGCGCGGACGGAAGTCGAGACCGAGGGCGCTGGACACGGACGTCGACATGATGATCGGCACCGCGGCGGTCTGCGGGTCGCCCTTCAGGGAGGCGGAGAAGGAGAATCCGGCGTCGAGACTGTCCATCATCAGGTCCGTGATGATGAGGTCGGGGACCTCGTCGGCGATGCGCGCCTGCGCTTCGGCAGGGTCGGCGGCCGTGGCGACCCTGTACCCCGCCTTCTCGAGGATGATGCGGTTGATCTCGAGGAAGTCGAAGTCGTCGTCGACGATGAGGATCAGTCTCTTCGTGTCACTCACGTTCGTCCACCGTCATCCGCTTGCCCGCCTTCGCCAGTATAGCCGGCGCCCGTCGCGCGCTGCGCCCGTACCGGCCGCTCGCGTTCCGGGGGCTGCGCGGGGCGCTCGCGAGCGCCCCGCGCAGCCGTTCCGTCGCGTCTCAGACGCGTTCGTGTTCGAAGTAGTGGGTGTGCAGGAGGTCGTGGGAGAGCTCCCCACAGGGCGCTCCGAGGTACTCCTCATAGAGTGCGCGGACAGCGGGGTTCTCGTGCGACTTGCGCAGCTCGCGGCCCTCGTCCTCCTTGAAGATCGCCTGCATGCGCGCCTTGCGGACCTCGTCGGTCGTGAAGCGGGGCTGGCCGCCTCCGCCGATGCAACCGCCGGGGCAGGTCATGACCTCGACGAAGTGGTACTCGGCTTCGCCGTCCCGTATCTGGTCGATGACCTTCTGGGCGTTGCCGAGGCCGTGGGCGACGGCGACCTTGAGGTCCACGCCCTCCAGGAACGACCACTCGCCCCTGGCGCCCTGGACCTTGATGCTCGCGGTCTTGACGCCCTCGAGGCCCTCGATCGGTTCGACGTGCAGGTCGGGGAACGGGAAGGGCGTCTCGGTGACGATCTCCCACACCGTGCGTAGCGCCGCCTCCATGACACCGCCGGTGTTGGCGAAGATGTCGGCCGCGCCGGTCGAGATGCCGAGCGGAGCGTCCATCTTCTCGTCGGGCAGCGCGCGGAAGTCGATGCCGGCCTGGGTGATCATCGCGCCCAGCTCACGTGTCGTGAGGACGATGTCGACGTCGCGGACCCCGCTGGCCGTCATCTCGGGGCGCGCCGCCTCGAACTTCTTCGCCGTGCAGGGCATGACCGAAACGACGACCATGTCCTCGGGCCTCACGCCGATCTTGTCGGCGTAGTAGGTCTTGCTGATCGCCCCGAACATCTGCTGCGGGCTCTTGCAGGTGCTGAGGTTGGCGAGCATGTCGGGGTTGAAGTGCTCCATGTAGTTGATCCAGCCCGGGGAGCAGCTCGAGAACTGGGGCAGGACCACGGGCTCGCCGTCGACCAGCGCCCGCTTGAGGCGCTCGAGGAGCTCGGTGCCCTCTTCCATGATGGTAAGGTCCGCGGCGAAGTCCGTGTCGAAGACGGCATCGAACCCCATGCGCCGCAAGGCGGCGACCATCTTGCCCGTGACGAGTGTCCCCGGCGGGTAGCCGAAGCACTCGCCGAGCGCGGCGCGGATAGCCGGCGCCGTCTGCACGACGACGGTCTTCGTCGGGTCTTCAAGGGCCGCCCAGACCTCGTCGATCTGGTTGCGCTCGGTGATGGCGCCGACCGGGCACACGGCGGCGCACTGGCCGCACTGCACGCAGACGACGTCGTCGAGAGGAGAGCCGAAGGCCGGCCCGATGAGGGTGTCGAAGCCGCGGTCCTGGGCGAACAGCGCGCCGACGCCCTGGACCTCGTTGCATACCGTCACGCAACGCCGGCACGAGATGCACTTGCCGGTGTCGCGGACGAGCGCCGGTGTCGAGTCGTCGACGAAGCGCCGGGTCTTCTCGCCGGTGTAGGTGAGCTCACCGATGCCGAGCTCCTCCGCCAGCGTGCGGAGCTCGCAGTCGGCGCTGCGCGGGCAGACCTTGCAGTCGCCGTCGTGCTCGCTGAGGAGCAGCTCGACGACCGTCCGCCGTCCGGCGCGCACCTTGCCGGTGTTCGTCTTCACCACCATGCCCTCGGTTGCCGGCTGGGTGCACGACGCCACGAGGGTGCGCGCCCCCTCGACCTCGACCAGACAGACGCGGCAGGCGCCGATCGCCTGGACGTCCTCGAGGTAGCAGAGGGTGGGGATGTTCACGCCCGCCTGGCGGGCGGCTTGGAGAACCGAGGTCCCTTCGGGGACCTCGACCTTGATGTCGTCGATGGTCAGTGTCGGCATTGTCCGCTCCTCACCCTTCCGCGTGGTACTTGCCGTAGTCGCAGCGCAGACACCGTTTCGCCTCGGCCAGGGCCACCTCGGCGGCCCAGCCCAGTTCGACCTCATCGAAGCTCTTCACACGCTGCGCCACCGGGAGCTCCTCGATCGTGTGGCGCTCCACCGGCACCGGGTCGGCGTCCGGGTCGAAGGCCGTCGGCGGCTCGATGTCGCGCCGCCAGAACGCATGGTTCGCGCCCGTGAGGAGCTCGTCGATGCCGGCGGCGGCGCGCTCGCCGGCGCCGATCGCCTCGACCACCGAAGAGGGGCCGGTCATGGCGTCGCCGCCGGTGAAGACCCAGTCGACCGAGGTCCGCCCGGTCTTGCGGTCGGCGGCGAGGTAGCCCCGCCGGTCGAGCTCGATCGGCGTGCCGTCGAGGACGGCCGCGGCGTCGAGCTTCTGCCCGATGGCGGCGATCACCGTGTCGGCCTCGACCACGAACGCAGGGTCGTGGCCGGCCACGGGCTGGCGCCGCCCGCTCCTGTCGTAGTCGCCAAGGGCCATGCGCGTGCAGCGCACGCCCGTCACGTTGCCCTCGGCGTCACGGAGGATCTCCTCCGGGGCCACGAGGGTCATGATCTCGATGCCCTCGAGGTCGGCGGCGTCGATCTCCTCGCTCCACGCCGGCATCTCGGCCCGCGTGCGACGGTAGAGGATCTTGACCGACTCGGCGCCGAGGCGGATGGCGGTCCGGGCGGCGTCGATGGCCGCGTTCCCGCCGCCGATGACCGCCACGTTCGTGCCGACCCTGGCCGTGCCGTGGAGGTTGTAGTCCTTGAGGAAGGAGAGGCCGTCGTACACGCCGGGACCGTCCTCGCCGGGGACGCCGATGCCCATGCCTCGCGGGGCGCCGACGGCGACGAACACGGCTTCGTAGCCCTCGTCGCGGAGGCTCTGCAGCGTGAAGTCGCGGCCGAGCGCCTTCCCGTACTCGAAGTGCACGCCCATGCCCTCGATCATCGCGACCTCGCGCGCGAGCTCCTTGCGTGGCAGGCGGTAGGCCGGGATGGCCTGGACCAGCATGCCGCCGGCCTTGGGCTCCGCCTCGAAGACGACCGGCTTGTATCCGAGCCGGGCGAGGAAGTAGGCGGCGGAAAGGCCGGCGGGTCCGGAGCCGACGATCGCCACCTTGCGGCGGGCGTTCTCGGCGTTCTCGCGGATCTCCGGGAGCTGCGGCGTCGTCTCCTGCTCGACCATGAAGCGCTTGACCTGACGGATCGCCAGCGGGCCGTCGAGGGTCGCGCGCATGCACTTGCGCTCGCACGGATGGAAGCACACGCGAGCGCAGATGCTCGCCAGCGGGTTCCGCTCGCGATGGAACCTGAGCGCCTCGTCGTACCTGCCCTCGGCCACAAGGCTCACGAACCCGGGGATGTTGACGTTCGCCGGGCACGCGTTGGAACAGCGGGCTTTGAACAGGCTTGAGCAGACGCCGGCCTCGCAGTACTTGTCCTTGATGTGGGCCTCGTACTCGTGGCGGAAGTGGCGGATGGTCGAGAGGACCGGGTTCGGCGCCGTCTGCCCAAGGCCGCAGAGGGCCGTCTGGCTGATGGTCTCGCCGAGCGCGATGAGGCGCTCGATGTCGCCTTCTTCACCCTCGCCGTTGCAGATGCGTTCCACGATCTCGAGCATCCGCTTGGTGCCCACGCGGCAGGGCGTGCATTTGCCGCAGCTCTCCTCTTGGGTGAACTCGAGGAAGAAGCGGGCGATGTCGACCATGCAGGTGTCCTCGTCCATGACGATGACGCCGCCGGAGCCCATGATGGCGCCGAGCTCCTGCAACGTGGCGTAGTCGACCGGCACGTTGAGGTGCTCACGGGGGATGCAGCCGCCGGAGGGCCCGCCGAGCTGCGCCGCTTTGTAGGTCTTGCCGTTGGGGATCCCGCCGCCGACGTCGTAGATGAGCTCGCCGAGCTGCATGCCGATCGGCACTTCGACGAGGCCGGTGTGCTGGACGTTGCCCCCGAGGGCGAAGACCTTGGTCCCCTTGCTCTTCTCGGTGCCGGTGCTCGCGTACCACTCGGCGCCCTTGAGGATGATCGGGGCGATGTTGGCGAAGGTCTCGACGTTGTTGAGCACACTGGGCTTGCCCCAGAGGCCCGAGACGGCCGGGAAGGGAGGCCGCGGGCGAGGCTCACCGCGATGGCCCTCGATGGAGGTCATCAGCGCGGTCTCCTCGCCGCAGACGAAGGCGCCCGAGCCCATGCGGATCTCGAGGTCGAAGTCGAAGCCGCTCCCGAGGATGTCCTTGCCGAGCAGCCCGTACTCGCGCGCCTGGTTCAGGGCGTGCTCGAGACGCTCGACGGCAAGCGGATACTCGGCGCGCACATACACGTACCCCTGGTGCGCGCCGATGGCGTAGGCGCCGATGATCATGCCCTCGATGAGGGAGTGCGGGTCGCCTTCGAGGACGGAGCGGTCCATGAACGCGCCGGGGTCGCCTTCGTCGGCGTTGCACAACATGTACTTGACGTCGCTGCCCTGCTGCTGGGCGAACCGCCACTTCATGCCAGTGGGAAAGCCGGCGCCGCCGCGACCGCGCAGGCCGCTGGCCAGCACCTCCTCGACGACCTGTTCGGGGGTCATCTCGGTGACGACCTTGGCGAGGGCTTGGTACCCGTCGCGGGCGATGTACTCGCCGATGTCGAGGGGGTCGATGATCCCGCAGTTCCGCAGCACGATCTTGACCTGGCGGTTGAAGAACGGGATGTCCGTCATCTCCGCCTGGGTCTTGTCGGTACCGGGAGCGTGGCTCACGAGGCGCTCGACGACGCGGCCCTTGAGCAGGTGCTCCTCGACGATCTCGGGGACGTCCTCGACGTGGACGTTCTGGTAGAAGACCCCGTCCGGGTAGACCAGGGCCACCGGGCCACGCACGCAGGGGCCGAGACAGCCGGTCTCCACGACGTCGACCTCGCCGGCCAGGTCTCTCTTCTCGAGCTCGGCGCGTACGGCCTGGCTCACCTCGAGCGACCCGGAGGCGATGCAGCCGCCGCCCGTGCAGACCAGGAAATGGGTTCTCGATGCAGTCATAGTCATGTCACCCGCTCTCAGGCTTCGATCAGGTAGGCGGTCACGGGCTCGCCTCCCAAGAGGTGCTTCTGAACGATCTCGCGGACCTTGGCCTCATCCAGGAGGCCGTAGCGGTACATCGTGCCGTCGGCATGGGTCACGGTCGCCATGGGCTCCTCTTCACAGAGCCCGGCGCAGCCGGTCTGGTGCAAGCTCACGTCGCTGACGCCCGCTTCTCCCATCTCGGCCATGAACGAGGCGAGCACGCCACGGGCGCCGGCGGCGATGCCGCACGTGCCCATGTGGACGGTCACCTGGGTCTCCTTGCGCCCTTGACGCACGTTGAGGCCGGCCTTGGCCGCCTCGGCGAGCGCCTTGAGCTGGTCGGGGCTGGTGATCTTCGCGGCCATCGTCAGGCGCTCCTTTCGGCCAACGCCGGCTCGCCGGCGTACTGGGCGAGGATCTCGTTGACGCGTTTCGGCTTGACGCGATGGTGGACGTCCTCGTCGACCATGATCACCGGGGCCAACCCGCAGGCGCCGAAGCAGCGCCCGATGGCGAGCGAGAACCGGCGATCGTCGGTGGTCCCCCCGATGTCGATGTCGAGTTCTTTCTTGAGGGCGTCCAACACCTGCACGCCGCCTCTGACGTAGCACGCCGTGCCGAGGCAGACGCGGACGAGGTGCTCGCCGCGCGGCACCGTGGTGAAGAACGAGTAGAAGCCGACGACGCCGGCGACCTCGCTGTACGGCTTGCCCAGCCGGCGCGCGATGTGCTTGAGGGCGACCTCCGGCAGGTAGCCGAAGATGCCCTGGGCGAGTTGCAGGACGGGGATGAGGGCGCCGGGCTTGCCACGATAGTCCTCGATCACCGCGTCGAGGCGTTCGAGGAGCTCTTCCTCGGTCGGCTCCTCGGCGCAGCACTCGCACCGCTTGACGTCTTCGTTCATTCGGCTCTCCTTCACTCCGTTCGCTTGTTCTCTGCCGCGCAGGTTCTCTGCGTCAGTCCAGTGATCGTTGAAAGGCGCGGAGGGTGTCGAGCCGGGCGGGCAACGTCTCCCGTCCCAGCACGACGAGTTCTCCGTCCTCGCGCAGTTCGACGCTGAAGGCCACCTCCGGGTTGGTCACCGTCATCGTCAGGATGCTCAGGGCGACGTCGCCGGCCGGTGGCCGGTCGACGTTGGTGAGGCTCATGCGCGCCTCGACGGCTGTCCCACCGAGGCGCTCCGAGGAGCTGACGCTGAGTCCGCCGCCGGCGGCCTCGGCCTCCTGCCTGAGCAGGCTGAGGCCGAGGCCGGTCTTCTTGCCCGGCTTGGTGGTGTAGAAGGGGTCCAGGGCGGCGTCGGGCGGAACCGGCAAGCCGGGGCCGTCGTCCTCGACCGTGAGGGCGAGCAGATCGGCCCGCCGGTCGACGGCGAGCGTCACCGCGACACGCGTCGCCCCGGCGCGCACCGAGTTCTCGAGAAGCTCGAGGAGGTAGAGCGAGAGGTCATGCATCGGCCACGCCCCTGCCTCCGTCGGCGCGCAGCGCCAGGGTCAGCTCGGCGAACGTCGCCTCGGCGACCGTCAGTCGCGTGCCGGCCGCCCCGAGGTCACTGAGGTAGTGGCCGTCCGACGAGCGTACGACCGGCAGCCCGAAGGCCCGGAAGCGCGCCTCGGCCTCGCTCCCTGAAGCGACATGGCGCGACACCTCGACGGCGTCGAACCTTGCGTCGCGCGGGAAGACGCCGAGCTGGCTGATGACGCTGAACGACGGACGGTCCACATGCGCCGCCACGGCGAGGCCGCCGTGACGGTGGACGAGGTCCACGCAGGCGGTGACGCCGAGCGGCGTCGCCGTCGCCAGGGCGCGCGTCTCGCGGGCGACGATGTCGCCGTGCGCGTCGAGCACGTGCTGTTCGCCGAAGAACTCGATGTAGCCGTCTCCGGCTTCGGGGAGCAGCGCCGTCACCTCTGCGCCGGCCGTCTCGGCGGCCGCGGCGTGGGGGAAGAGGCCGAGGACGTGGCACTCCTCGACGCTCGTGATCTCCATGCCGGCGACCACGGTGAGGCGCGCGTCGGCCGCCGCCTGGACGGCGGCGACGTTGCGCGCGCTGTTGTGGTCGCAGATCGCGATCATCGCCAGGCCCTCAGCCAGCGCTCCGGCCACGATGGCGGGCGGCGTCATCGCGTCGTCCGCGCAGGGCGAGAGCGCGGTGTGCACGTGCAGGTCTGCCAGGATGTCGATCACGCATCAGGTCCTTCGTGGCGCGTCGGGTCCTTCATCGAGCCTCCTCGCGGTGTCAGGCGCCGCATCCTCTCACGCCGCGGGTGTAGAGCTGGCCGACGACCTCGAAGGTGTCGTCGTCGGCCCCGTACAGCGCGAGGCCCTCCTCGGTCGCCTTGGCGACGACGTCCTCGTCCGGTCGTCGCCCGCCGCTGAACACCACGGCGGCGATGTCGGCGTGGCCGGCCACGGCGACGACGTTGAGGTGGACCTGAAGGGTCACCAGCAGTCCGCCGGCGGGGGCGTGCGCGAGGACATCGCTCAGGAGGTCGGACGCGTACCCCCTGGTGACCTCGGCGGTGGCGTCGCCGGCGCCGGCGTTCAGCTCGGTCAAGCCGAGCTCGGCGACGATCTCCTGGAGCTTCATCGCACCCTCTCTTCGTCGGTTCGTGCGCCGCTCTGCGATGCCTGGGCGGCGTAGGGGCAGAGGTCGCGCGCGGCGCGGCCGGTGATGACGTCTTCGGCGAAGGCCGCGCATGTGGGCGCGCCGCAGACGGTGCAGTCTTTGCCGGGCAGACCGTCGGCCACGCGTTCGAGCTCGGTGAGCTTGCGGATGGCGGTCGCCATGTCGGGGTCGAGCCGGATGCCGGGCCGGGGCTGGTACGCCAGCCTCCGCTCATGCGCGCGCCCGCCGGCGGCCACATCGGCCGCCGCCCAGCGCCACGCCGACAACGAGGGCTCGTTCTGCAGGAGAGGCGACCCGAGACAGCCGCCGTCGCACAGGTACGGTTCGACGACGGGGACGTCTGTGAGCAGGCCGTTCTCGAGCTGGTCGAGGACGGCGACCACCCGGCCCGCGCCGGTGACGACGAGCACGTCGTCCTCGTCGGTGGGCCGGCTGCCGCTCGGCGCCGGCGCGGGAGGCCCTTGACCGGCGGCGACGAGCGGGGCGAGCAGCTTGCGCAGGGCGCCGGGCGTCGTGATGGCGCCCTGTGCCGTGGGGCGCTGCGCGAGCAGGGCGCTGCGCTGGCCGGGGCACGAGACCACGAACACGGCGTCAGCGTCGGCGAGGTCGAGCTGCGCGGCCTCGAGCGGCGACGCCAGCGGCGCCAGGTGAGGGAGGAGCGCTGGGAAGCGGAGCTCGATCAGCGCGACGACGCCCGGGCAGACGGGCGAAACGACGGGCGACGGGCCCACCGGCGCCGCGGCGCGCTCGCTCACGGCAGCGCGCAAGGCGGCTTCATAGCCGTGCGTCACGACGACGTCCACCGCTCCCAAAGCGCGGAGCGCGGCGAGGGCCGCCCCGGGCCCGCCGAACGGGTAGTAGTCGACGAGCACGCCCGGCGGCACGACGACCGTGGCGCCGTCGAGGGACGGCGGGGATGCGGAGCCGGCGACCGTCAGCGCCCGGGGCGTGCACGCCGCGATACAGGCCGCGCAGTCGACGCAGAGATGCCCGAGGACGGTGGGCGCCCCGTCGCGCACCCGCACGGCTCCCGTCGGGCAGGCGAGGACGCAGCGCCGGCAGTCGCGGCAGAGCGCGGCGCGCGCGACGAGCGACGTCGGTCGCTCGTCGCGCGCGCCGCGCTCTGCGCGCAGCAGGATGGTGAAGCTGACCGTCGTGCCCTTGCCGACCTCGGACGTGACGCGCAGGCGGTCGCTGTTGCGGCGGATGTTGGGCAGGCCGAGGCCCGCGCCGAAACCCAGAGCGCGGGCCTCGGGCGGCGCCGTCGAAAAACCCTCGCGCATGGCCGCCTCGATGTCCGGGATGCCGGGGCCGCCGTCGCTGACGCTCACGTCGAGCTGGCCTTCGTCCACGGCCGCTTCAAGAACACCACCTTGAGCGGCATGGATGACGACGTTCATCTCGGCCTCGTACGCGGCGATCACGGCGCGACGGACGGTCTCACTTTCGGCGCCGATCCGCTTGAGATGCTGCTTGAGGGCGCGCGATGCGGCGCCGGCGCCGGTGAAGTCGCGGGCCTGGATGTCGAAGCGCAGGGTCTCCACCGTCAGTCGCGTCCGTTCCCGGAGAGGTGCTGGTAGATCCGCCCGCAGGTCTCGAACACACCGTCGGGAGAGACCATGAGCAGCGTCCCCGTCCCGTGCGCCAGGGCGACGAGCTCGTCGTCCGGTTCGACACCGTTCACGAAGCAGATACCGGGCACGTCCATGAGTTCGGCGACGCGCAACATCTGTACGCTGGCCAGGTTGCTGACGAGGAGGGTCTTGTCGGACGCCTCGTTGAGCAGGTCGCTGACGCGGTCCCCGGCGTAGATCTTCGTGATCCCGGTACCGCCGGGTGCGCCAGGGGTCACGATGCGCGCCCCGATGAGGCGGGCAAGGTCTTCGAGCTTCATCGCCCTCCTCGCAAGCAGCGTCTCGAGTTGCTTCACGATCGGTCCGATCTCGCTGCCGCGGTTGTCGCCGGGTGCCTCCACCTCGGCCTCGCGGCGCCGCGAGAAGAACGCCGCCGATTCCAGGGCGGCGGTCAGGTCCATATACTCCACGAAGATCTCGCGCGGAAGGTCGAGCGGGACGGGGGCGAAGCTGATGATGCTCTTCACGCCGGCGCGTACGAGCGTCTCGGCGCTGGCCTGTGCGGCCCTTGCGGGTACCGTCAGCACGGCGATCTCGATCCCGAGGTTGCGCACGAGTTCCTCCATGCGTGCGGCGTCCATGACGCGGCACGATTGCACGGTGGTCCCCACCAGTCGTGGGTCTGTGTCGAACGCGACGACGATAGCGGCTGAGGGGCTGGCCGCCGCGAGGTGCTGGAGCACTGCCCGGCCGAGGTTGCCGACCCCGACCAGGGCGACCTCCTGGCGGACGGCGCCGTCGAGGAAGCTGCTGAGGCTCTCGATGCAGAGCTCCACGTCGTAACCCTTCTTCGGGCTGCCCGAGTAGCCGATCGCCATCAGGTCGCGCCGCACTTGCGCGGCGCTGACCACGGCGTGGCGCGCGAGTTCGTGTGAGTAGATGTTGCGGACGCCCTGGTCGCGCAGCGACACGAGGAGACGTCGATAGCGGCTGAGGCGGGCGACGGTCTTCCGTGAGACCACTGACTTGACTCCTGCAATGGGTGTGTTAGCCGTTACAGAACGAACGCTGTGAAAACTGTAACGATTCTCCCCCTGAGAGACGCTGCTGTCAACGCGGGCGACTTGGACAGGATGTCCAAGGGATGTGGCATTGTCGTGTCCTCGGTATGTGTGATCGTCCGTGGCCCCATGGTTCCGCTCTGGTAAAGTGTCGACGAGTCAGAGTGGAGGGGAGAACGGAGTCGCATCGTTGCCTCGGCGCGATGCCGTCAAGGTGACGTTCGCCGACCGGCTTCTCCGCTTGACACGGTACCGCTGTCTCTCTGGAGGTTGCCCGATGTCAGACAAGCCCGCCTACATGCAGCATATGCCGCACTTCGTGGCTCCCGCTGCGCCGATCACGATCGACCATGCCGAGGGCAGCTGGATCTACGCGACCGACGGCAGCAAATGGCTCGACTTCGTGATGGGCATCGCCGTCGTCAACACCGGCCACTGCCACCCGAAAGTCGTCGCGGCGGTGCGCGAGCAGAGCACCAAGGTATCTCACGCGCAGATGAACATGTACCGGTCACAGCCGATGCTCGACCTGACCGAGAAGCTCATGGACATCCTGCCCGAGGGTCTCGACGAGGTCATGTACGCGAACTCCGGCGCCGAGGCCGTGGAGAACGCGGTCAAGCTGGCCAAGCAGGCGACGCGTCGCCCCGGCGTCATCGCTTTCCAGAACGCGTTCCACGGCCGCACGCACCTGACGATGGCGCTCACCGACTCTGCCCTCCACTATCGCGGGCACTTCGAGCCGCTCGTCGGCAGCATCTACCATGCGAAGTACTGCTACCCGTTCCGCACGCCGGCCAGCGAAGACCCGACGCAGTACGCGCTCGACGACGTGCGCCGCGTGCTCGGGTCCGAGATCTACGGCGACGACGTCGCCGCCATCATCGTCGAGCCCATCCAGGGCGAGGGCGGCTTCGTCATCCCCACCGCCGAGTTCATGCAGGGCCTGCGCGCCATCGCCGACGAGATCGGCGCCTGCCTGATCATCGACGAGATCCAAGCCGGCATGGGCCGCACCGGCAAGTGGTTCTGCTTCGAGCACTACGGCGTCAAGCCAGACATCATGACCATCGCCAAGGGCATCGCCTCGGGTTACCCGCTGTCGGCTATCGCCGCTCCCAAGGCCCTTTGGGACAAGTGCGTGCCCGGTTCCATGGGCGGCACGTACGGAGGTAACGCCGTGTCCTGCGCCGCCGGCGTCGCCACGATCGACGCCATGCGCGACGAGGGCATGCTCGAGAACGCCGCGAGGCAGGGCGAAAAGCTCATGAAGTTCTTCCTCGAGAAGCAGAAGCAGTACCCGGCCATCGGCGACGTGCGCGGCAAGGGCCTCATGTTCGCCATCGAGTGCGTCCAGCCGGGCGGCAAGGAGCCGAACGCCGCCGCGGCCAAGGCGTTCATCGCCGAGTGCATCAAGCGCAAGGTGATCGTCATGGGCGCCAGCCGGTTCGGCAACTGCGTCCGCTTCCTGCCGGCGATCAACATCAACGACGCCGACCTCGATCACGCGTTGGGCGTGTTCGACGAGGCGGCCAAGGCCGCGTTCGCCTGAGGGGCGTCGCAGGACGAGGTCTCGGGGCGGCCGGGGCGCGTTCGCGCTCCGGCCGCCCCGTCGTATGGGGTCGCCTCCCTCAGGTCTCCTTGCTACACTCGCGACGATGTCCGAGCCCGTCCCCACCGAGCGCTTCTCGATCCCGGTCCGCGTCCGCTACGCCGACACCGACGCCGCCGGAGTGTGCTACTACGCGAACTACCTGGCGTTCTTCGAGATGGCCCGTGTCGAGCTCCTGCGGCACCTCGGGGCGCCGATCCGCGACGCCGAGGCACGCGGTTTCGTCTTCCCGTGCGTAGAGGCGCACGTCAGGTACCATCGGCCCGCGCGTCTGGACGACCTTCTCACGGTCGAACTATGGGTGACGGAGCTGCGCCGCTCGGCCTTCTCGTTCGGCTACCGGGTGACGCATGACGGCGACCTCGTGGCGAGCGGCGCGACGCGCCATGCCGCGGTCGATCCCGTCACCATGCGGCCCCAGCGCCTGCCCGACTGGTTGCTGGCTCTGTTTGACGCCGCGCCGGGGGCGGTACAGAAGGCCACATGAGTCGCCCGCCGGCAGACGAGCAGTTGCCGCAGGATTTCGTGACCCGGATGCCAGACGACGTCGAGGTCCGGGTCTGCTATCGGCACCCTGACCGCGAGACCCTGGTGTCGTGCTCCAACTGCGGGCGCCCGATCTGCTACGAGTGCATGATCCCGGCGCCCGTCGGGTTCCACTGCCCCGACTGCGTGCGTCGCCAGAGCAGCTCCGCGCCTCGCGCACGCGTCGTGACGCGGGAGCAGACGCGCACCCGCTGGGGCGCCGGCGGAGTCGCCTCGCGCACGAGCCCCGGGACGAAGGCGCTCGTCGCCGTGAACGTGGCCTTCTTCCTCTTCGAGATGGTGTTCGCCGCCGGCATGGCCTTCGGGGGCAGCGTGTCGATGAGCCGGCTCACCTGGATCGGCGCGTTGATCCCCGCGCGCATCGTCATGGATCACGAGTACTGGCGTCTTCTGACCTCGATGTTCCTTCACGCCGGCATCCTCCACCTCTTCTTCAACATGTGGGCGCTGTGGGTGGTCGGCAGCTTCCTCGAGCGTGCCGTCGGCACGCTGCGCTTCGTCGTCCTGTACTTCGTTTCCGGGCTCGCCGGGTCGGTGCTCGTGCTCGTCGCCGGCCCCGGGAACGTGGCCACGGTCGGCGCTTCGGGGGCGATCTTCGGCCTGTTCGGAGCCACCTTCCTGTGGGCCTATCTCAACCGCGGCCGCGACGTGATGGCAGGGCAACTGGCGCGCTCGATGGGGATCGTCCTCGTGCTGAACCTCCTGATCACGTTCGCCGGCAGTGCCTACATCTCGTGGCAGGCTCACCTCGGTGGCCTCATCGGCGGCGTCGCCGCCTTCGCGGCCCTGTACTGGGGCGATCGTCGTGGCTTCCGCGGAAGGCTCGGCACCAATGCCCTGGCCGCCTTGGGCGGCATCCTCGCCGTCTTGTGCGCGCTCGTCGTATGGCGCGTCCAGACCTGGTAGCCGCGGGGGCCTTGGTCGACATGGACGCCGGGAGCAGCGGGGAGGCGCCGTTCATCGAGCCTAGGGCGCGGCTGACGCCGGCGGACGAAGTCGAGCGGCGCATCGCCGCCTTCCAGACAGTCCTGGAGGAGCGTGCCCTCGACGGCGCCCTCATCCTGCAGAACGCCGACCTCTACTACTTCAGCGGCACGATCCAGCAATCGCACCTGTACGTGCCCGCCGGCGGACCACCGAGCCTCTTCACGCGCAAAGTCGTGGAGCGGGCGCGTCGCGAGTCACCGCTCGACGACGTCGTCGCGCTCCCCTCGACGCGAGATCTTCCTGCGGCGATCGTGGCCCGCCACGGACGCCTGCCGGTGCAGCTCGGCCTCGAGCTGGACGTGCTGCCCGTCCGACGGGTGCGGCGCCTCCAGAAGCTCTTCCCGGGCGCCGCGTTCGCCGACATCGGTCCCGACGTCGTCCGTCTGCGGGCGGTCAAGTCGGCCTGGGAGATCGAGCGTATCGCCGTCGCGGCAGCCCTCGCCGACGAGGTCTTCCACCGCGCCTCTGAGCTCCTCGAGGAGGGGATGACCGAGGCGGCCTTCGCCGGGCGGGTCGAGTCCGAGGCGCGCGCGCTCGGCCACGAAGGCGTCATCCGCATGCGCGGGTTCAATCAGGAGATGTTCTACGGCCAACTGTTGAGCGGGACAAGCGGCACGGCGGCGACGTTCCTCGACACGCCTCTCGGCGGGACCGGGCTCAGCCCGGCCGTCGCCCAGGGGGTGAGCTTCAGGCCGATCCGTCGCGGCGACCACGTTGTGTTCGATTTCGTCGCCGTACGCGAAGGTTACATGGCCGACTTCACGCGTATCCTCGTGCTCGGCAGGCTGCGTGACGAGCTGGCGCGGGCATACGGTGCCGCCCTGCAGGTGGAGGAGGCGGTGCGCGCTGTGGCGCGCCCCGGAGTGACGTGTGGGGCCGTCTGGGCGGCCGCCGAAGCGGCCGCCCAGACGGCCGGCCTGAGCGAGAGCTTCATGGGAGTGGGCGAAGGCAAGGTGCGGTTCGTCGGGCACGGCGTTGGCCTCGAGCTCGACGAGCTGCCGGTGCTTGCCGCGGGCGAGAGTCGCCTCGAGGAGGGCATGGTCTTCGCCCTCGAGCCCAAGTTCGTGCTTCCGGGGCTGGGAGCCATCGGCGTCGAGAACACGTGGCGGGTGACGGAGGACGGCATCGTCCCCTTGACGCGGGCTTCGGAGGAGGTCGTGGAGCTGCCGGCGTGACGCAGCGAGGGGGAGCAGGAGGATGGAAGAGCTGAAGCGCGACATCTTCGTACATCGGATCGACGCGATGGGATTCCTGACTGCTGGGGGGTTGGTCGTCACGCACTCACGCGCCTTCGTGATCGACACGCTGGCGTGCCCTCAGGACATGGCCCCCGTCCTCGCTGTCCTCGCGGAGCGCGCCGCCGGACGCCGCCGCGTCGTCATCAACACCCATCATCACTGGGACCACGTCTACGGCAACGGCGCGTTCCCGACCGGCGACATCGTCGCCCAACGAAGCTGCCCGCGACTGCTCGAGGCGCAGCTCCATAGGCTGTCCGGGTCCGCTCCGGCGCCACCGCCTGAAGGCGTGCGGACGCCGACGATCACGTTCGGCGACCGTGTCGCGTACCTGGACCGGCACGAGACCGTCCATCTGATCGCCACGCCGGGTCACAGCGAGGATTCTCTCATCGTGTACCTGGACGGGGCGCGCGTCCTCTTCGCCGGCGACACGCTCGAATGGCCCTTCCCCACCTTCGCGCAACGGGACGGCCGGGACACGTGGGTGCGCACGTTGCGTCAGCTCAAGCAGTTGCCTGCCGACATCATCGTGCCCGGCCACGGGCCGACGATGGGGAAGCAGCTCATCGACGCGAACGAGCGCTACATCACCGCCGTCTACGAGACGGTGGCCGCCGCGAAGCGACGTGGCGTGGAGCGGCATGAGCTCGACGTTCGACCCGAGGAGGTCCTCGGCTCCGACGTCGAGCTCGACGCGGTCTACCGCGAGGCGCATCGCGCCAACGTGGAGTGGGCCTACGACGAGGTGTGATCGCGCGCCCGCGACGTGGATGCGCAGACGCGGCGCGCGTCGCGCGCGACGAGTCAGAGTAGCGGCGGCAAAAGTGGACCAAGAGGGCCACTTAGGGTAAATTGTCATCATGAGACTCTCGACACGGGCCGACTACGCCGTACGCGCGGTGTTCGAGCTGGCGCGCCGAGGACCGGGCGCGGTCGTGCGCACCGGCACGATCGCCACCTCTCAAGGGATCCCGGGCAGTCGCCTGACCAAGGTGCTGCAGGACCTTGCCAAGGCAGGTCTTGTGCGTACGTACCGCGGGAGCGGCGGGGGCGTCGCCCTCGCACGTTCGCCCGCGGAGATCACGGTGCGCCAGGTATACGAGGCCGTCGAGGGGCCCGTACTGTTGTGTCGTTGCCAGCAGCGGGTAGAACGCTGCGGCGACGAGCCGTGCGACACGCACGACTTCTGGCAAGGTGTCGAGTCGCTCCTCAACAAGGAGCTGGACACGACGACGTTCGCGGCCCTCGTCCGGCGGACGCGCGCGGGCGCGACCGGCACGGCCGCCGGCACAGTGGGGAGGAGGTGAACCGCATGGCAGAGCTCAAGGAGCAGGTCGAGAAGGCGCTCGCAGACATCCGTCCCGCCTTGCAGGCCGACGGTGGAGACATCGAGCTCGTCGATGTCGTCGACGGAGTGGTCCAGGTGAGGCTTCAGGGAAGCTGCGCCGGCTGCCCCATGTCGCAACTGACCCTGACCAACGGGGTCGAGCGCCACCTGAGGAACGTGGTGCCCGGTGTCGACCGGGTCGAGAACCTGGGATTCTGACACGGTGACCCGGTGATGGGGCGGCCGCCGGGCTCGCGGGGCGAGCCCGGCGGCCGCCCCTGTCGACCGACGACGGCAAGGGGGCGAAAGGATGGAGCTCGAGGCCAAGTTCCGGGTCCCGGACCGGGCGACGCTCGAGCGGCTGGTCGCGGTTCCGCGTCTCGACGGCTACGACCTCGGGCCGCCCCGGGCGCGTCACGACGAGGACGTCTTTCTCGACACGGCCGACGGCCGTCTCCTCGCGGCCGGCTACTACCTGCGACGGCGGCGAAACGCCGACGGTCTGCGGATCACCCTGAAGGAGCTGGCCAACGGGACACGCGACGGGCTCTTGCGTCGCGAGGAGCACGAGCTCTGCGCCGGCGCCGAGCTCTTGCCGTCGGACTGGCCGGAGGGGCCGCTGAAGCAGCGCCTCACGAGGATCGTCGGCGAAGCGGACCTCCGCCCGATCCTCGCCCTTGCCCAGGAGCGGCGCACCCGTGCGGTCAGTCTCGAAGGGCGTCTGGTGGCGGAGCTGAGCCTCGACATCGTCATTGTCGATGCCGAGGCTCACGCCGGGCGCTGGTACGAGGCCGAGGTGGAGGCGACGGAAGACGCCCCCGGCGCGGAGCTCGTGCGCCTCGCGACGGCCCTTCGCGAAGCATGGGGGTTGTCGCCTGAGTCGCGCGCCAAGTTCACGCACGCGCTCGCCCTGTCGGCCGAAGCTGCACCGTGACCTTCGCGCGAGGCGACAGCGTCTCAAGTGACGGCGTTCACCCTGTATGGCACTGCGGTCCGTCTCAAAGACCCGTCTTGGCCCGAACGGCCTCACCGCGACGGGCCAGCCCGCCGTGGGCGTTCGTCGCGCGGCCGGCGGCAAGGTAGAGTGTTAAGGGACGAAAGGGGCACAGGGTGCGTCACCTGGCCGGTCGGCCGTGCACGGCCTCGAAGCGTTGGAGGAGAGAGTATGAACGTGCTCGATGAGGGGATCGGTCCGCTGTTCATGGATCCCGATCCCGACAAGGCGCGCGAGTTCTTCCGTCAGAAGTCGCGCGCTATGGTCGACAAGCGCATGAGCGCCAAGGAGGCCGTCGAGAGGTTCATCCACGACGGCGACTACTTCGCCACCGGTGGCTTTGGCGCCAACCGGATCCCGACCGCCATCTGCCACGAGGTCCTGAGGCAGGGAAGGAAGCATCTCGGGTATCTCGGCCACACGACGACGCACGACTTCGAGCTCATGTGCGCTGGCAAGTGCTTCGACCGGCTGGACGCGGCCTACATCGTCGGTCTGGAGGCGCGTGGCCTGTCGCCGAACGCCCGACGTTACATGCAGTCGGGTGAGGTCCAGGTCGCCGACTGGAGCAACTACGCGGTCGCCGCGCGCCTGCGGGCGGCCGGCGAGGGCGTCTCGTACGGCCTCACGCGCAGCATGCTCGGGACCGACACGTTCAAGCACTCCGCGGCCAAGGTCGTCGAATGTCCCTTCACGGGCAAGAAGTACGCCGCCGTGCCGGCCATTTGGCCCGACGTGGCCGCCATCCACGTGCACTACGCCGACATGTACGGCGACTCGGTCATCCGTGGCATCTCGATCGCCGACTACGAGCTCGCCCGGGCGGCGAAGCACCTGATCATCACGACGGAGCGCATCGTCGACGACTCCGTCATCCGTGACGACCCGACGGCCACTGCGATCCCCTTCTACCTCGTCGACGCGGTCGTCGAGGTCCCGTACGGCAGCTACCCGGGCAACATGCCCTACCTCTACTTCTCCGACGAGGAACACCTCGCCGAGTGGCTGCGGGTCGAGAAGGACGAGGCGGAGTTCGCGAAGTTCCTCGACCGCTACATATACGGCGTCTCGAGCTTCGAGGAGTACATCGAGCTCTGCGGCGGTCAGGAACGGATGGAGCAACTGCGCAAGATCGAGAACCTGGTCCGTGAGTGACGGGCGCGGGATGGCGAAGGAGCCGACAGAGATGGCATCCGACTACAACATGATGGAGATGATGATCAGCGTGGCCGCGCGCTTCCTCGAGGACGGGAAGTCAGTGGCGGTGGGCACCGGCGCTCCCTGCGCCGCGGCCATGCTCGCCCAGAAGACGCACGCGCCCGACCTCGTGGTCATCTTCGAGGCCGGCGGCGTGGCCCCGCAGTTGCCCGAGATGCCCATCTCGGTGGGCGACTCGCGGACCTTCTATCGGGGGGTCATGGCGGCCGGCATGGTCGATGCGATGACCACGTGCGCCCGGGGGCAGGTCGACTACGCGTTCCTCGGCGGGGCCCAGATCGACAAGTACGGCAACATCAACTCGACCTGTATCGGCGACTATCAGAAGCCGAAGGTGCGCTTCCCCGGCAGCGGCGGGGCCAACGACTTCGCCTCTTTCTGCTGGAAGACGATGATCATGACGGTGCACAGCAAGTCGCGGTTCGTCGAGACGTGCGACTTCATCACCTCACCGGGCTTCCTCACCGGCGAGGGCGCCCGTGAGGCGGCGGGCCTGCCGGAGGGCGGCCCGTACAAGATCATCACCGACCTCTGCGTGATGGGGTTCCACGAAGAGACCAAGGCGATGATGATCGAGTCGCTGCACCCCGGTGTGGAAGTGGACAAGGTGCGCAGCGAGACCGGCTTCGAGCTCATCGTCCCGGACGAGATCGGCGTGACATCGCCGCCTAGCGCCGAGGAGCTGCGCCTCCTGCGCGACGAGGTCGATCCGCTGCGCTTGGTGATCGGGCGCGCGTAAGGACGGTCCGCGCGGCGGCTTGTCCGGGCACGCAGTCCGCTCGCAGCCCCCAGGTCCGTGGGCGGCGGCCGTCCGGGCGCCGCGGCAGGTGCGACTCGCGGTTCTTCGGAGCGACGGCCAGGGTGGCCTGCAGTCTGCCGGGTCCGACGCGCGGGGGCCATGGCATGCCATGGCATGTATACTCGCGCGCGGCGCGCAGACGAAGCGGAAGGAGGACGAGTGGGCGAGGCGGACACAGCGAAGGTCGGGGTCATCGGAGGCTCCGGCTTCTACGAGCTCCTCGCGGACGCCCGCGAGGTTCGCGTCGACACGCCGTTCGGCGAGCCGAGCGATGTCTACTTCGTCGGTGAGATCGGCGGCGTGACGGTGGCCTTCTTGCCGCGCCACGCGCGCGGACACCGCATCCAGCCTTCCGACGTGAACTACCGGGCCAACATCTGGGGCATGAAGGCGCTGGGCGTGCGGTACGTGCTGTCCGCCAGCGCCGTGGGCAGTCTGCGCGAAGACCTCAAGCCCCTCGACATCGTCGTCCCCGACCAGCTCTACGACCGCACCAAGGGGCGTCCGAGTACGTTCTTCGGCGACGGTGTCGTCGTGCACATGGCGTTCGCCGACCCGTTCTGCCCGTATGTGACGGAGCAGATCGTCGCCGCCGCGCGCGCCGCGGGGGCGACCGTTCATGCCGGTGGGACCTATGTCTGCATCGAGGGGCCGCAGTTCTCGACGCGCGCAGAGTCGAACGTCTACCGTAAGCACGGCTTCGACGTCATCGGGATGACCAATCTGCAGGAGGCCAAGCTGGCGCGCGAGGCCGAGCTCTGCTACGCGACGATGGCGCTCGTGACCGATTACGACGTGTGGTACGAGGGCGAGGAGGACGTCACGCTCGAGCAGGTGCTCGCCAACGTGCGCCGCAACGTCGAGACGGCGCAGGCCATCGTGCGTCGCGTCGTCCCCGCGCTCGACCTCGAGCGCGACTGCGCCTGCCGGCACGCCGTGGAGCATGCGATCAACACACCGGCGGAGCTCATCCCGGAGTCGACCAGGCAGAGGCTCGATCTGCTCATCGGCAAGTACCTCGACTGAAGCCTCGGCCGCGGTCGAAAGGAGATGATCGGCGCCCGGCGGCCGCCGGGCGCCGTCACATGGGGTCCGGCGCACCGCGCCGGCGCGAAAGGAGTGGGACGTGGGAACCTGGGTCTCTGAAAACGCGGTGCTGGTCGCGGTCCTCTGCGCCCTCGTCGCCGTCGTCTACGGCGTGGTGCTGATCCGCTGGCTGTTGGCGCTGCCGACAGGCGACGACAAGATGCGCTCGGTCGCCGGTGCGGTCCAGGAGGGCGCCAAGGCGTACCTGGACCGCCAGTACCGGACCATCGCGATGGTCGGCGCGGGCGTGTTCGTGATCCTGTTACTGGCCATGGGCTTCGGGAAGGACTGGACCTACGGATGGCATGTGGCCGTCGGGTTCGTCGTCGGCGCCGCTCTCTCGGCGGCGGCCGGCTACATCGGCATGATGGTCAGCGTGCGCGTCAACGTGCGCACCGCCGAGGCGGCCAAGCAGGGCCTGGGGCCGGCGCTCAAGGTCGCCTTCCGCGGCGGCTCGGTCACCGGCATGCTCGTGGTCGGCCTCGCCCTGCTCGGCGTCGCCGTCTACTACGGGATCACAGGCGACGTCGCCGCCCTCGTCGGGCTCGGCTTCGGCGGCAGCCTCATCAGCGTGTTCGCCCGGGTCGGCGGCGGTATCTACACCAAGGCCGCCGACGTCGGCGCCGACCTGGTCGGCAAGGTCGAAGCCGGCATCCCCGAAGACGACCCGCGCAACCCCGGCGTGATCGCCGACAACGTCGGCGACAACGTCGGCGACTGCGCGGGCATGGCCGCCGACCTCTTCGAGACGTACGCCGTCACGGCCGTCGCTGCCATGCTCCTCGCCTTCCTCACGTTCCGCACGAACGTGGCCCTCACGGGCGTCGGCGACGGCCTGCTGATGCACATCGACGCCGACGTCGTGTACAAGCCGGCGGTGCTCTACCCGCTGGTCCTCGGTGGCGTGTCGATCATCGCCAGCGTCATCGGCACGTTCTTCGTCCGCCTCGGCGGGTCCAACAACATCATGAACGCCCTCTACAAGGGTCTCGCTGCGGCGGCGGTCATCGCCGTCGTGCTCTTCTACCCGGTGACCAGCTGGATGCTGGGCGATGCCCCCGAGGCGTTCGGCATCCCGAGCGTCGGCCGGCTCTTCTTTGCCGCCGTCACCGGCATCATCGTGACCGCCCTCATCGTCGTCATCACCGAGTACTTCACGGCGACCCGCTACAGCCCGGTCAAGAGCATCGCCGCCTCGAGCGTCACCGGCCACGCGACGAACATCATCCAGGGTCTGGCCGTGGGCATGCAGGCCACAGCCCTGCCCGTGATCGTCATCGCCGCCGGCATCCTCGTCACCTATGAGCTGGCCGGCCTGTACGGTATCGCCGTCGCGGTGATGGCGATGCTCTCCATGACCGGCATCGTCGTCGCCATCGACGCGTACGGGCCGATCACCGACAACGCCGGCGGTATCGCCGAGATGGCCGACCTGCCGGACGAGGTCCGCGCCACCACCGACCCGCTCGACGCGGTCGGCAACACGACCAAGGCCATCACCAAGGGCTACGCGATCGGCTCCGCCGGCTTCGCCGCCCTCATCCTCTTCGTGTCGTACACCAAGGACCTGCAGGCGCACTTCCTCGAGAAGTACGACTTCCAGGGCGCCCTCTCGTTCATGATCGACAACCCGTGGGTACTCGCCGGACTCTTCCTCGGCGGCCTGCTGCCGTACCTCTTCGGCTCGCTTTGCATGAAGGCCGTGGGCAAGGCCGGCGGCATGGTGGTCGAGGAGGTGCGTCGCCAGTTCCGCGAGATCCCCGGCATCATGGAGGGCACGGCGAAGCCCGACTACGGGCGCGCCGTCGATATCGTCACCAGGTCGGCCATCCGCCAGATGATGCTCCCGGCGGCCATTCCGGTGCTCACGCCGATCATCGTCGGCCTGGCCTTCCGCCAGAACGGCTACCTCATGCTGGGCGGCGTCCTCATGGGGACGATCGTCACCGGTATCTTCATCGCCATCTCGATGACGTCCGGCGGCGGCGCCTGGGACAACGCCAAGAAGCTCATCGAGGACGGTCTGTACGGCGGTAAGGGTTCCGATGCCCACGCGGCGGCGGTCACCGGCGACACGGTCGGCGACCCCTACAAGGACACCGCCGGGCCGGCGATCAACCCGATGATCAAGGTCATCAACATCGTCGCCCTGCTGGTCATCCCGTTCCTGATCAAGTAGCGGCGGCGGTCTCCGGGGTCCGCCGCTGAGCGAGGGGCCCGAGACCAGTCCACCGGCGGGGCGAGGGGCCGGGCGGGCGGCGCCGAAAGGCGCCGCCCGCCCCGCCCGCTGAGTAACGGGGCGGGGGCCGCGGCGCGTCAGCGCCGCGGCCCCCGCCCCGTGGTTGTGCGGGGTGAGGGCCGGTGCTACATTCGCCCCTCAGGCCGGCGCCCACGGCGCCGGCCGCCCTCCTTAATGATGCGCAGGACTGGACAGATCTTCGCCGCCGTGTTCATCGTGCTCGGCGCGCTCCTTGTGATCAGGGGCCTTTGGAACGGGGTATGGCCGGTGTCCCTGCAACTCATCGCAGGCGCCGCCCTGATCGTGTACGGGGTGCTGCGTCTGAGGGTGCTCTGAGGTGGCGCGTCGCAAGCTCAGGGAGGGCCAGGGCCTGAAGCGGGTGCTGGGCGTCCCGGCGCTCTTCAGCACCGCCTACGGCAACGTCGGCTCGTCCATCTACTACGCGCTCGGTGTCGTCGCCCTCTGGGCTCTCGGTGTCACGCCGCTCGTCTTCTTCTTGACCGGCCTGCTCTTCTGCACCACGGCGTGGTCGTACGCCGAGGCGACAGCGATGGTGCCCGAAGCAGGGGGCTCGTCCAGTTTCGCCCGCCGGGCGTTCAACGAGTTCGTGAGTTTCGGCGCCGGCTGGGCGTTGATGCTGGACTACATCGTGACGGTCGCCATCTCCGCCTTCTTCGTGCCCAACTACCTCGCCGTCTTCGTACCGGCGCTCAAGACGCAGCCCTACAACGCCATCGGCGGCATCGTGACCATCGCCGCCCTCGTCGCGATCAACGTCATCGGCATAAAGGAAGCCGCGCGCCTGAACATCGTCCTCGCGCTTCTCGATCTCGGCACGCAGGTGCTGCTGATGGCGATCGGCGTCGTCCTTTTGCTTCAACCCAGGATGCTCATCGAGCAGATCGAGTGGGGCAGCGTGCCCACGTGGTCACACCTGATCTACGGCGTCTCTATCGGCACGATCGCCTACACGGGCATCGAGACCGTGTCGAACATGGCGGAAGAGGCGGCCAACCCCGACCGCGATGTGCCCCGCGCGATCAACTATGTCCTCATCGCGGTGCTCGGCGTGTATCTGGGCATCTCCATGACGGCCCTGTCCGCCATGCCGGTAAGGGCCAACGTCCTGCCGGTCGACCCTCGCACGGGCAAGACGGTGGCGGTCGAGGTCGTCGCCAAGGACGACCATGAACCGAACGGTCCCTTCGTGTTCGCGGGTACTCCGCCGCCCGGCAACGACGGCGCCGATGTCTACGTTCCAGCGGAGCAGCGGGGCGGCCGGTGGTTCACCCAGCCGTCGGAGCCGACCGGGGACGTGTACCGTGAGGGCGGCAAGGAGTACACGAAGATGTACGGGTCTCTGCTCGGGAGCGTGTATGCGGAGGACCCCGTCGTCGGTATCGTGCGTTTCATGCCCGAGAGCGTCTCGTGGCTCAAGGCGATCCTCATGCCATGGGTCGGCATCCTTGCCGCGACCATACTTCTCATTGCCACCAATGCCGGTCTCATCGGAGTGTCGCGCCTCGCGTACTCCCTCGGCCAGCACCGGCAGGTGCCCGCCGTCCTCGGGCGTGTGCACCCGCAACGCATGACGCCGTATGTCGCGACCATCGTCTTCGGCGTCATCGCCTGCCTGCTGCTCATGTTGCCCGGCGACACCATCACGCTGCTCGCCGACCTCTACGCGTTCGGCGCGATGATCTCGTTCACCGTGGCGCACGTGTCGGTCGTCTGGCTTCGCCACAAAGAGCCCATGACACTGCGCCCCTTCCGCACCCCGATCAACTTCACGGTGCGTGACTACTCGGTCCCGGTGCTCGCGGTCGTCGGCGGCCTCGGCACGTTCACCGTGTGGTGTGTGGTCGTGGCCACCCATCCGATGGGCCGCCTCATCGGCTTCTCGTGGATGGCGGCCGGTATCGCCATGTACGTCGCCTATCGGCGGGTGAACGGCTACTCGTTGACGCGGACCGTCGAGAAGGTCGTGGTGCCGGAGTCGATGCAGGAGGACATCGTCTACGACCAGATCCTCGTCCCCATCACCGGCACCAGGATCAGCGACGAGATGATGGTGCTCGCATGTCAGCTCGCGACCGAGAAGAACTCGTCGATCGACGCCCTGTACGTGATCGAGGTGCCGATGAATCTTCCCCTCGATGCCCCTCTGGTCGAGGAGCGCGCGCGGGCGGAACGGGTCCTGAGCGCCGCCCGCGTCATCGCCTCGCAGTTCAAGGTCAAGCTCAACCCGGTGATCGTGACCACACGTAACACCGGGCGCGCGATCGTGGAAGAGGCTCAGAAGCGGCGCTCCGAGGTCATCATCATGGGGACGGCGCGCAAACGGCGCATCGCCGACCGCGTGTTCGGCAGCACGGTCGACTACGTGCTGCGGAACGCCCCGTGCGAAGTGCTGGTCAACCTAGTGCCGCGCGGCTATCCGACCGAGGGCTCCGGCGACGAGGATGACCTCGCAGCACGCGGCGACGAGGATGACCAGCCGACCCCAGGCGCCTTCCCCTCCATGCCGGACTGATATCATCGCGTCGTCACCTGACGGGGTGACGAGCGGCTGCTGCCGTGGCACCGGCGCCCTGACGGTCGTTCCAGCCGCGTCGGGGCGGTCATGCCATGGCGCGACGCAAACACAGAGAAGGCGAGGGCTTGCACAAGGTCCTCGGAGTGCCGGCCCTCTTCAGCACGGCCTACGGCAACGTCGGCTCGTCGATCTACTACGCCCTCGGTGTGGTCGCCGCCTCGGCTCTCGGCGCTACGCCCCTGGTCTTCGTCCTCACGGGCCTCCTCTTCGTGACCACGGCCTGGACGTACGCTGAGGCTACTGCGGCGATGCCCGAGGCGGGCGGCGCGTCCAGCTTCGCCCGCCGCGCCTTCAACGAGTTCGTGAGCTTCGGTATCGGCTGGGGCCAGATGCTCGTCTATACGGCGACGATCGCCATCTCCGCTCTGTTCGTGCCCCACTACCTCTCGGTCTTCATCCCCTTGCTCAAAGAATGGCCGTACAACGCTATCGGCGGCATCGCTGTGGCGGTGGTCCTGATCGTCGTCAACGTGATCGGCATCAAGGAGGCCGCGAACCTGAACATCGCCCTCGCCGTCCTCGACCTCGCGACACAGGTCCTGATCGTGGTCATCGCCGTCGTCCTGCTGCTCGAGCCGCGCGTCCTCATCGAGCAGATCGAGTGGGGTGTGGCGCCGACCTGGAAGGAGTTCCTCTACGGTCTTGCCATGGGCACGGTGGCGTATACGGGGATCGAGACCGTATCGAACATGGCCGAGGAAGCCACCTCTCCGGGACGTGACGTGCCACGGGCGATCAACTACGTGATCCTGGCCATTCTCGTCGTCTACATCGGCATGCCGCTCGCGGGCCTTTCGGTGATGAAGGTGGGTGCGAACACGGTCCCCGTCGATCCGGTGAGCGGCTTGACCGTCCCGGTCGAGGTGCTGCCCGGTGAACCGGAGGGGACCTGGGTACTGGCCGACGACCCATCGATGACGGTCTACGTGCCCGTCGAGGAGGTCGGGGACAAGCACGTCATCCCGGCACAGGAGCCGACAGGTCAGGTGGAGGCAGTCGACGGGGAGCTGGTGACCCGTCTCTACGGGAGCCAGCTCGGCAGCAACTACATGGAAGATCCGGTCCTCGGCATCGTCCGCTTCATGCCCGACAGTGTCGGCTGGCTGCGCACCATCCTCGCGCCATGGGTCGGTGTCCTGGCGGCGACGATCCTCGTGATCGGGGCCAACGCGGGACTGATCGGCGTTTCGCGCCTCACATATTCGCTGGGGCAACACCGCCAGCTTCCGCCCGTTCTCGGGCATGTGCACCCGAAGCGCCTGACGCCGTACGTGTCGATCATCGTCTTCGGTCTCGCAGCCTGTGCCTTGATGGTGCCCGGCAGCACCAAGCTGCTCACGAACCTCTACATCTTCGGGTCGATGATCTCGTTCACGGCCGCCCACCTGTCGGTCGTCGTCCTGCGCGTCAAGGAGCCGGGCCTCGAACGCCCGTGGCGTCCGCCGCTGAACGTCCGCTGGGGTACGACATCGCTGCCGCTGACGGCGATCGTCGGTGCTCTGGGGACGTTCTCCGTCTGGATAGTGATCGTCGTGTTCCAGGGTGCGAGCCGATACATCGCCTTCGGATGGCTCGCCGTGGGGTTGGTCATGTACGTGGCCTACCGTCGGGCCAAGGGCTACTCGTTGACCCAGACGGTAGCGAGGGTCGTGATACCGGAGGCCATGCGGGCCGACATCGACTACGACCAGATCCTTGTCCCGATAGTCGGCAGTCGGATCACCGACGAGATGGTCGTGCTGGCCTGTCAGCTCGCCAACGAGAAGGGCTCGTCGATCGACGCCCTGTATGTGATCGAGGTGCCGATGAACCTCCCTCTCGACGCTCCGCTCGTCGAAGAGCGCAAGCGCGCGGAGGAGGTGCTGCAGCGCGCGATGACGCTGGCGAACGAGTTCAAGGTCAAGATGAACCCGATCATCATCACCGCACGGTCGGCGGGTCGGGCGATCGTCCAGCAGGCGATCGAGCGGCGCTCGGAGGTCATCATCCTCGGGGTGATGAAGAAACGCCGCTTCACGGAGCGGGCGTTCGGAAGCACGACCGACTACGTGATCGAGCATGCTCCCTGCGAGGTGATCGTGAACATCGTGCCACCCACGGGCGTGTACGAGTCGGAGGCGAGGGCGCCGCGGCGTGTCGGCGGGCCGCGCGGAGGGTGGTTGCCGCCCGACGGTGGGGAGGAGCCCGGCGAAGAGCCGTCGGGGACAGGGACGGCTCCGGCGCGCGACGGCGTTTCCGGGCGGGTGGAGGGTAGCCCGCCAGATGAGGCGGAGGGTGGCCGGGCGCAGTGACTTCCCGGGGCGTCGATCGACGTCGGACCGGGACCGGCCGCACCAGCAGACTGTCGCGCGGTTGCCAGGCGGCGCATCCGGAGTATGCTCACGCGGAAGGGGCGCCGTCGCTTGCGACGGCGCCCGATACTGGGCCGGCGGTCCCGCACCGCCGAAGAAGGTGGCTGAGGATGCATGTGGTGATCGTGGGCTGCGGCCGCGTCGGCTCCAGTGTCGCGCTGTCACTGGTCGCGGACGGATGGTCCGTCGCCGTCGTCGACGACAGGAGCGAGTCGTTCTACCTGCTGGGCGAGGACTTCCCCGGTCAGTTCGTTGAAGGCAAGGCGCTCGACTGGGACGTGCTGCGGGCTGCCGGCATCGAGCACGCCGACGCCGTGGTCACGGCGACCGACGGCGACAACACCAACATCGTGGTCGCCCAGGTGGCGCAGAAGAAGTTCGGGGTCAGTTGCGTCGTCGCGCGCGTCTACGACCCGCTGCGCGCCGAGCTCTTCGCCCAGACGGGCATCCGGACCGTGTGCCCCACCAAGGACACCCGCGGGCTCATGCTCGAGGCCGTCCGGTCCTGCGAGCTTCCCACGGAGGCCTGAGGATGTTCGTGCTCATCGTCGGCGCCGGCAAGGTCGGTCTCAACACGGCGCGGCAGTTGCAGCAGATGGGCCATGAAGTCGCCGTCATCGAACGGCGGCGGACCCGGTACGACCGGTTGGTCGACGAGCTCGAAGAGTCCCTCATCTTCGGCGACGGTACCGAGATGTGGGTGCTCGAGAAGGCGGGGATCGCGCGCGCCGACATGGTCGTCGCCGTGACAGGGGATGACGAGGACAACGTCATCATCGCCCAGATCGCGAAACTGAAGTTCGCGACGCCCAAGGTGGTGGCGCGTGTCAACAACCCGTTCAACCAGCCCATGTTCGACCTGCTCGGCATCGACGCGACGGTGTGCGCTACGACCACCATGCTGCGTCTCATCTTGCACGAGCTGCCGGTGCACAAGTTCGTACCCCTGTTCTCGCTGCGCCGCGAGAACCTCGAGGTCGTGGAGCTTGAGGTGAGCGAGAACTCGCCGTTCGCGAACGTCTACGTCCAGGACATCGCCCTTCCCGAAGGCGTGCTTCTCGCGGCGATCATCCGTGCCGGTCACGCGCTCCCGGCGCGCGGCTCGTCAGAGATCCTTCCCGGCGACTATGTGCTCTGCGTCCTTCCGCGGGCGAAGGGGAGAGAGCTCATCAAGGTGTTCCTGCCCGAGGAGTCGGCCGAAGAGCTCGAAAAGGAGTCGGAGCTCGACACGTCGGAAGGCTGAGGCTGGTCGGTTGACCTCACCCGGCCCCCGCCGCTAGCATCTTCCTGCTCCGCCGCGCGCTCCACGCACGGTGGCGAGGTAGCTCAGTCGGTAGAGCACATGACTGAAAATCATGGTGTCGGCAGTTCGATTCTGCCCCTCGCCACCAGCTTCTTTTCGCCTGCCTTTGCCCTCCGTCTCCAGCTTGCCCCTCGATGCGGCTGTGTCGTCTGCGTCATGCGGACGGGTGCTCGGAGTCGCCCCGCCCGCCTCATCGGCCACGCCGACGCGCCCGGTGTCAGGGATGTGAGGACCAGGGGGGACCGCGGCATCCCCGTCGCCAGGTCCGTGCCTCCGCGTCATGGGCGTCTTGGCGTCTCTGGGATGCCGCGCCGGGCAGCCTAAACGACCCTTCGCACACAACTCGGGACACTACTCTCGCTCAAGCGGCGTCGGGCGTTCGCCGATGCATGCCGCGATGAGGTCGCGAAGGGGGAGACGATGATCCGACACCGGCTGCTGAGGCTGCGGCATGGTCACGAGAACGTGGGGTTCCTGTCCGCATGTCTCACGGTCGAAGACCCGCCCGAGAACCGCGATTGGCTGCTCAGTGTGGAATCGCCCTCTCCGCTCGACCTGTTCCGCGAGTTCCTCGTCCGCGGCGTCCCGATGTCCGTCAACATGGTCACGCGTGACGGCGACACCTTCCGCGGTGAGGCGTACGTGTCGAGTCTGAGCGAGGCTGCGCGCGGGACGAGCCTGGTCGCCCTCGCCGGAGCCGGCCCGCTGCGACCGTCCTGACGGCGCGCGGAGCGGCGGGCGGCTTCGTAGCTGCTGCGATCCACCGGCCGTGCGCGCTGCGCACGGACCGGGCCGGACGTGTGCGCTGCGCGGACGTCGGCTCGGCGCCGTCCGCGCCGTTCAGGCGCTCGCGAACACCTCGTCGCCGACCAGCTCGCGTACGCGCAACATGTCGAAGACGCCGCGGACCTGAGGTGGGAGGTCGCGGGCGGACACTGCCACGCCCTGACTGCGCAGGTCGAGGCAGAGGCGCACGAAGACCCCGGTGCCCGACGAGTCGATGAACTTGACGTCGGCGAAGTCGATGGTCACGTTCCGGGCGCCACGGGCGGCTTCAGCGACAGCGGCGCGAAGGACGTCGGCGGAGTCGAGGTCGACCTCGCCGGAGAGACGGACGGTGGGCGCCGGACCCAAGGTCGTTGTCGTCTGGAGCATCTTCACCTGCCTCGCATGTTCATGTGGTCGAGCAATAACGTCGTGCCGGACTCTCCGGTGTGGAGGCCTACTGCGTCGAGGTTGTCGAAGATCATCTTCAGGCCGTAGCCCATTGATACCCGCCATTCTCCCCGCGGCGGCTCTATCCAATTGGTGAACTGGAGTCCCGGACCGTGGTCCACGACGACGGTGCGCAGACGATCGTCGAGCCGTCGCAGACACAGTGTACCGCCGCCTCCGCCATGGAGCAGCATGTTGCTGGCGGCCTCGGAGATGCACAGGATGTAGCGGGCGCGCGCCGTGGCGTCGAGGCCGCCCTCTTGCAGGGCGGCCTCGATCGTGGCGCGCGCCCGAGCGAGGTCCGCCGCGGCTCCGAGCTGCGCCGCCGCGAGGGGTACGCCGCGGTCGCGTTCCGCGGCCATCTCGGTCGCACTGAGGATGCGGAGCCTCGCACAAGCGACCGCGGCGGCGAGGTCGCTCAGGATCTCGTTGAGGCCGCGGCGGTGGTCGCCATGGTGGCGGCGCCAGCCGTTGGTGCTGATCCCCAAGATGTCGCACCAGCCGTCCTGAGGGACGAAGCACAGTTGGTCGGCGTGGACGCGGCCTGCCAGGACCACGGTGTAGGCCATGAACTTGCGGCTGCGCAGCGCCTCGACCGCATGCCTCGCGAGGTCTTCGGAGGAGACGCCGAAGTCGCACGGACCGATGAGATCGTGCAGCGCGGCCGTACTCACCACGTAGCGACAGACCTGCAGGGTCGCGATCTGACGCTCGCCTGGGGTGGCGGCGCTCCCATGCGCTGCGGTCACAGCGGCCATCAGCGCGCCTCCATGAGCAGAAGCGTGGCGTCGTCGGTCGCGGGCGAGCCCTGGCGAAAGTGCGCGATCTCGCGCCAGGTCGCGTTGAGCACGTCGTCAAGATCGGCGTTGCCCGACCGCGCCAGGACTCCAGCGAGGCGCCGGCGGCCGAACAGCTCGCCCGACGGCGAGCGCGCCTCCGTCAGCCCGTCCGTGAAGACGGCGAGGCGCTCGCCAGGGGCGAGCTCGATCTGGTCCTCAGCAAATGTCAACCCAGCGCGCACGCCCAGAGCCGCCCCCTGCGAAGGGAACTCGCACACCTCGCCGTCGCGGAATAGAAGGACGGGGTTGTGACCGCCGCCGGCGATCGTCGCCGTCCTCGTCCCGGGATCGAAGGCGACGATGGTCAGGGTGAGGAAGGTCGGCATGCGCTGGCCCGCGAGATCCCGGGCCAGGCCGTCGTTCACCTCGCTGAGCACCTTCGCGGGACGTCTGCCCGGGGCAATGGCGTCGCGCAGCAACGAGCGCGCCATCGCCATGATCAGGGCCGCGGCGAGTCCCTTGCCCATGACGTCGCCGCAGACGATCGCCCAGCGGCCGTCGCCGAACTCCATGTAGTCGTAGTAGTCGCCGCCCACCTCGGCCACGAACTCGATGCGTTGCGCCAACCGGAGGCCCTCGACGGCCGGCGCGCACGAGGGCAGGAGGTCGAGCTGGATGCGTTGCGCGCGGTCGATCTCGGCCGCCACCTTGAGCTGTGCGTCGCGCAGCTCCCCGTGCAGGCGTTCCGAGGCCTCGAGCTCGCGCCGGAAGGAGGCGATCGTGGCGTCGAAACTCTCCCGGTCACGCACCCGGCCTACGTAGACCTGATACGAGGAGTAGATGAGGAACAGCGGCGGGATGACGAGCAGGAGCCCGGCGACACCGAGGGCGTCGTAGAGCCATGCCGCGACGACCGCGATGGTCGCTCCCGCAAGATACCCCGGGAAGGCCCACTGGTAGTTGCGCCGCCAGACGGTCACGGCGTGGGTCGAGGAGCCGTGCGAGACGACCGCCGCGAGCAGCCACGTGTTGACGAGAAAGTCGACCGCCGTGGCGGCGAACGCCGGCACGACCTTCTCAAGAAAGCTCGCGTCGAGCGGCAGGAGTCCCAGGTACAGCAGGCCGCCGGCGAAAGTGGACACGATGTAGTTCGCGACGTTGAACGTCACCTTGAGGAGATCGCGGGTGAAGCCGGCGGTCGCCGCGCCCGAGACCGCCGCCACGACGAGCGCCTCCCAGAGACCGAGCTCGATCAACGCGGCGAGCACGGGGACGAACGAAAGCGTGACGACACCGACGACGGGGAGCCGTATCTCGCGCAGGTCGGTGAGGGCGGCCAACGCCACGAAGGCGCCCAGCGCCATGGATATGCCGGCGCCGTCGATCCTGGCGGCGACAGCCAGGCCCGTGACGGCGGCGAGTGACGTGGCCGCGACCGTGAGTACGACCGCGGGCTGCTGATGCGCCTCTGCCGGAGCCTCGGCTGGTTGGGCGTGGTCGGTCGAGGTCACTGCCCCTCGGTGAGCACGGTCCAGCCGGACGTCGTCCAGGCGAACTTTGTCCAGGCGAACTTCGTCCACGCGAACTTGGTCCACGCGAACTTCGTCCAGGCGAACTTCGTCCAGGCGAACTTGGTCCAGGCGACGTACGTGTCGTCGCTGAGGATCGTCGTGCCGTCGCCGAGGTCGGCGGAGAGCGTCGGACCGTCGGCCAGTGCCGTCTCGGCCAGGGCGCCGTCGATGTCGAGCATCCCGGCGCCCTGCTGGTACTCCGGAGCGCCGGCGAGCGGGTCGGCGCTGCGCATAAGGCGCAGCTTGACGTCATCGGGCGTCAGGCCGGGGTCCTCACCGATCATCAGCGCCGCGGCGCCGGCGACGATCGGGGCGGCCGTGCTGCTGCCGGAGAGCTTCACGTAGTCGGACTTCACGTTCGCCGGCGCATCCGGCGCGTAGGCGGAGACCGGGATCAGGTTCTCGGGGTACACCCGGTCGATGTAGCTGGCCCGTTCGCGCAGAGAGACGACCCGGTTGCCCGGGGCGACGATGTCCGGCTTGGCGAACTCGTCGTAGAGCGTCGGTCCCATCGAGCTGTAGGCGCAGACCGAGTCGTCAGAGGGATCAGCTGTCTGGCGGGTGTCTGCTGCGCCGACTGCGATCACCGCCGGGTCGTTGGCGGGCGAGAGGACGCCGCCGAGGCCGAACTCGCCCTCGTTGCCGGCGGCGCAGACGACCACGATGCCCGCGTCCCAGGCCGCCTCCACCGCTTGTGCCATCGGGTCCTCGGCGACCGGCCCTGACGGGCTGCCGCCGATGGAGATGTTGAGGACGCGGATACCGTACTCGTCCTTGTGGGCGATGGCCCACGCGATGCCGGCGATCACGGTCGAAGCGCGGCCTTGGCCGAAGCCATCGAGCACCTTGATCGCGACGACGTCGGCCTCCGGGGCGACGCCCCGGAACTGCGTCGTCGCGAACCCTCCGTCCTCGATCGGCAGCGACGCGCGGCCGTCGCCGGCGATGAGGCCGGCGACGAAAGTGCCGTGGCCCGCGTCGTCGTATGGATGCTTCTTGCCCTTGACAAGGTCGAGCCAGCCCGTGATACGCGACTCGGGCAGGTCGGTGTTGACGCCCACGCCGCTGTCCAGGATCGCGACCGTGACGCCGTCGCCGCTCGGGCCGCCAGCCTCGGGCGCGACGAGGTCTCCGAGGCCGACAGTGAGGCGCGTGACGTCCATCGAAGCCGCGCCGATGCCGTACACGGGGTTGTCGGCGACGATCGCGTCGACGAAGTCCTCGCCGGCGAGCGCGTCGATCTGGTCAGCGCTGAGCCAGGCGCCGACGGCGCCGACCAACGACAGCCTCGTGGTGGCGACGCCCGCCGGGAGACGGTCGCAGACCTTTCCCAGGTGGCCGGGGGCGAGAACGAGCACGGGCACGGCCTCATCGGCGCCCGCTGCGTCCAGCGCGACGAGCACGCCCGGGTTCACCTTGTCGCCCAGAGCGGCGGCCGAGGCCGGCGCGACGGCCAGCAGTATGAGGACGGTCAGCAGCGACAGGGTGAGCCGCGTCCTCATCGTCCTCGCCTCCGTATCAGTGCTCAGCGCCAGGCAGGGTCCGGCCACAGGCCGCGCCGGCGTCCGGGCGCTCATCGCTGCCGCGAGGCGGGACGAAGCAGGAGGGACGGGGAGACCGTGGAGTGCTCGAGAATGCACCGCAGGCGGGCCGGTTCGGCAACCGAGCTATCTTGGCCATCCAAGACCTCTGGCTTTGCGTCCCTGCCTCACGGCAGGTTTGCCGTTTCGTACCGTCCGGTTATCGGCAGCTCGCGCGGGAAGAATGAGGACGCATAGACGGATTGTCAACGAAGGCGTCGCCCGCTCTGGCGACACCGGCCCGGACGGACAGGATCGTGAAGCCGTCGGGCACAGGATCCTTGGACGCGCGTCTTCACGGTCCGTACTAGTGAACGGGTGATAAACTCACAGGCATATGGCCGCCCCCGCGAGGACGAGGCGCGTCAGGGCGGCGGTCGTTCTCTCGGCCGTCCGCCGCCCCTCGCTCCCCGGCTCGTATCGGGCCAGGATCGTCGCGACCCGAGGGCAAAGTCGCGAACGGCTGAAGGGAGGAGGAACGTCATGGCCACTACGGCCGGCCTCTACGGCAAGCTGGAGAGGCGTGTCATCAATCAGATGCTCGAGGCCGCGGCGAGCGGCAACAAGAAGAGCATCGTGAGGGCGTTCAAGCTGGCCGAGAGCATCACGCCCGACCAGTACAAGGGCGCTGTCCGCTTTGTGCGTGACAAGGTGGAGGAGGACCATCCTGCCCTGTCCATCGCCCGTCACGTCAGCCAGGAGCTCAGTCCCAAGTGCCGCGACCGCTTCATCGAGTGTCTTATCGTCAATACTCTTCTTCGCGGTGTGGCCAAACGGAAGGACTTCATCGCTTCGGCTCCGGGCGTGTGGGCGCCGACGACCATCCTCATGAGCCCTACGATGCGCTGCAACCTGACGTGCAAGGGCTGCTACGCCGGCGAGTATCCGGCGAGCAAGGATCTCGAGCCCGAGGTCCTGCAGAGGATCGTCGACGAAGGCACCGAGATGGGGGTCTACCTGTACACGCTCCTCGGCGGTGAGCCGTTCTTCTACGACGGCCTGTTCGACCTGGCGGCGAACAACCAGGAGTGCTACTTCCAGGTGTTCACCAACGGGACCCTGATCGATGAGGAGGTCGTCGACCGGCTCGCCGAGCTCGGCAACATCGCGCCCATGCTCAGTCTCGAAGGCGACGAGGCGTCGACCGACGCGCGGCGCGGCAAGGGCGTCTACCGGCACATCCTCGACACGATGGATCTGCTGGGCGAGCGTGGCGTCGTGTTCGGCTACTCGGCTACCGTGACCCGCGAGAACTGGCGCATGCTGATCAGTGACGAATGGGTCGACCCGCTGGTGGCCAGGGGAGCTGTCCTCAGCTGGCACTTCCTCTACATGCCGATCGGACGCAGCCCGGACACTTCGATGATGCTCACGCCTGAGGAGCGCAACGAGTTCCGCGAAGGCATCCTGCGCATCCGTAACACGAAAGCGATGTTCCCCGTCGACTTTTGGGGCGACGCTCCCTACGTCAACGGCTGCATCGCGGGCAAGCACTACGTGCACATCAACAGCGAGGGGTGGGTCGAACCGTGCATCTTCACCCACTTCGCCACCGACAACATCCACGACACGACGCTGATCGAGGCGTTCAACTCGCCGTACTTCCGTGAGATCCGCAGTCGTCAGCCCTTCAGCGACAACCTGCTGAAGCCCTGCATGTTGATCGACAACCCCAATCAGTCGCGCGAGATCATGGCCGCGACTGGGGCGAGGCCGACGCACCCCGGAGCCGAGAGCCTGTTCACCGAGCTGCGCGACCCCATCGACAAGTACGCGGCCGAGGTCGAACGCGTCTACGCGCCGATCTGGTCGTGCATGGTGAGTCAGAAGGCCGGCGAGCGAGAGGAGGCGGCGGCCGTCCGCTGACGACCGCCGTTCAAAGCGAGTAAGGCCGTGCGCCGGAGCGCCCTGAGGGCGCTCCGGCGCACGGCCTTCAGGGTCAAGGTGACCGTGGGAGCTAAGGGGACGGCGCCGACCTGTCGAATCACGTACCGATGAGGGAGAGCGTGCCAAGAGTCGCGTGCCGGAGAGCCGCCCGCCGGGCGGTCGCCTTGGCGGTCGTCGTCGCGATCGCGCTCGGCGCGGTGTGGACGGTGCCGCGCGTGAGCGGCGCGGCGGCGCGCTGGGTCGTGACGCCGCCGGTGCGTGAACGCACCCTTACGCTCGACGGCGGACTGCCGGTGGTGGGGCAGACGAACGCCGCTGGCCGTGGGGCGACGACGGGCGGGCCGCCGGCGACGCGTGCGCCGCGCAGCGCCAGTCGCGTCGTCGAGCCCGGGTTCTCCTTCGACATGGTCGGCCTGTTGTGCGACGAGCCTTCGGCGGCCGGTCGGCGCGTGACCGTCGACCTGAGGGCGAGCGAGGACGGGACGTCGTGGAGCGAGTGGTATCACCTTGACCTCGAACGTGCGGGCGCGACGGAGGCCGCCGCGGACGCGGCGGCCGAGGCTCCGGCGGCGTTCACCGAGCCGGTGTGGGTCGATGAAGCGCGGTTCGTCGAGGTCCGTGCCGCCGCGCCGTCCGGTTTCAGACTGCGCGGCGTCCGCCTCATGTTCCTGAACACGAGTGGCGATGGGACGCCCCTCGATACGGCCGTCTCGGCGCTGCGCTCGGCGGTGGCGACTATCGCCGGTCTCGGCCCTTCGTCGGTCGGCGCCATGACGGCGACCCCGAAGATCGTGCGCCGCGCCGAATGGGGCGCGGACGAGTCGTGGCGCAGCGGCGCGCCGGCGTTCGCGCCGGTCGAGATGGCCTTTGTGCACCACACCGTGAACGCGAACTCGTACACCCGCGCCCAGGCCCCTGGCCTCGTCCGCGGCATCTACTACTACGACACCAAGGGCCTGAAGTGGAGCGACCTGGGCTACAACTTCCTGATCGACCGCTACGGGACCATCTACGAAGGCCGGTACGGGGGGGTCACCAAGGGCGTCGTAGGCGCCCAGGTCCTCGGTTTCAACACCGGTAGCACCGGCGTCGCCATGATCGGCACCTTCGGGACGGCGGACCCGCCGTCGGCCATGATGGGCGCCCTGAAGAAGCTCCTGGCGTGGAAACTCGATGTCCACCACGTGGACCCCCAGGGGCGGGCACGCATGGTGTGCCGCGCGACGCAGAAGTTCCGCGACGGGGAAGCGGTCGTCTTCCCGGTGATCGCCGGACACCGTCAGGCCAACTACACCGCCTGCCCCGGCGATGCGCTCTACCGTCGACTCGCGGGGGTCCGGACGGCGGTCGCGGCGATGGGTCTGCCCAAGATCTACGAGTACGAGGTGGGGACAGCCGCTCTCAGCCCCAACGCCGATGGCGTCGGTGACAGTACCCGCGTGCGCTTTCGCATCTCGGCGCCGGCTGACTGGAGGGTCGAGGTCATCGACGAGGCGGGCGTCGCGGTGCGAACGGTCCCGGGCAACGGCCGGGAGGTCGACGTCAGGTGGGATTGCCGGGACGACGATGGCGCGGTCGTCCCTGACGGCGCGTACAGGATCGTCGGCCGGGCCGGCGTCTCGGGCGTCGACGCGCGGGCGGCCACGGCCACCGTCAGGGTCGATACCGTCGCGCCGATCGCGACCGACGTGCGGGTGGTCCCGGGCGTGTTCAGCCCGAACGGCGATGGGTACGCCGACTCATGCCGCCTGCGGTTCACCACTGCCGAGGCGTGCGCGGCGCGGGCTCGCGTCGTCGATGCGGGCGGCGACGTCTTGCGCGACATCGTCGGCTGGCGCTCCGTGGCGGCCGGCTCGCGGGCGATCCCCTGGGATGGCCGCATCTCGTCGTCGGGCGCGCTGCTGCCGGTGCCCGAGGGTCGCGTCTTGCTCCGTCTGGAGCTGAGGGATGCCGCAGGAAACCGCTCGTCGCAGGTGACGACGGTCGTCGTCGACAGGACGCTAGGGTTTCTCACCTGTGCGCCCGCGACCCTCTCGCCGAACGGCGACGGGATCAAGGACACGACCTCGATCGGATTCACCCTGACACGTCGCGCTGCAGTGGCGATAGAGGTCCGGTGCGACGGCGCGCCCGTGCGCACCTTGGCCAGCGTCACGTACGGGGCCGGAGAGCGGTCGGTCGTGTGGGACGGTCTTCTCGGCGACGGCACGCGCGCGACGAGCGCCACGTACAGCGTGAGAGCCACGGCGGCGAGTGCTCTCGGTGAGGTCGCGGCCTCGCGTCCCGTCATCGTCGACCGCTACCGTCCGCGGCTTCGGGCGCCGGCGCGTGTCACACCGCTGCTGGGGAACAGCGTCCGAGTGGCGTTCAACGTGCACGACCCGTACAGTCCCAAGGTGCGCGTGACGGCGCGCGTCCGCAGCAGCGCGGGGAAGGTCCTCGCCGTGATCGATCGCGGCTGGATACCGGTCGACACGCCGGCCGTGGTGCGCTGGAAGCCGCCGGCGCGTCGGACGTACATGCTGACACTGACGGCCGTGGACCGTGGCGGGAACCAGCAGAGCGCGGCAGCGGTGACGGAGATCGTCGTGCGGTGAGCGGCGCCGGCCGGCGCCGCTCACCGCACCCAGAGGGCCTCAGGCTTCAGCGTGCTCGCGCCGCCAGCGGCAGTGAGGCATCGCGCAACTCGCCATGCGCGCGGCGTCGCAGATCTCGCAACGCTGGTCGGCGGCGCTGATGGGCAGGTCGTAGGCGGCCTGTGGCGCGTCGCCGAGGCGCAGCACGGCATGCAGGGCGCGCGAGACCGCCTTCATGTCGGCGAACGTGTCGGCCTTTTCGGGCAGGTCGATGAGGCCCATGCGGACGGCGCGCTTGCGGACGCGCCCGTCCGGGACACAGGCGAAGCGGTCGAGCGATTCGTTGCGCCATAGTCCGTAGCGGCGCATCTCGCGGACGGCCCAGAAGGCGCGAGATTTGAGCGCGCCGCCGGACGCGGCGTGCAGCACGTCGACGGCCACGTCGGGGTCTGGGGGCTCGGGCAAGAGCCGTGACCACGTGTCGCGCGTCGCCGCGAGACGCGTGAAGTCGATGACCTTGCCCTTGCTGTCGCTACGCGAGACCGGCGGGTCGAGGGCATAGCGACCAAGGTCGAAGGTGCCCGCGAAGAGCTCGTCGAGCACACCCGCCGCCACGAGGCGGCGCCAGTCAGCGTCGATCACGGTGTCGGGGGCGGGTTGCGCCGCGAGGGCGCCGCGGCAGAGGAGCTTGAAGAAGAGGCCGGCCTGTTCGTCGGTCTCGGCGCTCGCGAAGCGCTCGCGTTCGGAGGCGTCGAGGACCTCCTCCGGGCGACGGCCGCGCTCGGTGTACGCCTGGCTCAAGAAGGCGATGTCCTCGCGGCGCTCGCGGTTCGTCAATGTGGTCGTTCCGTTCACGGTCGTGACCCCCACAGGTGCGGTGGACTGAGAGCGGCGGCCGGCCGGCGCGTCGCCCATCATGGTAGCGACGCGCCGGCCGGCCGCACAGGCTCACGAACGGGGGCGACGGGTGACGTCTGATGCGGCGCCGAGGTGACATCTCGTCGCCGGCGCCCCGACGTGTCCTGTCGCAGGCGCGTAGCTTGGTTCGGCGGCCACCAGGGAGCGACGTCTCCCCTTTTGTCGGGGCCGACGCCTCGGGCGCCGCAAGGCACGTACGGGACTCGGCCGGCGGGAACCTCTCGCTCTCGACGGGATGTCGCCTACCCGTAACGGCACGCGGCTTGACGCCCATACGGGAGTCACGTAGTCTTGATCCACGTGTGGTGGGCTCCGACCGTCAGACTGAGTTGCGGGCCCCGGTCATGGTCAGTAGGGTAAGGGCCGTCAGGCTCAGAGGCTCTTCCGGAGGTACACGTCAGACGCCTCATGGCTTCGCTCGGCATCGACATCGGCTGCATCAGCCTCAAGGCGGCTCTCGTCGGCGACCCTGACGACCGCGACCTCTTCTCCCGGCTCCTGACGGAGCGCCCAGACCTCTTCCAGACCTCTCGCGACGGTCTCACCCTCGTTGACGGCCGTCCCCTGCTGGTCACTCGGTATCGGCGCATCAAGGGGAGCCCCGCGGAGGCGACGAAGAGGCTTCTCGAAGAACTCCACCATGTCGTCCCGGCCGAGGTCCTGCGCGGCGTCCGCGTCACGGGGTCGGGAGCGCGACTTATCGCGGAGGCCCTCGGGGCGCCGTTCGAGAACGAGTTCAAGGCCATCGCTCGTGGCCTTTCGAGCCTGCACCCCGAGGCCCAGACGATCTTCGAGATGGGCGGAGAGACCTCGAAGTTCATCCGCCTGGACGCGTCACACGCCGGCGCCCCCGGCGGCATCTCCGACTATCAGACGAACGGCGACTGCGCCGCCGGTACCGGGTCGTTCATGGACCAGCAGGCGAGCCGGCTGCTGTACGAGATCGAGGACGTCGGCGACATCGTGCTCGGGGCCGGCAAGGCGGCGAGCATCGCCGGACGCTGCAGCGTGTTCGCGAAGAGCGACATGATCCACGCCCAGCAGAAGGGCTACGAACCTCCGGAAGTGCTCCGCGGCCTCTGCGACGCCGTGGTACGCAATTTCAGGGGGACGATCGCCAAGGGCAAGGTCGTCGCCCCCCCGGTCGCGTTCATCGGCGGCGTCGCCGCCAACAAGGGCGCCGTGCAGGCGTTGCGCGAGGCGTTCGGACTCGAGGACGGGGGCCTGTTCGTGCCCGAGTTCCACTTCTCGATGGGCGCGATCGGGGCGGCGCTGCTCGAGGCCGCTGCCGGTGAGGAGGGTCCGTTGGTCGCCGGCCTCGAACCGGCCGCGTTGCCCGCGGCGGAGTTCCCCGTCGCCGAACCCCTTTCGATGGAGAAGGTCCTGCTGCTCCGCGACACGGTCAAACCCTATGAGTGGCCGGCAGACGGGCGTCCTGTCGACGTGTTCATGGGTATCGACATCGGTTCGGTCTCGACGAACTTCGTCGTCATGGACGAGGCGGGCGAGGTCATCAAAGAGATCTACACGACGACCGACGCCCGCCCCGTCGAGGTGGTCAACGCGGGGCTCGCCGAGATCCGCGACGAGATCGGTGACCGTATCGTGCTGCGCGGCGTAGGCACGACCGGCTCGGGGCGCGAGCTCATCGGCGAGCTCACCGGGGCCGACACCGTCACCGACGAGATCACCGCCCACAAGACGGGCGCCGACTTCATCGGCCGCCGTATCGGCAAGCAGGTCGACACCATCTTCGAGATCGGCGGTCAGGACTCGAAGTTCATCAGCCTGCAGGACGGGATCGTCGTCGACTTCGCCATGAACGAGGCCTGCGCCGCCGGCACGGGCTCGTTCCTCGAGGAGCAGGCCGAGAAGCTCGGCATCGACATCAAGGGCGAGTTCGCGCGCATGGCCCTCAGCTCGCCGGCGCCGATCCGTCTCGGCGAGCGCTGCACCGTGTTCATGGAGCGCGACGTGATGGCCTATCAGCAGCGCGGCGCGCGCCGCGAAGACCTGGTCGCCGGTCTCGCTTTCTCGATCGCCTACAACTACCTCAACCGCCTGGTGCGCGAGCGCAAGATCGGCGAGTGCATCTTCTTCCAGGGCGGCACTGCCTACAACGACGCCGTGGCTGCCGCTTTCAGCCACATCCTCGACAAGCAGATCATCGTCCCGCCGTACAACGGCGTGATCGGCGCCCTCGGTATGGCCCTCCTCGCTCGCGAACGCATCCAGCGGACGGGGGCGACGACGACGTTCCGCGGCTGGGACCTTGAACAGGTCGACTACAAGGTCATCGACTTCGTCTGCAAGGGCTGCTCTAACGAGTGCGACGTCCGTCAGTTCACGATCGAGGGCGAGAAGACCTATTGGGGCGACAAGTGCTCCGACCGCTACCGCAAGCCCGCCAAGGTCGACAAGCAGCCCGTGATCGAGGATCTCATCGCCTTGCGTGAAGAGCTGCTGCTCGAGCCGTATCACGAGGCTCGCGAGCGCGTCGGCGACGATGCGCCGACGGTCGGCATCCCGCGCAGCATGTACACGTTCGAACGCCTGCCGTACTGGGCCACGTTCTTCGCCGAGCTCGGCGCGCGGCCGGTGCTCTCGCCCGAGACCGACAAGACGATCCGTGAGGTGGGCGTCGACCTTTCGGTCGCCGAACCGTGCTTCCCGATCCGTGTCGCTCACGGCCACGTCGACTGGCTGCTGCGCGAGGGCGTCGACCACGTGTTCCTGCCCAACCAGATCAACGAAGAGACGGAGTTCCCGCAGTTCAACTCGCATGCCTGTCCCTGGGGCCAGACGCTGCCCTTCGTGGTGCGTGCTGCCCCGCGCATAGAGGAGCATCGCGACAAGCTGCTCTCACCGCTGGTGCGCTTTCGACAGAGCCAAGAAGAACTGGCGCGCGATCTACGCGAGACGGGCGCGCGCCTGGGCGCCGACGAGCGGCGCGTGCGCGCCGCTCTCGACGCCGCCGCGCGCGCCCAGGATGCGTTCCGCGCCGCCCTGCTCGAGGCCGGCGAGCGCGCTCTCGCCACGCTCGACGAGACGGGCGAGCTCGGCATCGTGCTCGTCGGTCGTCCGTACAACATGTACGACAAGGGTGTCAACATGGACATCCCCCGCAAGCTGCGCAAGTTCTACGGGGTGAACGTCGTCCCGCTCGACTTCCTGCCGATCAAGGGCATCGACATCAACGACATCGTGCCCAACATGTACTGGAACTACGGGCGCAAGATCCTCCAGGCGGCGCGCTTCGTCCGCGACCATCCGCGCCTGCACCTCATCTACATGACGAACTTCAAGTGTGGCCCGGACTCGTACGTCAAGCACTACGTCCGTGCCGCCTCGGGCAAGCCGTACCTGACCCTGCAGTTCGACGAGCACCAGAACGACGCCGGGGCGATGACGCGCTGCGAGGCGTACCTCGACAGCAAGGGCTTTCTGCGCTGGTGGTCGCAGGCCGCCCCGCAGGAGGCGCCCGCGGCCGTCGAGGAGGTGCCGCTTGGCTCCCGCTGACGGCGCCAAGGTCATGGACCCCAAGGTCCAGAAGGTCCTGCGCGAGCAGGGGCTCGAAGGCCGTCGTCTCTATCTGCCGCACATGCCGTACGGCGGCAGCTACCTCCTGGCGAGCGCGATCCGCTCGATCGGCATGGAGGCTTGGCCGACGACCGACTCGAACGAGCGCACCCTCGAGCTCGGCGGCCGCGTGACCTCGGGCGAGGAGTGCTATCCGCAGAGGATCTGCATCGGCGACTTCCTGCGCATCATCGAGGACGAGGGACGCGAGAACGTCGCCTTCCTCATGCCCACCGCCAACGGCCCCTGCCGCTTCGGGCAGTACCTCCACCTCATCCGCACGACGTTCGACGAGATGGGGTACCAGGACATCCCGCTCATCACGATCACGTCCAACGACGGTTACCAGTCGATCGGCGACTACTCGATCGACCTCGTCCGTACCGCCTGGCGGGCCGTCGTCGCCCAAGACATCCTCATGAAGGCGCTGCTCAAGACGCGGCCGTACGAGCGCCACAAGGGCGACGCCGACCGCGTCTACCTCGACAGCATCGTCGAGGTCGGCGAGGCGCTGAGCCTGATGGGTGTCTCACACCGCCAGCGTCTGGCCGCCGTCCGCGCCGCGCTCCTCAAGGCGCGCGACCGGTTCCGCGCCATCCCCGCCGACTACGACCGCACGCGGCCCCTCATCGGCGTCGTGGGCGAGATCTTCTGCCGCTCGAACACGTTCGCGAACTTCGACCTCGTGCGCGTGGTCGAGGAGCACGGCGGCGAGTGCTGGCTCGCCGACATCGGCGAGTGGGTCTGGTACACCGACGACGAGCATCGCCGTCGCCTCGAGGCGGAGGGTCGCAAGTACTCCGTCGAGGCGGCGGTCCGTGTCATCACGACGAAGATCCAGCGTGCCGACGAGCATGCCCTGTACCGCGACTGGAAGGACGACTTCGTCGGCTACGAGGAGCCGCACGATGTGCGCGAGGTCCTCAGGATGAGCGAGCCTTACCTGCCCTACAACGGGGCCTTGGGCGAGATGGTGCTCTCCACTGGGAAGTCGATCTACCTCTACGAGAAGGGCGCCGACGGTATCATCGACATCAGCCCGTTCAGTTGCATGAACGGCATCGTGACGCAAGCCGTGTACCCGCTCGTGCAGCGCGACCTCGACGGCCTGCCGATCCGGGTGTTCTACTTCGACGGCACCCAGGCCGACCTCGAGCGCGACGTCGGCATCTTCATCGAGCTGGCGCGCACCTACCAGCGGCGCAAGAAGAAGGTGCGCCGCTACCCCGCGTACTTCGGCGCCTGAGGGCGCAGGTCGCGTACCTCGGCGCCTGAGGGCGCACACCGCAATCTCGCCCGGCTCCTGGCAGCCATGCCTCAGCCGCCGTCCGGGGCGGACGTCTCGCGGGCTTCCATCTCGAGCGAGAGCAGGGCGTTCCCCGTCGCCAGGATGGCGATGATGGCCTCCCAGCCACGCGAGGCGCCGAGGGTGGCGGCCACCGCTGCTGCGGCGAGGGCGAGGTGGGTCTGGAGGACGAGGCGGCGGCGCTCGGGCCGCAGGCCCGGGACCGCCGCCTGGCACAGGACGGCGCCCGGCAGCAAGAAGACGACGGCGCAGAGGCCCAGGTAGATGATCGTCGCGACCATCTCGTCTGATAAGCCGCCGCGGACGAGCGTTACGACGGCGCCCGCGGCGATGCAGCCCTCGGCCACCCAGAGCAGGTGCGTCCATCGTCTGTCGCTGACAGGGGCGTGCATGCCGGGCTTCCGGAGCGTCGGCGCGGTACGTCCACATCATCGGCAGGTCCCGCGCGGACTTCAAGCCGCGCTTCGGAGCGCGAGGGCGGCCTTGAGGACCGAGGGGTTGCGAGGAGGGGTGTCAGGCTCAAGAAGATTGCGAGGAGGGGTGTCAGGCTCAAGAAAGGGGTGAGGCCCTTCGCCTTGGTGCCTGGCGGGTCGGGGGGCCGGAGCCAGGCGGCGAAGGGCCTCTTGACCGTCCGCGACGGGGGGGACGTCGCTCGCGGCGATGGGGCTCGTCAGCGGCCGCGCAGATGTCGCATGGACACCTCGTTGCCGAAGAAGTCGAGCTCGCCGTTCGGCCCCTTGGGGGCATACGAACGGAGCAGCTCAGGATTCACGCCGGAGGGCGTTCCGATGGCTTCTCCGGCTCCTGTCAGCGCCCTGTTCAGCAGCAGAAGCACATGGTTCGTCATCTCACATCCCTCCTTGAAAATCATCGAGTTTGTTCCTTCAGGCACAAATGATATCCCCACGCCGCGCCGGCGTCAAACCCGGGCACGCGGAGGCTCGCCCGTCCGGTCTGCGCGGGCCCGCGACCGCTTGGTGTGCAGGGGTCCGACACCGCCGGGTGTGCATGCGTCCGCGCCGGGTCGGCGGACGCCGATCCGCTCCCCGCACGTCCGGCTCGCGTCGCTGGGTCAGCGCGCGTAGGGGACGCGCAGTTCCATGACGTGCAGCCACGGCGCCGCGGGGGGCTCCGGCGCCGACTCGTACACCACGGTCAACGGGCCGTTGGCACGGTAGCCGAGTGCATCGAGCGCCTCGTACAGCGCGCGCACCGCGTCCCCGGCGTCGTCCAGGGTACCGGGGAGCGTGGTCGTGAGGGCGTGGTGCGCGGGGACGAGCTCGCCGCGCGCCTCTCCGATGTCGTCCGGTATCGAACCGTCGGCACGGGGTTCGACGGGCAGGCACACGGCGTAGTCGGGGATGGCTGTCTCCGGGGTGTCGTAGAAGCGCGCCGTCATCGGCTCCCCGGGCGTCAGCCCTGCTCCAGCGACGAGCTCGCGGAGGTGCCGCATCCGGGTGCCGATGTCGGCCAGAGGGCTGCGCCGGCGCAGCACGGCGACGGCCTGTTCGGGGACATGGACGATGTCGACGTCGTGGACCACGGTCACGATCCTGTCTCGTTGCGCGCCGAAGGATACCCTCGGGTGCGTCTTCTCAGGCGTCCGCCCGCTTCCACAGACGTCACGTCAGGCCGCCGCCACCGTGTCGCCCGAGCGGCGCACGAGGCCGTCGCGCTCGAGGGCCAGGACGAGGTCGTGGACGAACGGTCCGTCGACGGCGAGCAGCGCCGCCAGGCCGGCCTTCGTCTGGGGACCGTCGTCGAGGACGGCGCGCAGCAGTCGCGCGCGGTACCAGCGACGGGACCCGACGAAGGCGCCCTGGCGGGTGCGCGGCGCGACGCCGGCGGATCGGGCCGTGAGCACCAGGGCGCCGTAGTCCATGAGCGCGTTGTGCCAGTCGCGACTCCGGCCGTGGGGGAGCACGGCGTCGGCCACGGCCTGGATCGCGGACGGCGGCAGGTCGGCCGGCAGCTCGAGTTCGTGGACGAGGACACGGCGCACGTTGGCGTCGACCGCGGCGACGTCGGCGTTGTAGGCGAAGACCATGACCGCGCGCGCTGTGTACGGTCCGATCCCCGGGAGGGCGCCCAGCCCTTCGACAGTCGCGGGCAGCGCGGCGGGACGTCCCGGCACCCGCCGAGCGACGCAGATACGCGCGCAACGCCGGAGGCGTTCGGCGCGGTTGTTGTAGCCGAGGCCACGCCAGGACCGCAGGACGTCGGCGAGCGGCGCCATGGCCAGCGCCTGCAACGTCGGATACGTCTCAAGGAAGCGGCCGTACGCAGGGACGACGCGTGACACCTGCGTCTGCTGGAGCATGACCTCGCTGACGAGCACCGCGTAGGTGTCGGTCGTGTGGCGCCAGGGGAGGTCGCGCCCGTTCTGCTCGTACCACGCCAGGAGTCGCGCCTGCAGCGCCGCCGCCTGGCGGTCGTCGGGCGTCCAGACCGCCGACGGACGAGTCGTCGGATGGCGGCCGGAGGAGGCGGGACGGGGCATGGGACTCACGCCTCGTCGTCGACGAGACGCGACCACGCCTCGTACTCGACCTGCAGGTCCTTCTCCAGAGCGGCGCGCTCGTTCAGCAGCACCTTCACGTCGTCGCCCGCGGCGTACGTCTCCGGGTCGGCGAGCTCAGCGTCGATCTCGCCCAACCGGCGCTCCAGCTTGAGCACCGCGGCCTCGGCTGCGCGCATCCGGGCGCGATGTCGACGAGTCTCCTCGCTGCTGCGTCGACGTATCCCCTCGGTGTCGCGCCGCCCGGACTGGGCGGCGCCCGCCGGTGCGACCGGTCGGCGGGCGCCGCTGCGGCCTCGGCCCCTTGGCGTCGCCGTCGCGGACCCGGCCGCCGTGTGGCGGCGGGCGTCCCCTGCCTGGGCACCGCCGGGGACGTCCTCGCCGCCGGTGACGTGATCACCGGCGGCGCCTCGTCGCGCGGCGCGCGCCTCCCAGTACCGTTCCGCCGAGAGGTGAGCGACCAGGCAGCCCTCATTAATCTCGAGCACCCGCGAGGCCACCCGGTCGATCAGGTGCCGGTCGTGGGTGACGAGGAGCAGCGTGCCTCGGTAGTCGTCGAGGCCGTCGGCGAGCGCCTCCACCGAGCTCACGTCGAGGTGGTTGGTCGGCTCGTCGAGCAGCAGGAAGTTGGCGTCGCCGACCAGCAGACGCAGGAGTCGCACGCGGCTCCGTTCGCCGCCGGACAGCACGGCGACCTGCTTCTCGACCTCGTCCGCCGTGAAGAGGAAGCGCCCCAGCAGGCGGCGGGCCTGCTCCTCGTCGTGCCCGACGAGGGGGAGGACGTTCTCGAGGACCGTGTTCTCCTCGCGGAGCTCGCGACCCTGCTGCGAGTAGTAGGCCGGCCTGACGTTGTGGCCGAGGTGCACGACGCCGGCGGGCAAGCTGCGCAGACCGGCGATGGTCTCGACGAGCGTCGTCTTGCCGGCGCCGTTCGGGCCGACGAGCGCCACCTTCTCGCCGCGTTCGATCACGACGTCGACGTCGCGCAAGAGCGTCCGCGTGCCGCCGCGGTCGTCGGCCGAGCCCACCACGAGCGCCGGTGTCTTCATCTCGAGGACGATGCGCGCCGACGGCCGTGGCTGCGGCAGTCCCAGGCGCAGGCCACGGGCGACACGCGGCGGCGCCTTCATCCCGGCCTTGATGCGTTCCATCTGAGTGAGCTTCGCCTTGGCCTGCTTGGCCTTGTTCTTCTTGGCGTGGAAGCGGTCGTAGTAGCGCTGGAGCTGCTCGATCTTCTCGACGTCCTGGGCGTAGCGGCGCCGCAGGAGCTCGCCGTCGGCCTCGCGCTCGTGAACGTACGTCGCGAAGTCGCCGTTGATGCTCTCGACATGGTCGTCCTCGATCGCCAGCACGCGCCGGCCGACACGCTCGAGCAGGCGGCGGTCGTGGGTGACGAGGACGAAGGCACGCCGGTAGTCGAGGAGGAATCGTTCGAGCCACTCGACGGAGTCGATGTCGAGGTGGTTCGTCGGCTCGTCGAGGAGGAGCAGGTCGGCGTCGGCGAGCAGGGCGCGCGCCAGGGTGACGCGCGTGAGCTCGCCGCCGGAGAGCGCGTGCAGGCTGCGGTCGAGCATGTCCGCCGGGAGTCCGAGGCCCTCGACGATCCCGGCGAGCCGGGCGCGGTACGCGTACCCTCCGAGATCCTCGAAACGCCGCTGGAGCTGCTGATAGAGGCGCATGGTGTCGCGCAACGTGGGGCTGTGCTCGTCGAGGCCGGCGAGGGCCTCCTCGGTGGCGCGCAGCCTCGCCTCCAGGCGCGGCGCCTCCCCGAACGCGTCCGTGAGGTAGTCCTTCACCGGTCGGTCGCCGGCGAGCTCCGGCGTCTGCTCGTGCAGCCAGATGCGGCGGCCTCGGGTGCGCGCGATGGCGCCGGAGTCGGGCTGCTCGACGCCCGCCATCAGGCGCAGGAGCGTGGTCTTCCCGCTTCCGTTGCGGCCTGCGAGGACGGCGTGATCATGCGCGCCGACGGTGAAGGAGACCGCGGCGAACAGGCGTCGACCACCGAAGGACTTCTCGACGTTGTCGAAGGCGATGATGCTCATGATCGGGGCATGGCACGGCGGGCGGGACGATGCGGGAGCGGCAGGATACCACCCGCGCACCGGGCCTGCCAGCGTATGCCGCGCAGGAAGACCACGGCCCGTCAACAGGCGGGATACTCTGTGGGCGGCCGGGAGGCGGTCGCCGAACAGGGAGCAGGGACGTGTGATCGGCGGCGGCTCGGACCCCGTCAGGTGCCGTAACTCGTCAGGTCTTGGGCGAGCCCCTCGTAGTATTCGACAGCCCCTTCTTCGCTGTCTTCGCTGTCGACGTTCTCAAAGGCGCGTGTCAGTTCATCGTGGTCAGCTTCGGAGAGCACGTCGAGAGCATGTACGAAGATCCCACTCTCCTCCTTGGCCATATGCTGCTCGATCTCGTCGACGTATGCGAGCAGGTCGTGACACAGCGGCTCGAGTGCACTCTGGTCCCCGCGTCTCGCCTTGGGCACCCATTCGGCCGCGGCCTTCAACATCGCACGCATGGCGTCGTGTTCGTAGCAGAGGCTCTTGAGGGGCTCCTCATCCCACGCCAAACCCTTATGGTGGAGCATGCTGAAGAGGAGGTCCTCTTCCTTTGGGTCGTGGCAGGAGTTGGTGTAGAAGCGGAAGAACTCGATGAAACGCTCGATCTCGGCCGCATCGACGACGTGACAGCGACCCGCCCGGTCGAGCTCGTGCCTGCACGCCTTGCAGACCTCTCGCATCACGCGATGCTCGCGCTTGAGGGACGCGATGGCCTCCATGGCGCCTCCTTGTGGACGGGCTCGCCGGACACCTCAGCAGGCATCTTGTGCCCGCGCATCCCGCGGGTCAATCTTGTGCCCTGACTAAGCTACCTTCTTCCGCCTCTTGATGCCAGATGCCGCAACGCTGCTCTTGCCTTGGTTAGCATTGGCGCAGGGACTGCATCGGGCGTGACACTTCTGCAGGCGCCTGCGCGTCGCTAGTGCCTGCAGGCTGTGGGCGAAACACCCTGTGCGTGCGGGCCATACTCGGCTAGCATGTCGTTGACAACGTGAGTACCACGAGCCAGTGGGGGTGTGGAGATGGACCTTGGTCGCTGCTTCAAGGATGCATGGAATCTTCTCATGAAGGACTTGGCGCCGCTGGCAGCCACGGCAGCCATCGGCGCGGTGGTCATCGTCGTGGTGACCGTGCTCGTGGGACTAGGGGCGGGTACGTCGCTGACCGCCGCGGTGAGCGGTGGCGAGCTCAAGATCGAGGAGGTGGGGGCCGGAGCGGTCGTGTTCGGCGCCATTGTGATCGCGGTCGTGGGAATCGTGGTCGGGGCATGGGAGTGCTCGACGCTGCTCAAGATCATGCTGCGCCGCGTGCGCGAGATGCGCGCGGCTTCGATGAGCGACCTGCGACTCGGGCTGGAAGGGATCGGCCGGTTCATCCTCGCCATGCTCGTGCTTGAGGTCGTCATCGGCCTTGGGTTCGTTGCGCTTGTCATCCCCGGCCTGATCCTGATGACGATCTGGGCGTATGCGCTCGTCCTCGTCGCCGACAGGGACAGCGGGATCGGCGAGGCGATGTCGGGGAGCATGGCTCTGGCGAAGAAACCCGGCTACTTGATGACCTTCGTGACGCTGCTCCTCGGGGGCATCGTCGTCGGGGCGGTGGGGGGGCTTCTCGGCATGATCCCCATCATCGGCCAGATCCTCGGGATCTTCACCGGCGTGTACGGCATCGCCTACCTCGTGGCGATGTACTTCCAAGCGACCGGCGAGACGGCTCTCCTCGACCACGCCTTGTACGGTGTGCCGTTGCCGGTCGGTCCCACGGCGGGCGCTGCCTCTCCGCCGGCGCCAGGGGCTGCTTACACTCCGGCGCCGCCCGCCGCAGCAGGAGAGGCCCCGGTGACGTCCTCTGCGGACGTGTGGGCCACTGCAGCCGAGCCATTGGGGGCGGCAGCGGTGCCCGCGCCGCCGATACCCCCGACACCCCCCGCGCCGGCGGCGGCGCCGGCGCCGCCGGCGCCGCCGTCTGGGCCACCGACGATGAGCCCTTCGGCGCCGTCCTACGAGCCTCCCTCCACGAGCGTCTCGCCACCCGTCGTCAGCGAGGTCTCGGGTACGCTCACACTGCGGTGTTCGCAGTGCGGTGCTGCGGTCGGGGCCTCGGACACGTTCTGCCACGTCTGTGGCTTCGAGCTGAGCGGTGGTCACGGGACCTCCGGCGACACTCACGGGGGGGAAGGCGACGAGGCCCGCCCGGCGTGACGAGCTGACGGGCGCGGTCTGCGGCCCACGCCGGGAACCGTGCCCATCGTGACTTCACGGCGGATGGTCCTCTTCGGGCGAGTCGGCGGTGAAGCGCGTGGTCACACTCCAGGCCGGTGGTCGTCGTGTCGTACGGCAGCGACATCCCGTGCCGGGCGGCAGCGGCAGCGGCCTCTCCTGTTCAGTGCCTGCCGGTGTTCGGAGACGCCGCCGTGGGAGCCGTGAGTCGTACGTCCGTGTGTCGTCGATACCCCGGTAGGGTATATGGCCTGCGATGTGACTTCGTCTGCTCGTGGAGGAGTCCAGATGGACATGAGCATCAGCTTTCCCGGCAACCTGCGCGTCGACGCCGAGTACAAGGGGTTCACTATCCATACGGACCAGTCGGTGGCCAGCGGGGGCGACGGGTCGGCGCCGGAGCCGTTCGACCTGTTCATGGCGTCGCTGGGGACGTGCGCCGGGATCTTCATGTTGAGCTTCATGAAGCGACGCGGCATCGCGACAGAAGGCGCCGGCATCACGATGACGGCTACCAGGGATTCGGAGAGTGGCTTGGTCGGAAGGATCGACTATCAGCTTCATCTGCCGCCCGGGTTCCCCGAGAAGTACGAGTCGGCGGTGGTGCGCGCCGTGGAGCAGTGCACGGTGAAGCGCCACCTCGAGAAGCCGCCGCGGTTCACCGTCACCACCAGTCGCGCCGAGGCCGACTGAGGGCAGCGACACGGGCCGGACGGGTCCGCTCGACGGCTCGTCTGTCTGCCGGTCCCCCACGCAGTCGCCAAGCTCGTGGGACCCGTCCCGCCGCCGGGATCGTTCGTCGGTCGGGCACGTTCGGGCCTTGCCCCGGCGTGGTCGCTGACACTATGGTGGCCGCGGAGGTGACGCGCGCATGAGTGACGATCGGCTGGTGGTCGGCATCGACATCGCGGCGTCGCGACCCTGTACGGCCGTGGCGCTCAGCTGCGGGCGCCTCGCCCCGGCGGTCGGTTGGAGGGAGGCACTCGTCGACGCGGAGCCGGCACGGGACGATACGCCGGCGATGCTCGACTGGATCGATGGCCTGCATCCCGAAGCCGTCGCGGTCGATGCCCCACAGGGCTACAACCGCCGTCTCCTGGAGTATGCGCAGGGGCACGGCGCGACGCGGTCGCGGGTGTGCGACCACGAACTCCTGCGGCGCCGCATCTCGCTGTATCAGGTCCCCAGCAGGAAAGACGTCGCTGCCGATCGGGTTGCCTTGCCGCCATGGATGGGGGTCGGCTTCCGCTACTTCAGGGAGCTCAGGAAACGTGGCTACGAGGCGCCGCCCCGGGGCGCCCTGCCGGGCGCCTTCGGAGCGGCGCCCGCCGTGCTCGAGGTCTTTCCCTACGCGACGTTCGTGACCCTGCTCGGTGGCCTTCTCTCGAAGAAGAGCACGCGCGAGGGCCTTCGGCTGCGCGTGCTCTGCTTGCGCGAAGCGGGGGTACGCTGGGACACGCGCGACGACGCCTACTTCGACCACGACTCGCTCGACGCCCTGGCCGCGGCGCTCACGGCTTGGAGGTTCCTCCAGGGCAGGGCGAGCGCTCTCGGTGACGAGCGCGAGGGATTGCTGTGGCTGCCGGTGACTGCAGACGAGCTGTCAGATGGGCCGTATGCGCCGCTACCTCCAGCACCGCGGCCCCAGCCGTTCGTGGCGAGCGGACGGCGGCAGGGCGTGTGCCCGCGGCGCTGACGCGCCCAGCCCTACGGCCCCGTCGTCAGAGCACGATCTTGTTGAGCGGGTACTCCACGATACCCTGTGCCCCGGCTTCCTTGAGCCGCGGGATGATCTCGCGCACGACCCTCTCGTCGAGGATCGTGTTGACCGCGATCCAGCCCTCGTCGCTCAGCGGAGAGACGGTGGGCCTGCGCAACGCGGGGAGGACGTCGAGGACGGCGTCGAGACTCGCCACCTCGACGTTCATCATGAGGCCGACCTTGTCCAGAGCGTTGATCGCCCCGTGGAGGAGCATCACGACGTCCTCGATCTTGCGGCGCTTGACCGGGTCGGCCCAGCTCCCTCGGTTGGCGATGAACTGCGTGGTCGACTCGAGGACCGTGTCGATCACGCGGAGCTTATTCGCCCGCAGGGACGAGCCCGTCTCGGTGACCTCGACGATGGCGTCGGCGAGCTCGGGCAACTTGGCCTCGGTCGCACCCCAACTGAACTCGACCCTCGCCCTGACCTCGCGCACGGCCAACCAGCGCGTCGTGACGTTGACAAGCTCAGTGGCGACGATACGCCCCTCGAGATCGGAGACCTCGCTGATAGGCGAAGCCTCGGGAACGGCGAGCACCCAACGCACCCTGCCGAGACTCTGTTTCGCGTACACCAGCTCGGTCACGGCGTGCACGTCGGCGCCGCTTTCGAGCACCCAGTCGTGGCCGGTCAGACCACAGTCGAGGGCACCGTCCTCGACGTACCGCGCCATCTCCTGCGCACGTATAAGCATGCAGTCGATCTCGGGGTCGTCGATGGCGGGGAAGTAGGAGCGCGGCGCGCTGGTGATCAGGAAGCCCGCCCGCCGGAAGAGCTCGATGCTCGCGTTCTCGAGGCTGCCCTTCGGCAGGCCCAGTCTCAGCTTCATGTGACGCCCTTCACTCTCGACCTCGTCATGCCGTTGCACTCGCTGCCGGCAACATGAGTCTATCGTACGCGGCGGCCGGAGCCGACCAGCCGCGGCCATGCCGGTGGTGAGGATGGCGAGGGGCGGCGCGCCGACGAAGCGCGGCGCGCCGCACTAGTACCGTTTCGGGGGCTCGCAGGCGAACTCCGTGATCACGAGTTCTGCCTTCTTGCTGCCGCATTTCGGACAGACGGCCTTCTTCTCGCGCTCGTCCCAGTGGCACGTGACCTCATAGCGCGTGCCACACTTGCCGCAACGGAACTCGTAGACCGGCATCGCTCGCCTCCCTTCCCTGGTTCCTGATGGTGATGAGGTTCTACCCGGTCTGAGGCTCGTGTAGCATCGCTGCCGTGGAGTATCGGTGTCTCGGAAACGTCGGTTTGCGCGTCTCGGCTCTGGGCTTCGGGGCGATGCGGTTGCCTCTCGCCGGCGACCGTCCGGAGGACATCGACCGCGACGAGGCGCGCCGCATGCTGCGTCGCGCCATCGACCTCGGCGTGACGTACGTCGACACCGCCTACTCGTACCACGGCGGTCAGTGCGAATCGTGGCTCGGGTGGGCGCTCGGCGATAGCTATCGCGAGCGAGTCACACTGGCCACCAAACTGCCGACCTGGAAGGTCGAGCGCCGTGACGACTTCGACCGCCTGCTCGACGAGCAACTCACACGGCTCGGCACAGGCATCGACCTGTACCTCCTGCACAGCCTCGACGAGACGTCATGGCGCGACAACGTCGTCGCTCACGACGTGCTGCGGTCTGCCGAGCGGGCGCTGGCCGACGGCCGCATCGGTCATCTCGGCTTTTCCTTCCATGACTCGTTCGACGTCTTCATGACGATCCTCACGGCGACGGACCTGTGGGAGTTCTGCCAGATCCAGTACAACTACATGGACGAGGACTACCAGGCGGGGAGGCGCGGTCTGTACGCCGCCGCCGAACGGGGCCTCGGCGTCGTCGTCATGGAGCCGCTGCGCGGCGGCCAGCTCGCGCGGCCCACCCCTGAGGTGGCCGCGATCTGGGCCGCCGCGCAGCGCGACCTCGAGGGCTGCGTGCCGGCCGGGGTCTTGATCCCGGAGTCGCCCGTGGAGTGGGCGTTGCGCTGGGTGTGGAGCCACCCCGAGGTGTCGCTGCTCCTCAGCGGTATGTCGACCATGGAGCAGGTCGAGCAGAACGCGCGCTACGCGGAGCGTTCGTCCGTGCCGCTGAGCGCGGCCGAACTCGCCGTCATCGACCGGGTGCGCGATGCGTACCGGGCCGCGCTGCCGGTGCCCTGCACGTCATGCAAGTACTGCCTGCCTTGTCCCAACAAGGTGGCGATACCCGACGTCTTCCGCCTGTACAACGACGCCGTCGCCTACGGCGACGTCGACGGCGCCCGGCGGCAGTACACGTGGCTCCCGGAGGGCGAACGCGGCGACGCGTGCCGGCAGTGCGGCGAGTGTGAGGACCGGTGCCCGCAGCACATCGCCATCGTCGACTGCCTCCAGAAGGCGCACGCGTTCCTCGCCGCCGGGGACGACTGACCGGGAGCGAAGACAGGGCGCTCCCCGTTCGCGGCCGCCGGCGCCTCAGGTCTCCGTCGCGAGCACGGCCTCGAGCTTCGGCACCAGGGGCGGCAGGTCATGGACGACCGTATGCCACAGAATACGGTCGTCCACGCCGAAGTACTCGTGCACGACGACGTTGCGGACCCCGCGCATGATCGCCCAGGGCACATCCGGGTGCGCCTCGCGGATGGGGCCGGGGATCCAGCGCACGGACTCGCCCATCGTGATCAGGTTGCGGATGACGGCGTCACGCGTCCGCCGGTCGGCGATGAACTCCTCGAAGGTCATGCCCTCGGTGTAGGTGATCGCCGCCCCGACGCTGGCGATCATGTCGCGGACGCGGTACCGCCAGTCGCGGAAGCGGAGCCGGGTGCGGCGCTCCTCGATGGATGTGCCTGGCGCCTCAGAAGACACGGACGGCCTCGCTGAGGATCTCGGCGCGCATCTCGGGGCGCAGCGCGTCAGGGGTGGCGAGGTCGATGCGGCTCGACAGCGCCTCCTCGAGCACGCGCTGCAGCTCGACGAACCCGAACAGCCCGATATGCACGTGCGGGTCGAACTCCACGAGGATGTCGGTGTCGCTGTGCTCCGTCGCCTCGTCCCGAGCCGTCGAGCCGAAGATCGACAGGTGACGGACGCCGAAGCGCTTGATCTGCGACGTGTGGCGCTGCAGGCGGCGGATGGTCTCGCGACGGGTCACTGTCTCATCCTAGCCGACGTGCTCGGCGGTGAGAACCCGGGCGCCGTCGTCCCACGACTGGCGCCACGCGCGTCTCCCGTCAAGCGCGCACTTGAGGGCGACTCAGCCTTCCTTGCCCCTGGGGCTGAACGACGGCCCGCAGATCACGACGTCGCCGTCGTCGACGCCGGCGGCGCCCTTCATCTGGTCGAGGCCGGCTCCGGGGCCGTCACGGGATCCGCGCCGAAGCCGCCTGCTTGCAGCGCAGGGCTCGAGCGACGCCAGAAGGCGCCGAGCGGCGGCCAGACAGCGTCGCACCGTGGTCCGAAGACGTAGAATCGGGGTCGAGGCCCTCACGGGGACGGGCACGGCCGCCTCCGGCTTCCTCTACAATGGCCCCGATGCGACGGTTCGGCCTCTCCAAGTCACGGATCACCTACGGGCGGCAATGCGGGAAGCGGCTGTGGTTGCATGTCCACCGCCCGGCGCTCGCCGAGTATCCTCCCGAGACCATGCGGCGCTTCGCTGCCGGCCACGACGTCGGCGGTATCGCCCGCGCCTTGCATCCCGAAGGTGTCCTCATCGGATGGCAGGACGACCTGGAGCGCGCCGTGCGCGAGACCGCCCGCGCTCTTGAGCGGCCGGGCGATCTCGTGTTGTTCGAGGCCGCGTTCCGCCATCGCGGCGTCTTCGTGCGCGCCGACATCCTCCGCCGTCGTGACGGGCGGTACCGGATGACCGAGGTGAAATCGGCGACGCGGCTCAAGGAGTACCACCTCACCGACGTCGCCGTGCAGACCTGGGTCCTGGAGGGCGCCGGCGTCCCGCTGGCCGCGGTGAACGTCGCCGTGATAGACCCGCAGTGGGTCTACCCGGGCGGCGAAGACTACCGCGGCCTCTTCAGGGAGATCCCGATCGCCGACCAGGTGCGTCCCATGCTCGCCCAGGTGCCGGGCTGGGTGACGGGCTTCCTCGCGCTTCTGAACGGCCCCGAACCCGCCATCGCCACGGGGCCGCAGTGCCACAAGCCGTTCGACTGCCCCTTCCTCCCGTACTGTGAGGGTCGCGAGGGACGGGCGCCGGCGGACGCGGCGGGGGGCGGGGAGGAGGCGCCGCAGGCGCCCGACCCCGCCCTCGGCCGCGTCGACCCGGCGGCCTCGGCCTACCTCGCCTCGCTGCCCTTCCCGCGCTTCTACCTCGACTTCGAGACGGTGCAGTTCGCCATCCCCGTGTGGGCGGGGACCCGACCGTTCGAGCAGTTGCCGTTCCAGTGGTCGTGTCACGTCGAGACGTCGCCCGGCGTCGTGGAGCACGCCGATTTCCTCGACCTGAGCGGCGACCCTCCCATGCGGGCCGCGGCCGAGGCGTTGCTCGCCCGGCTTGGCGATCGTGGCCCTGTCTTCGTCTACACGGACTTCGAGAAGTGGCGCCTCGTCGAGCTGGCGACGCGCTTCCCCGACCTCGCGCCGGCGATCGACGGAGTGACGGGTCGCCTCGTGGACCTCTTCCGCCTGACCCGGGCGCACTACAGTCATCCCGCGTTGAACGGCTCGTACTCGCTCAAGACGGTGCTGCCGACGGTGGACGCCGCGCTCGCGCACGCCGACCTGGACGAGGTCCGGGACGGTCTCTCCGCGCAGGCCGCTTTCCATGAGGCCGTCGCTCCCGAGGCCGACGCGACGCGCAGGGAGGAGCTTCGCCGCGCGCTCCTCGACTACTGCGCCCTCGACACGTTGGCGCTCGTCCGCCTCGCCCATCACCTTGAACGCCGCCCGCGGGCGGTGTCCGTCTGACGCCGTTCGACACGAAAGGAGGGCCTGCGATGAAAGTAGTCGCCTTCAACGGCAGCGCGCGCAAGGACGGCAACACGGCGCTCCTCGTCCGGCACGTCTTCGCCGAGCTCGAGGCCGCAGGCATCGAGACGGAGCTCGTCCAGCTCGCCGGCAAGAGGTTCTCCGGCTGCACAGGGTGTCTGAAGTGCGCGAGGACGAAGGACAACCGCTGTTCCGGGGTCAAGGACGACGGCGTCAACGCCTGCATCGCCAGGATGCTCGCCGCCGACGGCATCGTGATCGCGTCGCCGACCTACTACGCCAACTGCAGCGCGACGACGCAGGCGCTCATGGAGCGGGCTGGGTACGCGACGCGGAGGAACGGTAACCCGCTGGCGCGCAAGGTGGGCGCCGCCGTCGTTGCCGCGCGCCGGGCGGGCGCCATCCACGCCTTCGACTCCATCAACCATTGGTTCCAGATCAACGAGATGATCGTCGTCGGATCGCGCTACTGGAACGTCGGCATGGGCGAAGAGCCCGGTGAGGTCGAGCACGACGACGAGGGCGTGGAGACGATGCGCACCCTGGGACGGAACATGGCCTGGGTCCTCGAGCGCCTGTACGGGTGAACGCGCCGGGGACGGGCGCGGCGACGGCACGTCGCCGCGCCCGTCCCCGGCTTTTACGCCGGCGCAGGCTGCGGCATACTAGCGGTCAGCGTTGCGCAAGGAGGGCATTGTGGCCAGGTTCATCCCGAGGCAGACCGACTGGTGGGGGACGACGTGGAAGCTCCTCTTCTTCCTCGCCGTCATCGTCTTCGCGATCGCCGTGATCGAACCGCGGCGTGGGGTGTTCTGGGCCATCCTCTTCATCGTCGGCGGTCTGTGGGTGTTCGTCTCTCTCGTGTCGACGAAGACCGGCTACAGGTGTGCTCACTGCGGCCACAACTTCCAGGTTCCGACGACGGTGAACTTCTTCACGCCCTCGCACATGGGCAAGAACGACGACGGCACGTTCTACAGCTACAAGAAGCTCACCTGTCCCCATTGCCACAAGGTATCGAAGGCGCGGCTGATGAAGCTGAGCAAGTCGAAGGGCGCCGGTAAGCTGTTGAAGTAGACTGGCGAGCCTACGGGCGGCCGAGGCTGGCGGCGAGGTCTTCGGGCGCCGGCCGCAGCCGCCGCAGGTGCGTGGCCACGACCGCCGGCACCTCGTCGGGGGCGGCGCACACGACGGGTATCGGCGGCAGGCTCTCGAGGAAGTCACGGCCGTACGGCTGCTGCGTGAGGCGATGGTCGAGGACGACCACGACGCCGACGTCCGTCTCGGTGCGGATGAGTCGCCCGAAGCCCTGTCTGAACCTGAGGACGGCCTCGGGCAGGTAGAAGCTTCGGAACCAGTCGACGCCCGCCTCGACGCAGGCCTGGCGGCGGGCGTGGAAGAGCGGGCCTTGGGGCGGGAACGGCAGCTTGGCGATGACGAGGCACACGAGCGTCTCGCCCGGAAAGTCCTGGCCGGTCCACAATGAGTCGACACCGAGGAGGATCGTCTCGGGGTGCGCGCGGAACTCCTCGGCGAGCGCGGCTGCGCTCCCGTGGAGACCCTGGGCGAGCACGAGCACCCCATCGTCCTCGACGTGCGCGCCCACAGCGGCGGCGACCCGGTACATGTCACGCTTGTTGGTGAAGAGCGCCAGAGTGCGGCCTCCGGTGACCTCCGCGATGTGTTTGAGGCGCGCCGTCTGCCGGTCGGCGGCCTCGTCGGGCCGCCAATCACGTCCGGGGTCGTGTTCGAGGACGAGGACGGCCTGTCGGGTGAAGTCGAACGGCGAGGGGAAGACGCGTTCGTCGACCCCGAGGTCGTCCGCCAGGCCGGTCGTCTCGCGGAAGTAGGTGAACGAGCCCCCGACCGTGAGCGTCGCGCTCGTCAGGACGGCGCCGCGCAAACGGTCCCAGAGGGCGGCGCGGCAGGAGGCGGCGACCGAGAGCGGCGTCCTCGTGAGCGTCCAGCGCGGCCCCGGGGCGAACGCCGCCGGCTCGGGCGTCTCGGCCGGGGCCTCGATCTCGGCCCAGAGGACCGCGTCGGGGGAGCTCGTCTCGGGCAGCTCGGCGAGAAGGGTGGCCGCCCTGTCCGCATCGTCGACTAGCGCCAGCAGCGGCGACCGCTCACGGTGGTCGTCGGGAAGCGTCTCGGCTGCCTGCGCCGCCGCGCCGGCCAAGGCGGCGAGACGCTCGCTGAGGAGGCTCGTCGCCGTGGCCAGCGCATCCCAGGACGGCGCCTCGCGGAGTCCGGGTGTGAGCCAGGCGGCGAGGCCGTAGTCGGCGCTTGCGGGAGGGCCGGCCGGCGCGCGCGCCGCGCGGCCATGCGGCGCGCGGCGCGCGCGCCGGCCGGCCCCCGTGTCGCTCCCGACCGCCGTCTCGGCGACGGCGGCGAGGGCCTCGCCGACCGCGCGCGCCAAAGACGGGAGGTCGGCGAGCAGGCGCTCGGCGGCCTCGGCGCCGGCGCGGAGCGCCTGCGCCTGCTGAGGCGTGGCGTGGCGCGCCAAGGAGCGCAGGCGCGTCGCCAGGGGCCGCTGTCGCCCGTGGCCACGCAGGCTGTGACCGAGGACCTCGAGGGTCCGCCGGTCGATCTGGTCGCTGAACGCGGACGTGGCCTCGGCGGGGAGCAGGTGCGCCTCGTCGATGATCACATGCTCGTGTTCGGGGAGGATCTCGTGGCCGGTCAGGAGCAGGGCGTGATTGACGAGGACGAGGTGGGCGGCCTCGGCACGGCTGCGCGCGAGGCGCCAGGGACAGCGGCCGCGGGCCGGACAGTGGCGGCCCAGGCAGGTGGCTCGCGAGGAACGCAGCTCGTGCGCCAGGGCCGTCAGGGCCGGCAGTTCGCGTTGCGCGCGGAAGGGAAGGGCCGAGAGGTCGACCTCGCCCCAGCGCGTGCGACCGACCAGGTAGGCGAGCGCCAGCGCCCGATCGACGTCGGGCAGAGCGCCGGCCTCGCCCCGGACGGCGTCGTCGAGCCGGCGTCGGCAGAGGTAGTTCTCGCGGCCCATGAGCACGGCCCAGTTCCAGCCCGGCGGGAGGGCCGCCTGGACGAGGGGGAGCTCGTGGGCGGCGAGCTGACGCTGGAGGGCTTTGGTCTTGGTACTGACGACCACGCGTGTGCCCGACGCGGCGCCGGCGAAGGCCGCCGGCAGGAGGTAGGCGAGGCTCTTGCCCATGCCCGTCCCGGCCTCGAAGAGGCCGATGCCGCCTGTTTCGAGGATGCCGGCGACCGCCTCTGCCATCGTCACCTGTCCGGCGCGCGGGCAGTAGCCGGGGAGCCGCGCCGCCAGTCCGGCGGGAGACTGCGTGGCAGCGGACGTCGGCCGGCGAGCGTCGCTGCGACGGCGCGCCCGGTCGTCGGCGCCGGCGGCGTCGTCGGCCCCCGTCCGGTCACCGGGGTCGAACTCCGCGCGCCAACCGTCGGCCGCGCACGGGAGGGCGGTGAGGGCGGCGCCGCGGGCGGCCCGCTGCGGCTCGGCGGCGACCGGCGGCGTCGGGGCCGCCTCGGGCGCCGCCCTCACCGCGTCGAGGATCCTGAGCGGGCGCCAACGGACGGCCTCGAGCAGGCCGCGCTCCTCGGCGGCGAGGCCGGCCGCTCTCGCCGCCAGGCGGCGCAGCAGCTCGGAGGTGGCCACGGCGTCGGGGAGGGCGCGGTGCTGCGGCGGCGCGATGCCGAGGGCCTCTGCCAGGATGGACAGCGCATGACGGTCGTGTTCGGGGAAGAGGACGAGCGCGGCCTCGAGGGTGTCGAACCAGTCGCCGCCCAGCGGGGCGAGACCGGCGCGTCGGGCGGCTGCCTCGAGATGGGCGCGGTCGAAGGCGGCGTTATGGGCGACGAGCAGCGCGCCCTCGGCGAAGCGTGAGAGCGCCGCGTAGGCTTCGGCCATCGTCGGGGCTGCGGCGAGGGCGGCCCCGTCGATGCCCGTCATGCGGGTGACGGCGAGCGGCACGGGGACATCGGCGCGTACGAGCGTCGAGAGACGATCGGTCTCGCGCAGGCGGGCGTCGAGGCGGACGGCCCCGAGGTCGATGATGCGGTCGCGGGCGGGGTCGAGTCCGGTCGTCTCGGTGTCGACGACGACGAAGCTCAGCGGGACGTCGGGCATGGCGCGAGCATAGCAGGGTGAGGGGACGGGGCCGCGCGCCCGGGTCGGGCGGCGGATAGGCTCAGGCAGAGTCGGCTTCGCGGCGCGCGAGCAGGCAGTCGAGAGCGCCGGCGGCGATCGTCGCGATGAGCGTGAGGAGCTCGGACCGGCCTTCGGTGCTCGCGCCCGCCAAGGTCAAGGTGAGGGTCAGCGGTCGATCACGGCAGGGAGCCGAGGCGACGAGCACGTGCGCCGGCTTGGTCTCGATCGCCCGCGACGCGGACGCGGCGGCGCCGGAGGCGCCGGCGCTCTCGTCGCCCCAGCTTGCCACGCACGAGAGCGCATGCAGGGCGTCGGCCGCGAGGGTCGCCGTCTCGTGGAGCAGGTCGGCGGGCGACGACCGCGCGTGAAGGGCGCCGTGCGCGGCCGAGACCGCCTCGACTGCGCGGCGCAGGTCGAGGACGTCCTGGTCGCTGCGCCGCAGTTGGGCGAACACGTGCGCGTTGTGGAGGGCGACGGCGGCCTGGCCGGCGATCGCCGTGGCGAGGCGCATCTCCTGGCGCGTGAAGCGGCGTTCACGCGAGTGGTCGAGGACCTCGAGCAATCCGATCGCCTGGCCGCGGTGCACCATGGGCAGGACGAGAAGGCATTTGTCGCCGTCGCGACGCATGATCGCCACCTCGGCTGGGTCGGCGCGGGGATCGCTGACATTGACGACGACGGTCTCGTGTTCCTCGAGGGCGCGCTTGGCCATCGGGAACTGGTTGACGTTGTAGATCCACGAGTCGGGTCGCCGGTTGCCAAGGTCGTCGTAGTCGGCGAGGACGGTGACCGTGCGGGACTCGCGGTCGTAGTCCGAGATCACGCAGAAGTGGCAGTCGAGCAGGCTGGTCATCTGGCGGGCGACCTCACGCAGGAGGTCGGCGAGGTCGAGTTGACTCGTGACGGCGATGGCCGTCTTCACCAGCGTCTCGAGCTCCCGTTCGCGGGCGAGGCGGGCGGCGAGATGGTTGCTCCCCCCGATCAGGGTGGCCAGTTCCTCGATGTCTTCCTGCTTGATGCGCCGGTGCCCGCCCGCCGTGCGTGTACAAGGGAGGAACCCGGACGCGGTCCAGCGACGGATCGTGTGCGTGGAGACGCCGAGGCGGCGCGCGGCGTGCTGGACGCTGAGGTACATGGACGGAAGGTACATAGTCGCCGACGATCAAGTCAACTCCGGGGAAGTTCTGCGCTCCGCAGAGGCGAAGTTCCCCGTCCGGCGCGTCGAGCGTTCCTTCCCGCAAACGCGGCTGAGCCGTACCATCTCCGTTCCGGTCATGGGTGCGCCGCGTTCCGCTTCGTGCGCTACACGGCGGTCGGATCGAGCAGCCGCCGTGGACCATCGCGGCGGACGCTCAGCGTGCCATCAGGGCGCCGCCGGCGGCGGCGATGAGGTCCAGCAGCTCGGTCTGGCCTTCGCTCGGGGGTTCCACCAGCGTGACCGCCAGGGTCAGATCGCTGGCGCCGGACGGGTCGCGGGCGACGACGAGTGTCGCCTGCGTGCCGCGCTCGTCCCCGTCGTCGAAGGCTGCCGAAGCCTCGCCGAAGGCGCCGGCGCTGGCGCCGCCCGCGCTGGCCACGCATGAGACCGCTTCGAGCGCGTCGCAGGCGACGCGGGCGACTTCGGCGAGCGCGGCGTCCGGCGCCGCCGCGACCACGGCCGGGACCCTGCCGGTGAGGCAGCGCAGGGCGGAACGCAGGCGCGAGATGTCGTGGTCGCTGCGCGTCTGGTCGGCGAACAGCTTGGCGTTGTGCAACGCCGCTGCAGCTTGGCCGGCGACCGCGCGGCACAGACGCAGCTCCTGTCGCGAGTACTGCCGCGAGCGCTTCTGGTCGACGACCTCGAGCAGGCCGATGACGTGATCCTGGTGGACGAGCGGCGCCATGAGGAGGCTCTTGTCCCCGTCGCGGCGCAGGACTGCGGCCTCCGCTTGGTCAACGTGCGGATCGTCGACGTTGACGACGGCCGTGACGCGTTCCTTGAGGACGCGACGGGTCAGAGGGTACTCGCTGAGCTTGTAGGGCCCGCTGTCGGGCAGCCGCTGACCGGAATGGTCGTAATCGGCCAGGACGTAGACGATGCCCGCGCGCTCGTCGAACTCGGAGATGGCGCAGAAGTGGCAGTCCAGAAGCGCCGTCATGCGGCGTGCGATCTCTGCCAGCAGCTCGGTGACGTCGAGCCTGCTGGCCAGGGCGATGGAGGTGTCGACGAGGACGTCGAGCTCGCGCTCGCGAGCGAGCTGGGCGGCCAGGTGGTTCGAGTCGCCGATCGCGCGCGCGAGGTCGTCGATGTCGCGCTCGTCGATCCGGCGGTGGCCCCCCGCGGTCCGCATGCAAGGGAGGAACCCGGTGGCCGTCCAGCGTCTGACGGTGACCGGTGAGACACCGAGGCGGCGTGCCGCCTGCTGCACGCTCAGGTACATGGCGCAAACCTACAACCGTTTCTGCCCGTGGTCAATGATGACTAAGTTGTGTTCCTTGGACTGATGAAGTTCGCTGACGAATGTTCGCTGGAAAGCGCCATGTTCTGCTGGGAGAATGTGATCGATCCTGACGGCCGTCGCCGCCGACCCATCGGAGGGTCGCACGGGCGACGGCCGGACCACGAAAGGGTGAGACCATGAAGGTCCTGCAACTCGGTGTCGGCGCGGTCGGCGAAGTCAACGCCCGTGTCGCCGCGCAGGAACCGCACGTCTCGACGGTCGTATTGGCCGACATCGACGAAGCGCGCGTGCGCGCCGTGGCGGCGAAGCTGCCCCCCGGCAAGGCGCAGTGCCTCGTCCTCGACGCTTCGGACCGAGCGGCGCTGGTCGACGCCGCCAAAGATGCCGGCTTCGTCCTCAACGCCCTTGCGACGGCCTGGGACATCCCGGTGATGGAGGCGTGCCTCGAGGCCGGCGCGAACTACCTCGACATGGGGACCGGTGGTCCGCGCGAGATCACCGGCACGGCCGATCTCGACGAGCAGCTCGCCCTGGACGGCGAGTTCAAGAGGCGTGGCCTGACGGCCATGGTCTCGTTCGGCATCGACCCGGGGGCCAGCGACGTGTTCGCGCACGCCCTGTACGACGAGTTCGACGCGGTCACGGCCCTGACCGTGCTGGACGGCGACAACGGCACCGCCGACGGCTACGAGTTCGTGTGTTCGTTCTCGCCCGAGACGATGATCGAGGAATGCCTGCTGCCGCCGTATGTCTTCCGCGACGGTCGCGAGTCTCGCAACGAGGCGCTTTCGGTCTCGCGGGAGTTCGAGTTCCCGGCGCCGGTAGGGCGCCTGCGGCTGTGGAACGTCGACCACGAAGAGGCGCAACTCATGCCGCAGTTTCTCGGCGGCAAGGGACTGCGCGACGCGGCGTTCTTCATCGCCCTGGACGACCGCTTCGTCGAGGCCCTGCGCGTCTTCCGGTACCTCGGCCTGAACCAACGCGCGCCGGTCGAGTTCCGCGGCGCCCGGTTCTCGCCCCTCCAGTTCGTCGCCTCGCGTCTGCCGCAGCCCGCCGAGCTCGCGGGCAAGATCCACGGGGCCGTCTGTGTGGGAGCGCTGTGCGAGGGCACGCTGGCCCGTCGGCCGGCGCGGCGTTTCATGTACCAGACAACGTCGCACGACGAGGCTTGGGAACGCCTGGGCGTGCAGGGCACGGCTTGGCAGACCGGGGCGTCGGCGGCCTGCGCCGTACGCCTGTTCGCGCGCGGAGAGGTCGCCCGCCGCGGCGTCGTGCCACCCGAGCTGCTCGACCCCGCGCCGTTCATCGCCGAGATGCGCGCCGTCGGCCTCGAGGTGGGGGTAGTGGACCTTCCGGTCGCCTGACGGGGAGCGTGGGGGCGGGCGGCGGGGCGGCTACGGCGCCCCGCCGCCCGCCCCCACGCAGGTGGGCCCTTCGGAGGCATGCCCGCTCGCGCTCCGATAGCATAGGCGCTGATGCCTTCCCTGATGCAACGGCTGCGCCGCGGGTTCCAAGCCTATCCCGGCCAGTTCTGGCTCCTCGTCCTGTGCATCTTCGTCTTCACGGCGGCCTCGTCGCTCGGCTTCCCGTACGAAGCCATCTTCCTGAACCACGAGCTCGGGATCAGGATGACGGTCGTCGGCGTCGTTTTCGGCATCGTCCCCGCGTTGGTCATCCCCTTGCAGATGTGGGGCGGCCAGCTCACCGACCGGTTCGGCCGTCGCAGGATGACGATCCTCGCGCTCACGGTGGGGACGCTCTGGTACGTGGGGTTCGCTTTCGTCCGCGAGGTGTGGCAGGTCGCTCTGCTCGTCGGGATCGAGAGCGCGTTCGGCTGGCCGCTCTTCCAGACGGCGACCAACGCCATGGTCGCCGACATGGTGGGTCCGGCGCTGCGGCAGGAGGGGTTCAGCGTGACGCGCGTGGCGATGAACCTCGGCGTTGTCGTAGGACCGGCGGCGGCCGGCCTGGCGCGCGGCGCCGGCGTGAGCTTCCGCGACCTGTTCCTGGCTGCCGCCGCCGGTTGCGCCACCATGATCGTGCTGGCCATCGCCGGTCTTCGTGAGAGCCGTCCGGCCGTGGTCGAAGAAGCCGGGGACGAGAAGGGCGAGGGGCGGCGAGGCTACGCCGTGGTGATGCGCGACCGTCGCTTCCTCACGTTCCTGGCCGTGGCCCTGCCCCCGGTGTTCGTGATCGGGACGTTCGTCTCGATCTTCTCGGTTTACGTGACCGGCGAGATCGGCATCCCGGACGGGACGTGGGGTTGGCTGCTGGGATTGAACGCCCTCGTCGTCGCCACCGTCCAGTACCCGCTTGTGCGGGCGACGAAGTGGAAGAACCGCATGATCCTGCTCGCCTTCTCGAGCGCCCTGCTCGGGATCGGTATCGGCGGCTCGGCGTTCGCCGGTGGGCTCGCTTCACTGGTGGTCCTCGTGATCATCATGAGCTTGGGCGAGACCCTCCTGGCCCCGGTGGCGACGGCCGAGGTCGCCGACTTCGCCCCCGAGGAGTTGCGCGGCCGCTACATGGGCGCCTGGACGATCGTCTGGAACGGAGGCGCCGCGATGGGCCCGGCCTTCATGGGCTGGGCGATGGACACGCTGGGGGCGCGGGAGGCGTTCGTCGTCCTGCTCGTCGTCGGCCTCGTCGGGGCGGCGCTCTTCGTGTCGCGGGCGCCGGAGTGGCGGCGGCATCGGCGGGCGGTCACGGCGGGCGAAGCCTGAGACCGCCCGGGCGGCGTCCGCCGCCGCGTGGGTCCGGCGCCCACCGCCGCTGGCGTGGGTCCGGCGCCCTCCGCCCGCGCAGGCGGCTCACGATCCCGCGGATGCCCCTCTGACGATGTCCTCGAGCGCCTCCGCCTTGTCGGCGGCGAGCTTGGGACCTCGCGCCTCCGCCTCGGCCAGGATCGCCCGCACCTGGTCGGCGGCGTCGTCGGCTTCAGTGCGCCCTCGGGCGCGCCACGCCTCGATGCTCAGCCGTGTGGCGATGGTGGGGAGGAACACCTCGCCGGCGCGCAGCCGGCGGGCCGTCTCCTTGTCGTTCAGGTAGCTTCCCGAAAAGCCGAGCCGCTCGATGGTCGCGGCCATGACTGTCGCCGGCGACACCTCTGCGCCGTCGACCAGGCGGAGGATCATCGCCGCGATCTCGGCGTCGATCACGATCTGCGGCAGGCTCATGAGATTGGCTCCGCTCAGGAGGCCGATTCCGCCGGTCACGAGGTCGGCCCCCGCCGAGACGGCGACGAGGCCCTTGAGCGCCTTCTCGTAGCCGGCCTGGATGCCGCCGTACTTGGCGTCGGTGGCGAGACCGGGACACAGCACGGGGACGCCGAGCTCGTGGGCGACCTCGGCGCAGGCGGCCGCCATGAGGGCCGATTCGAGCGCCCCGAAGGCGAACGTGCCGGCCCTCATGTCGAGCAGGCTGGCGCCGGCGCCCAGCATGACCGGCGTCCCCGGCGCGGCCGTCTCGATCACCGTTGCGGCTCCGAGGAACTCGGCCACGTCCATGGCCACGGCTCCGGCCACCGTGATCGGCGCCGTCCCGCCGGCGATCGGCATCGGGTAGATGACGATGGGAGTCCCATGGCGCGCCGCCTCGAGGTTGGCGTCGAGGAAGTCGCGGTCGATCGCGAGCGGCGAGGAGGTGCAGCAGACGACGCTGACACGCGGTCGGCGCCGGAACTCGTCCAGGTCGCCGCAGACGACCTCCATCATCCGCATCAGGACCTCGACCTGCCGCCGGTCGGTGACCTCGTCCTGGAGGTGCTTGTCGGACCAGCAGAGCCCGGTCTGGTACGCGCGGAAGGGGCGCTCAGTCTCTGCCGTGTCGGTCGCGGCGACGAGCATCCACATGACGTCGACCACCGACATCGCGTCGGCGACGATGGTGGACTCACGCTGGTCGCGAAGGGTGCCGGGGCGGTAGTCGCCGCTGTCCATGTCGAGGACGTGGGTCGGGGCGCCCGAGGGCACGAAGTGCGTGCGGGCGCCGTCGAGGAGCACGTCCTCGGCAGGAGTCGCGCCGCCGAGCAGGACGTCGCGGGGACACGCGCGCAAGGCTTCGGCCACCAAGCTGCGTGGCAGGCGGGCTACGCCGGCGTCGCGGTCCACGTCGGCTCCGGCCGCGGCCAGGACGGCCAGGCCGCGGCCGGAGCCGAAGCGCATGCCGGTGCGTTCGAGCAGGCCGAACGCCTCCTCGACGATCAGGTGCCGTTCGTCTTCGCTCAGCCAGCTCGCGGTGAGCCGCATGATCCCTCCCGGCTGTCGTCTGCAGGTGCGCCCGCCATGGTATCGGGGCGCGCCGGCGCTGTCGCGGGCCCGGCCCGCGACAGCGCCGGCGCCGGCGGCGGGCGCCGCCGACGAGGGCGCGGCCTTCGCCCATGTCGCCTGGGTGATCCTCATCGCCGGTCTGATCGGCGTGACTTCGGCTCTCGCGCTCGGTGGCGACGCTCGTCAGGGAGGCTCGGGGACAGGTCATCACCGACCACATCTCGGACCTCATCCACGCCAAGTCGATCGCTGTCGACTTCGAGTACTACGAGGACTCGCGGTACTACGCCGCCCTCCACCGCGCCCAGCAGGAGGCGTCCTACCGCCCAACGTGCATCGTCAACGATGTGACGATCATGGGGTAGAGCATCATCGCCCTGATGGTCATGGTCGGCATCATCTTGACCGTCCGCTGGTTCGTAGGGGTGATCGTCGTCGGGTGACGCTGCCCAGCGCCCACAGGCGCCTCCGCTACTCGGCCCGCATGTGCGAGCGGCAGCGCCGGAGCACCGTCGAGGACCGCCGTTCCCCTGAGTTCAAGTTTGAAGTGCAACGCCTCCTCCGCTGACCGCTGACCGACGGCACCTGCGCCGAGGAGCTGCGCCTCTTCGACCGCGACGACACGTTCCGCGGCTGGCGCCACGCTCTGCGCGACGCCCTTCACGGTCAGCGCCTGGCGATTCGCCGGGCGGCGGTCCCTGGTCGGGCGTGCTGCGCGCAAGGCCGGCGCGCACGAAGTCCTCGAGAGCCTGCGCCCGGCTACGACACGATGCTGGGGAAGTGGTTCGAGGACGGCGAGGAGATCTCGATCGGCGGGTGGCGGAAAGTCGCCCGCGCCCGTCGCGCCGTCGTGCTGATCAACCACCGCTTCTCGACGGTGCGCAACGCCGACCGTGTCGACATCCTCGACGAGGGGCGGATCGTCGAGAGCGGAACGCACTTCGCCCTCATGCCGGTCGCGCCCTCCTACCGGTTGAGGGCGCTCTGCAGGTCGCGCGCGTGCTCCTCCTCGATGGACAGGATGTCCTCGAGGGCCTGGCGCGGGTCCGTACTCCTGAAGCATCTCGGCCTGGGCGATACGCTCGCGGTGCCGCCCGATGCCGTCGAGTCTACCCTCGAGGTCCCGCTCGAGCATCGTCTTCGCGTCGGGCGCGACATGGATGGCGGTGACGTCGACCGCCGGCACGCCGCCGAGGAAGTCGATCTGGCTCGACAGAGTGATCGCGTGCTGGTGTTCCTCGTTGGAGTGCCGGCCTTCGAGGGCACGTACACGTCTCGGCCGGGCGGCCCCTCAGCCGGCTTCAGTCACTGAGGGTCGTCCCGATGGTCCAGTCCTCCTCGGGGCCGCGACGGCGAAGCTTGTCGAGCGCGAGATACAGGACCGGCACGAGGATCAGGGTCAGGATGGTGGACGTGAAGAGGCCTCCGATCACGACCACGGCCAGGGGCGTGGACAGGAAGGCACTCTCCCCGAGCCCGAGCGACATCGGCAGAAGGGCGAGGATCGTGGCGACGGCGGTCATCAGGATGGGACGCAGTCGGCGCCGGCCGCCCTCGATCACCGCCGTCCGTGCGTCCATGCCGCGGCGCCGGAACTGCTCGACGAGGTCGAGCAGGACGATCGCGTTCGTCACCACGATGCCGATGAGCATAAGGGCGCCTACGAGGCTCGGCATGCCCAGGCTGGTCCCAGTGACGAGCATGAGGATGACGGCGCCGACCACGGCGAACGGGATACTGACGAGGAGGATGAGCGGGTTCAGCAGGCTGCGGAACGTCACCACCATGATCACGTAGACGATGAGCACGGCGATGACCATGGCGATACCGAGGGTACGGAAAGCCTCGTCCATGACGGTCTTGGCGCCGGCGATCTCCCAAGTGGCGCCGTCGGGCAGGTCGACCTTGGCGAGGGCCGCCTCGGTGTCGGTCGAAGCGGCCCCGATGTTGTTGTTGGTCGGGGCGCCGGTGATGGTCGCCGTGCGGGCGGAGTCGACGCGCGTGACCTGCACGGGGGTCATGGTCTCCTCGACCGTGGCGATGTCGCCCAGGCCGACCATGCCTTGTGCCGCGGGGACGCTCAGGCGCTCGAGCATCGCCGTGACCGCGCCGGGGATCGGCGGCAGGGTGATCTCGCCGACGCTGAGTTGCGCAGGCAGCACGCCTTCCTCGGTCGGGACGGAGCCGAGCGGGAACCCGTTCAGGATGAGGGTCGAGAAGCGACTCAACGTGGTGACGTCGACGCCCGCCGCCGCCGCCTTGGCCTGGTCCACGGTGACCGTCGCCGACGGCTGTCCCTCGCTGAGGTTCGAGGACACGTCGGCGAGCACCGGGACGCTCTTGACGGCCGCGAGGGCGATGTCGTTCGCCTTCTTGAGGACGGCGGGGTCCGTGGCGGTGACACGGACCTCGATCGCCGTCATGTCGCCCATGGACGCGTCCTCGCCTCTGACGGTCACCTCGCCGATGCCCTGAAGGTCTGCGACGCGGGTGCGGAGGTCTTCGATGACGGCCAGCTTGTCGGCCTCGGGGTCGAGCTGCACCGTGAAGACGGCGCTGCTGGCCGAGGCGCCGATTCCTCCGCCGGCGCCGAACAGGCTTCCGGTGCTGCCGGCCGTCATCTGGTAGATGTCGATGCCTCGAGTGTCGGCGAGCACGTCCTCGACCTTCGTCGCCGCGGCGAGCGTGGCGTCCAAGCTGGTGCCGGGGGGCATCTTCTGGTCGATCGACATGGTCGGCGCCGCCGAGGTGTCGAACAGGTTCGTCTTGAGCAGCGTGGTCCCCGCCATGGTCGCGACGAAGATGGCGACGGCGGCGACGAGGGTCATGGCCTTGTGGTCGATGGCGAGTTTGAGGACCGGCAGGTACAAGCGTTGCAGTCGTGTGACCTCGGCCGGGTCGCGATGGCCGACGTGGCCCTTGGAGAGGACGAACGTGGCGACGACCGGCACGACGGTCAGCGCGACCAGCAGGCTGGCGAGCAGAGCGAAGGTCACGGTGATCGCGAACGGGCGGAAGAACTCCGAGGCGAGGCCGTGGAGGAACCCGAGGGGCAGGAAGACGGCGACCGTCGTGAGGGTGCTCGCCGTGATCGCGCGGGCGACCTCGCGCGTCGCGCCGTAGGCGGCGGCATGGACGTCGTCGCCCTCCTGTAAGTGACGATGGGCGTTCTCGATGACGACGATGGAGTCGTCGATGACGCGGCCGATGGCGATGGTGAGGCCGCCCAGGGTGAGCACGTTGAGTGACTCGCCGCGCCACCACAGGAGGGCGAGGGCGGCGATGATGCTGAGCGGGATCGACAGACCGGCGATGAGCGTCGAACGCCAACTGTGCAGGAACAGCCAGATGACGAGCACGGCGAAGACGGCGCCGATGAGACCCTCGCGCCACAGCGAGGCGATGCTCTCTTCGATGAAGGTCGACTGGTCGAGGACGGTGGTGAGGGTGACCTTGTCGCCGAGCTTCTGGTCGAGGTCGGCGATGGTGTCCGTCACGGCGTTGGCGACGTCGACGGTGTTCGCGTCCGAGGTCTTGACCACGGAGACGCCCACCGACTCGGCGCCGTTCGTGCGGGTCACGGCGGTGGGCTTCTTGGCCAGGATGCGCACATCGGCGATGTCGCCGAGCTTGACGTTGCCGTCGTCCGTGGCGACGACCAGGTCCCTGAAGGCGGCCACGGTGGTCGCCTCGGCGCGGACCGTCACGGGGTAGACGAGGCTGCCCGAGGTCACCGTGCCGGCGCCGGTCGTGAGGTTCGCCGTCGTGATGGCGGTGGTGATGCCCTCCAGTGGCACTCCCAGTCGCAGCACCTTGGCCGGGTCGAGACGGATCTGCAACTGCCGCTCCTGGGCGCCCGACACGGTCACCGCCTGCACGCCGTCGATCTCCTGCAGGCGGGGGACGACGGCGGTGGTCAGGAGTTCGGCGAGCTCGCGGGGCGGAAGGTCCGAGCTGACGGCGAGTTGCACCACGGGGAGCGAGTTGATGTTGAGGGCGGCGACCTTCGACTCGAGGGCGTTCTCGGGAAGCGCCGACTGGACCGCAGCGACGGCCGCCTGGACGTCCGCCTGCTTGGCGGCCATGTCGGTGCCGAACTCGTACTCGATGGTGGTGATGCTCATGCCCTCGTTCGAGTACGACGTGTACTCCTTGATGTCGCTGGTCGCCCGGATCGCCTGTTCGATGGGTGTCGTGACCGTCGCGTCGACGTCGCTGGCGGAGGCGCCGGGGACGACGGTGACCACCGTGAGGTAGGGGAAGGTCAGGTCCGGGATGAGCTCCTCTTTGAGCGACCTGATGCCGTACACGCCGAGCAGGACGACGGCGACGACGATGAGGGCGACGATCGAACGGTTGCGCAGTGAGAGCTTGGTCAGCCAGCTCAAGGAAGGCCTCCTCCGGCACGGACGACGTCCCGCAGCCGCGCGACGTCAGCGACGTATCTTACAGAGTGGCGCGCGGGCCGCGCGACCCGCCGCGGGGCGGCGGGTCGCGCGGCCCGCGCGCTCGTCACACGCCGGCGAGGGCGGCGAGGCGGTCGGCCACGGCGCGCAGGGGCTCGCGGAGCTGCAGCACCGCGAGCCAGCGCGCCGGGATGCCCGCCTCGCCATGCACAGCGCCGGCGAGGGCGCCGGTGATGGCGCCCACGGTGTCGGCGTCGTCGCCGAGGTTCACGACGGTGCAGAGGGCCTCCTCGAAGGTGGCGGCGCGGAGGTTCGCCCAGACCGCGGTACGCAGGCTGTCGACGACGAAGGCCGAGTTCTGGACCTCTTCCGGCTCGGCCGTCTCGGCCTCGAGCAACGCGGCGCTGATCCGGCGGTCCTCCTCCTCGAGGGACGCGGCGACCGCCGGCAGCCGCTCGCGCAGCCCGTCCTGCATGGCCGCCACGAGCAGATCGTTGAGGGCGACGCAGGCCCAGCCGGCGAGCGGGTCGAAGTGCGTCAGCATCGACTCGTCGAGGGAAGCTTTGCGGCGGCGTCCGGCGTCGCCGTAGTACAGGAGGGCCAGCGGCGCGCAGCGCATCAGGCTGCCGTTCGCGGCCACCGGATGGCCGAGGATCTCCCAGGCGCGCCGTGAGGCGAGGTCCCAGGGCGTGCCGGCCCGGTAGCTGAGGAGCACCGTGCGCACGGTGAGGCTGACGTCGCGCGGCCGCTGCTCGAACCAGTCGCGGTACCGGCGCATGACGTCCTCGGGATCGTGGGCCCCGTGTTCGGCCAGGCTCTCGGCCAGGCGCAGCGCCATGTCGGTCGCGTCGGTCGTCTGCCCTGGGGTGAGCTCGTGGCAGCCGCCGCCCACCATGTCGACGATGACGCCGTACCGCTCGACCACTTGCGCCGCTGAAAGGAACTCGGCCGGCGCGCCCAGGGCCTCGCCGACGGCGAGGCCGATGAGCGCGCCGCGAAAGCGGTCGCGAAGGTCAGGCGAGGAGGTCACGGGCGACGCGCTCGAAGAAGAGCGCCTGGTAGGTCACGTCCCCGACGGCGATGCGTTCGTCCGGCATGTGGTCGCGGCCGCCCTGCATGGCGCGCAGGCTCTCTCCCGGGAAGGGGGCGAACCCGTACGCCACGCATCCCGGGAACGCCTCGCGGACCCAGCGTGAGTCGGTGAAGCTCGCCGACCACATGGGGGCGAGGACGGCGTCGGGCAGGTCGCGGCACAGCACGCGGGCGATGCTCTCGCTGAGCGCCGTCGGCGCCGGCGAGGCGTTAGGCTCGGTCACGTCGATCCACTCGAACCGCCAGTCGATGCCCAGGGGGTCCAGGACCTCCGCTACGAGGGCCCGCGTCTGTTCGAGGCTCATCCCCGGGAGGATGCGACAGTCGACGCCGGCCTCGGCGTGGGTGGGGATGACGTTGACGGCCTTGCTGGCCTCGAGGATGGTGGGAGTGAAGGTGACGCCTAGGAGCGGCTCGATGAGCCCGGCGACCTCGGGGTCGGCGCGCCGCAGGTCGCGCGCCGCCTCCCGCGCCGTCGCCGGGTCCTTGAGCCGCTCGCGCAGACCGTCTTCGACGAGAGCGTCGATCAACGCGGCGGTCATGGGCGACACGCTCGCGGGTGGGTCGTACAGCCCCAGGGCGACGACCGCCTTCGCCAGGTCGATGACCGCGCTGCGCTCCTTCTCGGGCACCGACCCGTGCCCGCCGGCCCCGCGGGTGCGGATGCGGAACTGCGCGAACGCCTTCTCGCCCACGGCGAGCAAGACCACCTTGCGCCCGTCGACCGGCAGCCACAGGCCGCCCATGCCCTCGTTGAGCAGGTAGTTGCACCGGATGAGCTCGGGGCGGTGCTCGCAGAGCCAGCGCACGCCGCAGTGCGTCCCGACCTCTTCGTCCACGCTGGCGATGTACACGACCGTCCCGGCGAAGTCGGCGCCCGAACGCGCCAGGTGGGCGACGGCGACCGCCTCGGCGGCCACCTGGTTCTTCATGTCGGTCGCGCCGCAGCCCCAGACGTAACCGTCCTTCACGACGCCGGCGAACGGGGGCACCGACCACTCGCCCTCGTCGGCGGGGACGACGTCCATGTGCCCCATGAGGACGAGCGTGGGGCCCGGGCGGGAGCCCTCCAGCCTGGCGACGAGGTTCTGGCGCTCGGGCAGCTCGCCCGTGAGCGTGGACGGTACGCCGTTCGCCGCCAGATAGTCCCTGAGGACGAGGGCGCAGGCGGTCTCGTCGCCGGGCGGGTTCGTGGTGTCGACGCGCAGGATGGAGGTGAACAGCTCGAGGACTTCGTCCTCGAGCCCCTTCCATTCCCGGTCGTCGAGTCCGTACGGGCTCATGGACAGCGTGCTCTGGGGAGGTGGCTGCACATCGTCTCTGCATGATAACGGCCTGTACGCACGGCTGCGAACCTCGTAGGCTTGTTCGGCAATGACGCGCGCGAGCACGATGCGAGACCGGAGGACGAGCCATGCGGATCGCCGTCATCGGAGCAGGGGCCATGGGGCGCTGGGCGGTCAAGGAGCTGGGGGTCAGCCCACGCGTCGATGAGGTCGTCGTCGGCGACATCAATCCGGAGCAAGCTCGCGCCGTCGCCACCGTCCAGGGCGGCGACAAGGCGCGGCCCGTGACGGTCGACGCGAGCGACCAGGGGAGCGTCCAGGCCGTCATCGCGGGCTGCGACGCGGTCGTGAACGCGACGCAGCACTTCTGGAACATCACCGTCATGCATGCCGCCGCCGGCGCCGGGGTCCACTACACCGACATGGGCGGGCTGTTCTACGTCACGAAGAGACAGCTCGAGCTGGACGACGAGTTCAGGAAGGCCGGCGTCACGGCCGTCATCGCCATGGGCGGCGCTCCCGGGGTGACCAATATCCTGGCGCGCTACGGCGCCGAGAGGCTCGACACGGTGGAGGAGGCGCACGCCTACTGCGGCAACGTCGACCACACCGACTGGAGCGGCTACAAGGGCTGGGTCGTGCCGTATTCGTTGGAGACGCTCTGCGACGAGTTCAGCGTCCCGGCGCCGCAGTTCGTCGACGGCGAGTGGGACGAGAGCGTCATCGGCGGTGAAGGCGTCGCCGCGGTCGACTTCGGCGAGCCCGCCGGCACCCTCGAGGCCCATCACACGATCCATTCCGAGCCGGCCACGTTCTGGCACGCGTGGAAGGACAAAGGCCTGAAGAGCGCCACGTTCCGTCTGTCGCTTCCCGAGGAGTTCACGGCTCAGATGCGCTTTCTGAACCGTATCGGCATGACGCGGACGGACGAGATCGAGGTCAAGGGCGGCAAGGTGCGGCCCCGCGACGTCCTTCTGAAGGTCGTCGCCGAGATCCCCAAGCCGGTGGGCGTCGTGCTCGACGACGTCGACTACCTGATGAGCGTCGTGCGCGGGACGAAGGACGGGCGCCGGCTCGAATGGCGCGTCCGCGCCATCGTGCCGGCGCACAAGGAGCACGGCGCCGGCGGGGGTGACGTCGACACCGGCATCCCGCCGGCGATCGTCGCCCAGATGATGGCCGCCGGCGAGATCGCCGGCCCGGGAGTCTACGTGCCTGAGCAGATCGTGCCCTGCGAGCGCTTCTTCGCCGAGTTCGCACGCTGGGGCGCGACCGTCGACGCGCAGAGGCGCGAGATCGTCGCCGCGCCGGGAGTCTGAGGGCGGCGCGCCGCCCGGGACGCGCTTCGGCCTGCGGCCGCGGGTGACGGACGGTCGGGGCGGGCGGCGCCCCAGGCGCCGCCCGCCCCGACCCCGCATTCGTCGCCGTCAGGCTGGGAGGAGGGTGCCCTGGGCGGCGTCGGCGGGCTCGCCACCCTCGCCGCCGGCCGGCGACCGCACGGCGTCTCCTGCGTCCTGCGGGACGGCGGTCGGTCTGGGGGCGCCGAGTAACTGGGTCATGCGCCGTGCGTTGCGTATGCCCCAGTCCTCGTAGTTGTTGTTGAACAGCACGTGGACGGTCCCGGCGCGGGCTTCGAGCTCGCGCACGCGCGGCACCCACTCCATGAGCTGCGCGTCGCTGTACAGGTACTTGAAGCGGTCCGAGGCGACGGTCGTGCGTGCCGCCCAGGTCGCCGCGTTGCGTCCGTGGAAGCGTACGTAGGCGAGGGGCGCCGTCGCGGCGACGACGGGCGGCGTGCTCGAGCGGAAGCCCTGGGGCTCGTCGACGGAGACGTACGCGAGCCCCTCGTCCTCGAGCAGCCGCAGCGTCGCCGCCGCGACGGCGCCGTCCATCCAGCCGCCGCCACGGAACTCGACCGCGACGGTGATGCCCGGGAGCCGCTCCGGTATCTCGCGCAGGTAGCGTTCGTTGGCCGGACCGCGCACGAACCATGGAGGGAACTGGAACAGGACGGCGCCGAGGCGTCCGGCCGCGCGCAGGGGCTCGAGCGCGACACGGTGGATCTCCCAAAGGCGCTCCATGGCGTCGTCGGCGAGGTCCCTGCGATACACGCTGCGCTTCGCGCGCGCTTCGGGCCGGACGGCGGTGCGGAGCCAGCCGGGGAGCCGCTGCGCCTGCGCCGGGTGGCCCGTCAGCAGACCGTGCGCCTTGACGTCGAACACGAAACCATCGGGGGTCCGCTCCACCCACAGGCGGCTGTTGCGCTCGCTCGGGGGGGCGTAGTACGTCGCGTCCACCTCGACCAGCGGGAACTGCGTGGCGTAGTAGCGCAGACGGTCCGCGGCGCTGGTGACGCCGGTGGGGTAGAAGCGCCTGCAGGCGATCAGTGTCGGATCGGTCCAGGAACAACTGCCGACCAGGGTCGTCATGGAAGAACCCCGCCTCCTCCGCCGGGGGTCGTCATGGAGGAACCCCGCCTCTTCCGCCGGGGACACGCTCAGCCGGCCCGTCTCGCCCGCGCGTAGTGTCAGAGACGTTCCCTTGCGGCCTTGTACTCCGGGCGACATCGTGACTATACTCGGTCGGCAAAGCTTAGTCGGCGCCAGGGTCTCTGAAGACCATGTCCTCTTGTCCGACGCGGCAGAGAGGTACCGAAGGGGGCGCCGCCGGTGGGCGGGCTGTCGAGTGTAGGGCCCGCCCTCCGTTCGTCCGCCGTCGCGTTGACCGTCCCCGAGCCGTTCCCTATACTCTGCCTGCCTGTGTCGGAATGGCGGAATTGGTAGACGCGCTAGGTTGAGGGCCTAGTGAGGGCATAACCTCATGGGGGTTCAAGTCCCCCTTCCGACACCACCCTCCCCGCGCTCACCCTTCACGGTCCGTTCGGACGTTGCGCCAGAGTGAGAGCCCCGTCTCGTCGTCGAAGGCGCGCTCGAGCGGCTCGCCGCCGGTCAGTTCGTCGAGGAACACCTCGCCCGCGAACACTGTGCACCCCTCGACGACGTGGCCGCCGAAGCACCGGCCGTCTTCGCCCGCGACGGCGGCGTGCGCGTGGACCGCGGTCGCCCCGTCGCGGCGCGACACGTTCCCCAGCAGGGAGACGAGTTCCAGTCGCTGGTCGAAGTCCCGCTCGCGGTACACGTGCGCGACCTGGTCGTACCACGCCAGTCGGGCGCGCTGCAGGGCGCCGACGGCGCGGACCTCGCCGACGAGCACGCGGTGCTCGTCGGCGAGGTCCGCGATCGCCGCGAGCAGATCGGCGCCGAAGGGCAGGCGGGCGACGAAACGCCGGCCGCCGCTGGACTCGCGAGAAGGCATCGTGCATCCTCCTGTCATGTCGATCCATGCGGTCGGCGGCAGTCTATCGCGCGGCGCGGTTGTCAAGAGGCGGGCGTGGGTATGAGCGCTGTGGACGGCGGGTGGCGCCCGCGCGAGGCGGTGCGCCGCCGCAGACCGACGGAGGGGCCATGAGCGAGACCCGTAACTTGCGTCATCCGGAGCCCGGCGAGAAGGAGGCTTGGCGGGAGGCGTTCGACGAGCTCGAGCTGCGCATGGACGCCCTGCGCCAGGCGTTTCTCGACGGGGCGCGCTCGTTCAACATGACCGACGAGATCGTGGAGCGCATCCACGCGCGGTTCGACGACCTGGGTGAGCAGGTCCACGCCATGCATTGCACGTACCCGTTCGGTGGCTGGCCGGGTCAGGAAGCCTGCCGGTTCGAGCCGCCGGTCGCATACGAGAGCGAGGCCGGCAGACCTGCCGGGGACTGAGTGGGCTTTGCCCGCGACCTTCGACAGCGAGGACGATGGCCGCCAACGTCGAGGCTGAGATCCGTGGCGGGGTGTGCATCGTGCGCTGTGCCGGCGACGACGGCGACGAGCTCGTGCGTTCGCTCGACGACGAGCTTACACGCTGCCGCTCCGCCGGGGCGCACGACGTGGTCGTCGACCTGCAGCCCGCGGCAGGGATCGACGCGGGTGCGGTCGCCGTCCTGAGCAGGGCGGCACATGCCTTCCATGACGCCGGCGGCGAGTTCGTCGTCATCTGCGAGGACCGTGATCTGCGCGAGCGCCTCGCCGCGGCGGGGCTCAGCGGCGCCCCTTCCGGGGCGTCGGCCGGCCCCGCCCTCGAGGGCGCCGAACATGTGGCGCTGCCGGACCGACCGCGCTGGCAGTTCGAGTTCAGCTTTCCCGCAGACTGCCACGAGCTGCCGAACGCGCGCCGTCGCATCGTCGCCCTGGCCGAGATCTGCGGCATGGAGGGAACGCCGCTCTTCGAGCTCCACGTCGCCGCGGGGGAGGCGCTCGCGAACGCGTTCCGACACGGTTCGCCGCAGGGCGCCGACGACGACATCACGGTGCGCTTTTTCTGCTATCCGGACGAGGTGGCCGTCGAGGTGGGCGACCGCGGCGCCGGCATGGATGCGGCGCCGATCTGCGCGCCCGAGCCGACGCAGGCAGCGGGGCGCGGCATCCACTTCATGCGCACCATGGCCGACGACGTCCTCTTCGCCTGCGGCCCGACGGGGACCCGGGTCCTGCTCACGAAGAAGCTTCGCTGACGGTCGTCGCGTCGTGTGTGCCGAACGGGCCCGCGCGGCATCCTGTGGGAAGGGCGCCGCGGCGGGGTCCTGACGGGACGGTCTACGGCGGCCGCGGGACGGAAGGGTAGAATCGGGGCATGACCGCGGACGACCTCAGCCGGCGCCTCTACCTCCTCGACGGTTCGAGTCTCGCCTTCCGCGCCTTCTTTGCTCTGCCCGACACCATCACCACGGCCGACGGCTTCCCGACGAACGCCCTGTTCGGCCTCAGCCAGATGTTCCTCAAGATCGTCGCCGAATACCGGCCCGCGAACGTGGTCGTCGCCTGGGACGGGCCGGAGAAGACGTTTCGCCACGAGGAGTACGTCGAGTACAAGGCACAGCGCCCGGAGATGCCCGACCTGCTCGCGGAACAGTGGCCGCACCTCCCCGAGGTCGTCGAGGCTTTCGGTTTCGTCGATCTCGTGCAGCCGGGCTACGAAGCCGACGACATCCTCGGCACGCTCGCGCAGGCGGCCAAGCGCGCCGGCGTCGGCGCCGTCGTCGTGACCGGCGACCGCGATGCCCTGCAGCTCGTCGACGACGACGTCTGGGTCATGGCCACGGGGCGCGGTGTCACCGACGTCAAGGTCTACACGCCGGCCGCGGTCGTCGAGCGCTTCGGCGTGCCGCCGGAGCGTGTCCCCGACTTCATCGGCTTCAAGGGCGATGCGTCGGACAACATCCCCGGCGTGCCGGGCATCGGAGAGAAGACGGCCGCCCTCCTCGTACAGCAGTTCGGCAGTCTCGAGGCCGTGTACGAACGCATCGACGAGGTCGCCTCCGAGAAGCGGCGCGCCCTGCTCCTTGAGCACGAAGAGACGGCGCGCCTGTCGAAGCGCCTCGCCACCATCGTGCTCGATGTGCCGCTCGAGATCGATGTCGCGGAGCTCGTGAGCCGGCGCGACTATCGTCTGCCGGTCGACAGAGTCGAGCAGGTGTTCCGACGCTACGAGTTCCGCAGCCTCATCCGTCGTCTGCATGAGGTGGCGCGAAAGCTCGAGGAAGGGGCCGCGGGGACGGCCGCCGAGCCCGACGCCGACGCCGCCTCTGTCGCTTCCGGCGTCGTGCCCGGCGCGTCGGGGGCGTCTCCGGCGGCTGCTGCCCGCGGCCCGAAGCTCGTCATCGAACATGGGGCGGGGCCGCTGGCGGCGATGCTCGAACAGCGCGAGGCGGCGCTCGCCCTGGAGCCCGCCGGCGACGGCGTCGCCGCTGCGGTCGGCGACGACGCCGTCGCCGTCGCCGCCCTTCTTCCCGCCGACGAGCTGCCGGCCTTGTGGCGCCTGGGCGGGCACGTCGTGGTGCACGACGCCAAGGCCCAGCCCGGCTACCGGAGCGCGGCCGCCGAGTCGGCCTTCGACACGGCGATCGCGCCGGCCTTCGACACGGCGATCGCCGCCTATCTCCTGGCGCCCGAGGCGCCCGAGAAGGAGCGCACCCTGGAGGCGCTCGGCGCTCGGGCGGCGGTCACGGCGACCGACCCGGCGAGCCCCGCGGGAGCGGCGGCCGCGGCGGGTGAGACGGCGGGCGAGGCGCAGGACGGCGCCCGCGCCGCGGCCGCCGCCCGCGCCGCCCTCGCCGCGGCCGCCGCCCGCGCCGCCCTGACATGGCAGGTGGCGGCGGACCAGCGGCCTCGACTGGCCGAGCTGGGCCTGGAACGTCTCTTCCGCGAGATAGAGCTTCCGCTCGTCCGCGTGCTGGCGCGCATGGAGGCCGTCGGCGTGCGCATGGACCCCTACCGGCTGGGCGAGATCACGGCCCGTGTGCGCGAGCGCGTCGACGAGGTGACCGATCGCATCTACAAGCTCGCCGGGCGGCCCTTCACCATCGGCTCGCCGCAGCAGCTCGCGGAGGTCCTCTTCCACGACCTCGGCCTGGAGCCGGTGCGCAAGGGGAAGACCGGGTACTCGACCGACGCCCGCGTCCTGCGGGCGCTGCGCGACCGGCACCCGATCGTCCCCGCCGTTGAGGAGTGGCGCGAGCTCACGAAGCTCCTCAACACGTACCTCGAGCCGCTGCCCACGTACATCGACCCGACCACGGGCAGGCTCCACACCACGTTCAAGCAGACGGTGACCGCCACGGGACGACTCTCGAGCGTGAACCCCAACCTGCAGAACATCCCGGTGCGCACGGAGCTCGGGGCCGAGATCCGTTCCTGCTTCGTCGCCGAGGAGGGCCGTCTGCTCGTCGTCGCCGACTACTCGCAGATCGAGCTGCGCCTCATGGCGTATCTTTCCGGCGAGGAGGCGCTCATCGAGGCGTACCACCGCGGCGAGGACGTCCATCGCGTGACCGCCGCCGCCGTCGCCGGCATCCCGGTCTCCGAGGTCACGAAGCAACAACGCGAGCGCGCCAAGGCGGTCAACTTCGGCATCATGTACGGCCTGTCCGCCTATGGGCTTTCTGAACAGCTCGGGATCCCCGTGGAGGAGGCGCGCGCCTTCATCGACGCGTACTTCGCGCGCTACCCGAAGGTCATGGAGTTCCGCGAGCGCGTGATCGCCCAGGCGAGGCGGGACGGGTATGTGACCACACTCTTCGGACGCCGCAGGGCCGTGCCCGAGCTGCGCTCCGGCGTGCACAGCGTGCGCTCCCTCGGCGAGCGTCTCGCCGTCAACACGGTCCTCCAGGGCACGGCGGCCGACATCATCAAGGTGGCCATGGTCGGCGTCGACCGCACGATCGAGGGGCGCGGGCTGACGGCGCGCCTCGTCCTTCAGGTCCACGACGAGCTCGTGGTCGAGGCGCCGCGGGACGAGGTCGCAGCCGTCGAAGACGTGCTGCGGGCCGAGATGTGCGGCGCCTGCGAGATCGACCCGCCGCTCGAGGTCGAGATCGGCTCCGGGCCGGACTGGTTCACGGCGAAGTAGGGCGCCGGTCTCGGGCTTCGCGCCCTATGCGCGGGCGCCGGGCGCCCTTCGCGCGGGCGCCCGCGCATGGTATAATCCCCCGGTTTGCGGCCCGGTCGCGGTTCCCGGGCCGTTCCCATCCCGACAAACGACGGACCGCAGCGACCGGGAGGAAGACCGACCGATGACCGACGAAGCGACCGAGACCACCGCCCCGACCACCGCCCCGACCGTGAGTGCCTCCGCCGAGGCGCCTTCCGCCGAGGCCACCTCCGCCGAGGCGTCCGCCGCCGCGCCGGCGGCGCTGCCCAGCGACGGACCCAAGGTCGTCGAGGGCAGCGAAGGCTACCTCATCGAGGTCGACGGCGAGATCGTGCCGAACTACGACGCGACCATCACGGTCTTTACCGAAGGCGACATCGTCACCGGAAAGGTCGTGCGCATCGACAAGGACGAGGTCCTCGTCGACATCGGATACAAGAGCGAAGGCGTCATCCCCGTCAACGAGCTCTCCATCCGCAAGAACGTCAACACCGCGGACGAGGTGCAGCTCGGCGAAGAGATCGACGCGCTCGTCATGCAGAAAGAAGACGCCGACGGGCGTCTCATCCTCAGCAAGAAGCGGGCGCGCTTCGAGAAGGCCTGGAAGCGTATCGAGGAGGCCCACGAGACGGGCACTCCGGTGCAGGGCACCGTGATCGAGGTCGTCAAGGGCGGCCTCATCCTCGACCTCGGCGTCCGCGGCTTCCTCCCTGCCTCGCTGGTCGACATCCGCCGCGTGCAGGATCTTTCCGAATACGTCGGGCAGCAGCTCAACTGCCGTGTCATCGAGATGAACCGCAACCGCAACAACGTCGTGCTCTCGCGGCGCGCGGTCCTCGAGGAGGAGCGCAAGGAGGTCCGCCAGCAGATCATCGACGAGCTCAACGTCGGCGACATCGTCGAGGGCACCATCTCGAACATCGTCGACTTCGGGGCGTTCGTCGACCTCGACGGCATCGACGGTCTCATCCACATCAGCGAGCTCAGTTGGACGCACATCAACCATCCGTCCGAGGTGCTGCAGGTCAACCAGAAGGTCAAGGTCAAGGTGCTCGACATCGACCGCGACCGCCAGCGCATCTCCCTGGGTCTCAAGCAGACCCAGGAGGACCCGTGGCAGAAGATCGTCGCCCGCCACAAGGTCGGCGACATCGTCGACGGCCGCGTCACCAAGATCGTCGCCTTCGGCGCCTTCGTCGAGATCTACGAGGGCATCGAGGGCCTCGTCCACATCAGCGAGCTCGCCAACCGCCACGTCGAGCGCCCGGACGAGATCGTCGCCGTGGGCCAGCAGGTCCGCGTCAAGATCATCGAGGTCGACTCCGAACGTCGCCGGCTCAGCTTGAGTATCAAGCGCGTCGACGGCGAGAACGTGCGCCCGATGCGACCGGTTCAGGAGGCGGCGCCGGCCGCCCCGCCCGCGGGCGGGGCGGAGGCGGCGGCCGAGGCCGAGCCCGAGGCAGCCGTCGAAGCCGGAGCGACTCCGGAGGCCGAGGCCGAGGTCGTGCCTGAGGGCGGGCCCGAGGCCGCCGTGAGCGAGACGGCGGCCGCCGCGGAATCGGCCGAGGCCGAGACCGCGGACGAAGGGCCGGTCGAAGGCGCGCCGCCGGCGGTCCCGGAGCACGAGCCCACGCTGGGGCTGAGCGACGAGGTGTTCCCCCAGGGCGCGGCGTCGGCGATCGAGGACGAAGTGCCGGGCACGAGCACGGACGACGCCGCGTCGCAGGACGCTCCGGGGCCAGAGGCCTGATCGACGACCTCGGCGGGCGGCGCGCGTATGGGGCGCCGCCCGCGCGGAGCGATGCGTCATGAGCAGACGAAAGCGACTCCCGCGCCTGGGCGTCACCGGAGGCATCGGCTCCGGCAAGTCGACGGCTCTCGCGTACCTGCGCCAGCTCGGCGCCGCCGTTATCTCGAGTGACGACGTCGTGCACGACCTCCTGGAGGAGGACGAGATCGTCGCCGCGATCAGGGAGCGGTTCGGCGACGAGGTCGTGGTCGACGGGGTCGTCAGCAGGCCCGCCCTCGCCCACGTCGTCTTCGAGGACCGCGAGGCCCTCGACTGGCTCGAGGCTCTGTTGCACCCGAACGTGCGCCGCAGGGTCGAGCAGTGGGCGCGCGAGCAGGAGGAGGCCCGGCCCCGTCCGGCGCTGGTCGTCGTCGAGGTGCCGCTGCTGTTCGAGACGGGCTGGAACGAGTCGTTCGACCACACGATGCTCATCACGGCGCCGGCCGACGTGCGGCGCAAACGGGTCAGCGGGAAGCTCACCGAGAGCGAGTTCCAGCGTCGCCTCGAGCAACAGATGCCGGAGGAAGAGAAGATCGCCCGGGCCGAGTTCGTGTGCCGGAACACGGGTACGCGCCACGAACTCAGGGACGCGGTGCGCGAGGCGTTCGCGACCATCATCGCCGCGGCTACCGGGCGCCACGAGACTCCGGCATCGGGGCGATGAGACGCGCGATCCTCGTGGCCGCCACCGTGGTCGCGGTGGCGGCCACGCTGTTCGCGCTGCACCGTATGCCGACCGACCGGTACGCGCGGTGGTTGCCTGTCCCGCTTGCCAGGGCTGTGTACCCGCTCGAGCACGACGGCCTGATCCGCGAGGCGGCGCGCCGCAACGACGTCGACCCGGCGCTCGTCGCCGCCGTCATCTACGCCGAGAGCGGCTTTCGCGAAGATGCCGTGTCGTCGCGCGGGGCTGTCGGTCTCATGCAGCTCCTGCCCTCGACGGCGACCGAGATCGCGCGTCGCACAGGAGGGGAGCGCTTCGTGGTCGACGACCTTCGCGACGCAGCCGTCAACATCCGCTACGGTACGCACTACCTCGCCGCCCTCCTCGAACGCTATGACGGGTCACTCGTCGAAGCCCTTGCCGCCTATCAGGCGGGAGCCCGGGTCGTCGACCGGTGCGTGGCGCGGGGCGCTGGCGCTGTCCGCATCGGCGATATCCCCTACGCGGACACGCGTGACTACGTGCACGAGGTGATCGGCATGACGCGCATCTACCGGCGGGCGTACGCCGCCGAGCTCGGGGGCCAGGAGTGACGGGCGGGAGCGCGACGGCGAGCGGGTCTCGTCGCGTGCGGGGCCGCGCCCGCCGGGCGAGACGCCCGCCGGGCGCGGCCCCGCACGCGGTGTTGCGAACATGTGTTCGCCTTGGTACAGTCGGGCAAGATGGGAGACAGTGGACGACATCGACCGATGCGCGAGTCCCGCCTCCGATGAGCGCGTCCGGGGGTTCGATGGACCAGTCCGGTGTCCGATGAGCGAGTTCAAGATCCAATCGAGCTACGGCCTCACCGGCGACCAGCCCGAGGCGGTCGCCGCGCTCTCCGAAGGTGTGCGGCGCGGCGACCGCCACCAGACGCTGCTCGGCGTCACCGGCTCGGGCAAGACGTTCACCATGGCCAACGTCATCGAGCGCGTGCAGAAGCCCACGCTCGTCATCGCCCACAACAAGACCCTGGCGGCGCAGCTCTGCAACGAGTTCCGCGAGTTCCTGCCCGACAATGCCGTCGAGTACTTCGTGAGCTACTACGACTACTACCAGCCCGAAGCTTACGTGCCGGCTCAGGACCTCTACATCGAGAAGGACTCGTCCATCAACGATGAGATCGACCGCCTGCGACACTCGGCGACGACGTCGCTGTTGCTACGCCGCGACGTCGTCATCGTCGCCTCGGTGAGCTGCATCTACGGTCTCGGCTCGCCGGAGGAGTACCTCGAGAGCGTCGTCCTCTTGCAGGTCGGCGAGACCGTCGACCGCGACGACGTCCTGCGCAAGCTCGTCGCCAACCAGTACGCGCGCAACGACTTCGAGCCCGCGCGCGGCAAGTTCCGCGTCCGCGGCGACTCCGTCGAGATCTGGCCCGCCGACGAAGACGCGGCCGTGCGGGTGCTCTTCTGGGGCGACGAGGTCGAGGAGATCGTCCGCTTCGACCCGGTCGGCGGCGAGGTGCTCGAGAGGCCGCGCCACGTCGCCATCTACCCGGCGACGCACTTCATCACCAGCGGGCCGGCGATCGAGCGTGCCCTCGTCGAGATCCAGCGCGAGCTCGACGAGCGCTGCGCCTGGTTCGAGGAGCACGGCAAGATCCTCGAGGCCCATCGTCTTCGTCAGCGCACGCTCTACGACATGGAGATGCTGCGCGAGATGGGCTTCTGCAACGGCATCGAGAACTACTCGCGCATCCTGCTCGGCAAGGAGCCGGGGGCGACCCCCAACTGCCTGCTCGACTACTTCCCCGACGACTGGCTGTGCTTCATCGACGAGTCGCACATGACGCTGCCCCAGATCGCCGGCATGTACGAGGGCGACCGTTCGCGCAAGACCACCCTCGTCGACTACGGGTTCCGCCTGCCGAGCGCGCTCGACAATCGGCCGCTCCGCATCGACGAGTTCCTCGCCAAGGTGCCGCAGGTCGTCTTTGTGAGCGCGACGCCGGGCGAGTTCGAGCTTGCCAACAGCGTCAACATCGCCGAGCAGCTCATCCGGCCGACCGGGCTGGTCGACCCCGAGATCGAGGTGCGGCCCATCGAGGGCCAGATCGACGACCTCATGAACGAGATCGCGGCGCGCGTCGAGAAGGACCAGCGCGTGCTGGTCACGACGCTCACGAAGCGCATGGCCGAGGACCTCACCGACTACCTCGTCGAGAACGGACTGCGGGTCCGCTACCTGCACAGCGAGATCGACACCATCGAGCGCATCCAGATCGTGCGCCAGCTCCGCCTCGGCGAGTTCGACGTCCTCGTGGGCATCAACCTGCTGCGCGAGGGTCTCGACCTGCCCGAGGTCACGCTGGTGGCGATCCTCGACGCCGATAAGGAAGGCTTCCTGCGCGGCCAGACGAGCCTCATCCAGACCATCGGGCGCGCGGCGCGCAACGTCGACGGCAAGGTCATCATGTACGCCGACAGGACGACGGCGGCGATGCGCGCCGCCATCGACGAGACCAACCGGCGGCGCGCCAGGCAGATCGCCTACAACGAGGCCCACGGCATCACGCCGCGCAGCATCGTCAAGGCGGTGAGCGACATCGCCCAGATGGTCAGCGACCAGGCGGGCGTGCCGACGAAGGGCCGCCGAGCGGCCAAGGCCGTGGCCCGGCGGCTGGCCATGCCCACCGCCGATCTGGAACGCCTCATCGCCGACCTCGAGGCCGAGATGTTCCAGGCGGCGGACGAGCTCAAGTTCGAATATGCGGCGAAGCTCAGGGACGAGGTCAAGGAACTGAGCCGCGAGCTGAGCCGGCGAGGGGCTGCGGCAGGCTGAGCGCGCGCCGAGCGGCGCAGCCGACTCGGCGTGCGCCTCGGGCGCGGCGTCCCCGTCCCCGCGTCGGCCGACGTCGGCCGGCCCTCTGTGGCACACTGAAGACATGAGCGACAGCATCGTCATCACCGGCGCCCGCGAGCACAACCTCAAGGACATCTCGATCACGCTGCCGCGTGACCGCTTCATCGTCATCACCGGGATCTCCGGTTCGGGCAAGTCGTCACTCGCCTTCGACACCATCTACGCCGAGGGCCAGCGCCGCTACGTCGAGTCGCTCTCGGCCTACGCGCGTCAGTTCTTGGGGCAGATGGACAAGCCCGACGTCGACTCGATCGAGGGCCTCTCGCCGGCCATCTCCATCGACCAGAAGACGACGTCCCGCAACCCGCGCTCGACGGTCGGCACCGTCACCGAGATCTACGACTACCTGCGTCTGCTCTACGCGCGCATCGGCCACCCACACTGCCCCAACTGCGGGCGGCCCATCGCCGGGCAGTCGGTGCAGCAGATCGTCGACCAGGTCTGCGAGCTCGAGCCGGGGACGCGGTTCAGCGTCGTCGCGCCGCTCGTGCGCGGGCGCAAGGGCGAGTACGGGAGGATGTTCGAGCAGCTCCGCGCCGACGGCTTCACGCGGGTCAAGGTCGACGGCCAGGTGCGCGAGCTCGACGAGCGCTTCGACCTCGACAAGAAGTACAAGCACGACATCGCCGTCATCGTCGACCGTCTGGTGATGAAGGAGGGGTTGCGGCGGCGGTTGACCGACTCCGTCGAGACCGCCGCCCAGCTCGCCGACGGCCTCGTCGAGATCGAGCTCGCCGACGGGCGCACCCTCACCTTCAGCGAGAAGTTCGCCTGCGTCGAGTGCGGCATCTCGATGCCCGAGATCCAGCCCCGGGTGTTCTCGTTCAACAATCCCCACGGCGCCTGCCCCGCGTGCCACGGTCTGGGCGCGACGCGCGAGATCGACCCCGGCCTCGTCGTCCCCGATGGGTCGCTCTCGATCGCCAAAGGCGCCCTGTTGCCCTACGGTCACCTCTCGTTCGGCTGGCTCGAACAGGTCATCGCCTCCATCGCCGAGACCTTCCATGTCGACGTGGACGTGCCCTGGGACCAGCTTCCGCAGAAGCAGCGCGACCTCTTCCTCTACGGTACGGGGAGTACGCGTATCCCGATGAGCTACCGCAACTACGAGGGGCGCGTGCGGCGCTACACGGCGTCCTTCCCGGGGATCATCGCCCATCTGCAGCGTCGCCACGCCGAGACCGAATCCGACGCCGTACGCCAGAAGATCGAGGACTACATGAGCGACCGCGTCTGCCCGGAGTGCGGTGGGGCCAGGCTCAAGCCCACCAGTCTCGCGGTGACGGTCGGCGGACGCAACATCCACGAGTTCACGGGCATGAGCGTCCGAGAGGCGATGGCGTTCCTCGAGCGCCTTGAGCTGACCGAGACGGAGCGCATCATCGGCGCCCGGGTCATCCGTGAGATCGAGGAGCGTCTGCGCTTCATGGAGGACGTCGGCGTCGGCTACCTCGACCTGCGGCGCGCGGCCGCGACCCTCTCCGGCGGCGAAGCCCAGCGCATCCGTCTGGCGACCCAGATCGGCGCCGCGCTCGTGGGTGTGCTCTACATCCTCGACGAGCCCTCGATCGGCCTGCACCAGCGCGACAACCGGCGGTTGATCGACACGCTGCTGCGCCTGCGCGACATCGGCAACACGGTCATCGTCGTCGAGCACGACGAAGAGACGATGCGGGCCGCGGACCACGTCGTCGACATGGGCCCGGGGGCCGGCGAGCACGGCGGTTGCGTCGTCGCCCAGGGGACACCCGACGAGATCGCCGCGGCGCCGGGGTCGCTGACCGGCGACTACCTGGCCGGGCGCCGGCGTATCGAGGTCCCCGGGCGACGGCGCCTGCCGGTCGAGTGGGTCACCGTCCGCGGCGCCCGCATGCACAATCTGCGCGACATCGACGTCAGCTTCCCGGTCGGGGCCTTCACCTGCGTGACCGGGGTCTCCGGCTCGGGCAAGTCCACGCTGGTGAACGAGATCCTGTACAAGGGCATGGCCGCGCGCCTCAATCGCGGCTCCAAGCTGCGCGCCGGCGACCACCGGGGCATCGACGGCGCTGCGCTCCTCGACAAGGTGATCGCCATCGACCAATCGCCCATCGGGCGGACACCGCGCTCGAACCCGGCCACGTACACGGGGGTCTTCGACCACATCCGCCAGCTCTTCGCCCAGACGCCCGAGAGCAAGCTCCGCGGCTACCGGCCGGGTCGCTTCAGCTTCAACGTCAAGGGCGGGCGCTGCGAGACGTGTCGCGGCGACGGTCAGATCAAGATCGAGATGCACTTCCTGCCCGACGTGTACGTGCCCTGCGAGGCCTGCCGCGGCAAGCGCTACAACCGCGACACGCTCGAGGTCTGGTACAAGGGCAAGAACATCGCCGAGGTGCTCGAGATGAGCGTCGAAGAGGCGGTCGCGTTCTTCGCTCCCGTGCCGCGCATCGCCCGTCGCCTGCAGACGCTGCTCGACGTCGGGCTCGGGTACGTCAAGCTGGGACAGCCGGCGACGACGCTCTCCGGCGGCGAGGCCCAACGCGTCAAGCTCGCCGCCGAGCTCAGCAAGGTGGCGACGGGAAGGACGCTCTACATCCTCGACGAGCCGACGACGGGCCTGCACTTCGCCGACATCGAGAAGCTCCTCGAGGTGTTGCAGCGGCTGGTCGACCAGGGCAACACGGTCGTCGTCATCGAGCACAACCTCGACGTCGTGAAGTCGGCCGACTGGATCGTCGACCTCGGCCCCGAGGGCGGGGACGAGGGCGGCGAGGTCGTCGCCACAGGTACGCCCGAGGACCTCGCCGCGATGGCTGACGTCTCCTACACCGGCCGCTTCCTTGCTCAGCTCTTCAGAGCCAGGCCGGCCATTGCCGCGGTCGCCCCGGGACGGTAGTATTGTGCCGGTCCGAGAAGCATCCCCGGCTCATCGGCTTGGTTTCGTCGACACCGGCCTGAACGGCCCCTGACGATCGGTCCGCCAACGGACGAGGGGGCCGCCGTAAGGGGGGCGATAAGTGGCTGCCGGGTGCTCGGCCAGCCGGGGGGCAGAGTGGCGCCTGGCGCCGTTCGCGTAGTCGGTGCTCGCCGAAGGAGCGCGGACGGCTGCGGTCTGGGCTGTCGCGGACGTAAGCCCACACCGATCTCCATCCCTGGGTCACAGGCAGATCGAGGGAATCCTGTCAGCGAGGAAAGGAGAAATATCGGTGTTCGACTTCGATGAGATCGTCGTCCACCTGGGGGCTTTCGACTGGGTCATCGTCGTGGTGTACATCGCGACGATGCTATATATCGGCTTCTACTTCCAGAAGCGGTCCAAGGGCTTCGACGACTACTTCATGGCGGGGCGCGGCCTGACGGCGCCCCTCCTGGTCGGGACCCTGGTCTCGACCTTCTACGGCCTCGACACGCTCTTCGGCACCTCCGAGGTCGGCTACTACGAGGGGATCTCGGCTTTCTTTGCCTACTCGCTGCCCTATACGGCGACTTACGTCGCCATGGCCTTCCTCGCTCCGCAGTTCAAGGGCCGCTTCCCCGAGAACTCGACCATGCAGGACATCGCCTTCAAGAAGTACGGCACGCCCGCCGGGGTCGTGACCTCGATCGCCTCCTTCGTGTACTCGACGAACACGATGGAGATGATGGGCATCGGCTTCTTGCTCCACCTCGTCCTCGGGATGCCGTTCTGGATGGGGGTGCTGATTGGAGCGATCGTCGTTCTCGTCTACACCCTGACCGGCGGCCTCTGGGCGGTCACGATCACTGACTTCGTGCAGTTCTTCGTCATGCTGTTCACCGTGGGCCTCGCCCTGATCATCGCCTGGTACGAGCTCGGCGGCTATGACAGGGTCTGGGACGGGCTCAAGGCTTTCGCCGGCGAAGACCCCGGTTACTACTTCAGCCCCGGGGCCGGCTACCTGACGCCGTGGACGCTGGTCGCCTACTCCGTCACTGCATTGGCCGTGTTCTGTGACCCGGCCTTCTTCCAGCGCATGTTCGCCTCGGCGGGCCCGAACGAGATCAAGAAGGCGTTCGCCGCCGGCGTGCCCATGTGGCTGTCCTTCGACTGGGCGGTCACCTTTCTCGGCATGGCGGGGGCGGCGGCCATCGGCCTCGGTATCATCCCCGAGGTCGAGCCGAACGAGGCGCTCTTCGCCATCCAGGGCGAGTACCTGCCCGCCGGCCTCATGGGCCTGGCCTTCGTCGGCGCCCTTGCGGCGGCGATGTCGACCTCTGACTCATACTTCCTCGCCAGCGGCGGGGTCATCGGCTACGACCTCTACAAGGTCGTGCGGCCGCAGTCGACCGACAGCCAGAGAGTACGGATGACGAAGATCGGCATCCTCATCTCGGCCGTCCTCTCGATCTCGCTGGCGTTCGTCTTCGAGCGGATCATGACCGTCTGGGTCTTCCAGGCGACGGTCATCGTCTGCACCGCCCTCGTGCCCGTCTACATGGGGACGTTCGCCAAGCGGCGGCCGAAGAAGATCGCCGGCACGGTGACGACCGCCGCCGGACTGATCCTCTCGCTCGGCTACTACCTCGCGGTGCAGCTCCTGGGCCACTGGGACTCCGACATGGAGGTGCAGGTGCTGGAGCTCGACTTGCCCGGTCTGGGCTCGGTGTCCCTGTGGATGGAGTACGGGATCCTCATCATCACCCCGATCGTCCTCGTGATCTTCCTGATCGCCAACGCCCTGGGTAAGGAAGTCCATACCGAGGAGGCCGAGGAGGTGGCGTCATGATGGTCGCGGCGACGAGCGGCTGGGACATCGCCAACTACATCTTTGGGGCGATAGCCATGATCGGGCCGTTCACCATCCTCTGGTGGTTCCTGAGAGCGGCCGGGCGGCGGTTCAAGGATCTGGACGAGCAAGCTCGTCAGCGGGACGAGTAGTCCTTGGGCGGCGCGACCGGGGCGCCTTGGCGCCCCGGTCGCGCCGCCTTGACGCCCCGGTCGCGCCGCCTTCCCGGCCCCTCTCGTTCGCAGGGTACAATCGCTCCTGTGAACGAGAGTCCGAGGCGTGACCGGGAGGAGTGGCGGGCGCTGGTAAAGCGGCTGCCGCGTGAGCCCGGCGTCTATCGCTTTCGCGGCGAAGGCGGCGAGGTGCTCTACGTCGGCAAGGCGAAGGACCTCCGTGTGCGTGTGAGGTCGTACTTCCGCGCCGGGACGGTGCTGCACGGCCGGGTGGCGGAGATGCTGCGCCAGGCCCGCGACCTCGACTGGGTGGTCTGTTCGTCCGAAGCCGAGGCGCTGCTGCTCGAGGACAATTTCGTCAAAGAGGCGCGGCCGCCGTTCAACGTGCGCCTGCGCGACGACAAGAGCTATCCGTCGATCGAGGTCACGCTGAGCGAGGAATGGCCGCGCCTGCGCTTCTATCGCGGGCCGCGCAAGCCGGGCAACTTGTACTTCGGGCCTTATCCCAATGCGCGCGCCGTGCGCGAGACCCTGGACCTCGTCGGCCGCATCTTCCCCTACCGCAAGTGCCGCGGCGCAAAGCCGGGGCGGTCAAGCGGCGCCCCCTGTCTGCAGTACTCCATCAAGCGGTCGCTGGCGCCCTGTGACGGACGCGTGGACCGTGAGACCTACCTCGGGGTCGTCGCGCAGGCGACCGACTTTCTCCGCGGCCGTCTGGGCGCGGTCGAACGGCAGCTCGAGGAAGAGATGGAGAGGGCGGCGGGCGAGCGCCGCTACGAGGTGGCGGCGGCCCTGCGTGACCGCCTCGCCGCAGTCCGCCAGGTGCGCGAACGACAGGCTATCCGGGTCGCCGACGAGACCGCCTTCGATGTGGTCGGCCTCAGCCGGCGGGAGCCGGGAGCGAACGTGCAGCTCTTCCGCGTCCGGGAGGGCAACGTCGTCGACCGGCAGAGCTTCTTCCTGGAGAACGCGGCCGGACGGGAGAGCGACGAGGTCCTCGAAGAGTTCCTCCTCGACTACTACTGGGAGGGAGCCGCGATCCCGGCCGAGATCATCGCCCCGCTCAGCGGCGATGCGGCGGGGCTCGCGCAGGTGCTGAGCGAGCGGCGCGGGGCCCAGGTGGATCTGCGCCCCGCGCGCCGGGGGGCCAAGCTGCGCCTGCTCGAAATGGCCGCCCACAACGCTGATTTGGCGGCGGCGGAAGAGGCCGAGCGGCTCGCCCGTCGCGAGCCCGAGCGCCAGGCGGCGCTCGCTCGCCTGGGCGAGGCTCTCGGCCTGCCGCGCCTGCCGCTGCGGATCGAAGGCTACGACATCTCCAATCTCGGCGAGGAGGACGCGGTCGGGGCGATGGTGGTGTTCGAAGGCGGACGGCCGCGGCGCAGCCACTATAGGCGGTTCGCGATCCGTACCGTGGCGGGGCAGGACGACTTCGCGATGTTGGCCGAAGTCGTGGCGCGCCGTTTCGAGCGTCAGGCTCACTCTCAGGGAGAGGCGGACGACGAGAGCTTCGCCGCCACGCCGGACCTGATCGTCGTCGACGGCGGCAAGGGGCAGCTCGCCGCCGTGAGCGGGGTCCTTCGGGAGCGGGCCGTCGGCGTGCCGGCCGTCGCCCTCGCCAAACAGCAGGAGGAGGTCTTCGCGAGCGCTCACGGGAATGCCCTCGCGCTGGCGGCGGACGACCCGGCCGTGCTCTTGCTCCGTCGTCTGCGCGACGAGGCGCATCGGTTTGCGATCACCTATCACCGTCGTCGCCGGCAGGCCGAGCTGCACGCGTCGCCCGCCCTGGCCAGTCTGCCCCAGGTCGGACCCGTCCGGCGTCGGCGCCTCCTCCAGTACTTCGGCAGCCCCGAACGGGTGCTCAATGCCAGTCGGGAGGAGCTCGAACGAGTGCCGGGGGTGCCGCGCAAGGTCGCTCGGGAGGTCTACGCCCATCTTCACAAGACCGGTTGATCTGCGGACCTTGGACCTGCCTGAGCTCACCTGGGAGGGTTACGTGACCCCGTACGGGATCGGCCTGCTGGCTCGGGCCGACGACCTGCCGCTGTGCCTCGAGTTGCCGGCGGCAGGCCGTCGGCCGATCCCGTCGCCGGCAGGGGCGAGCGCCTGGCGATCACGCCTGGAGCGGTACTTCGCGGGGCAGCCGGTCGATTTCGAGCTCGACCTCGGCGCTTTCGCCGCCGCCTGGCGGCTGACACCGTTCCAGACGGCCGTGTACGCAGCCCTCGCCCGTCTGCCTTACGGTGTGGCGGTGAGCTATCGGGACCTCGCGACTGCAGCCGGCCGCCCTCGCGCCTGGCGAGCCGTCGGCACGGCCCTGGCGGCGAATCCGCTGCCCATAATCCTCCCCTGTCACCGGGTGGTGCGGAACGACGGTCGGCTGGGTGAGTACGGCGGCCGGCCTGAGTGGAAGGCCCGCCTGCTGCGCCTCGAGGGCCTGACTGTCGGCGACGGGAGGCTGTCTTGAACGGAGCCATGCAGTTCGTGATCATCACCGGCCTCTCGGGCGCGGGCAAGTCCCAGGCCATCGACTCGTTCGAGGACGCCGGCTATTTCTGCGTCGACAACCTTCCGCCCGAGCTGGTGCCGACGCTCGTCGACCTCTTCCGTCGCGAGGGCAGCAAGGTAGACCGTGTGGCCATCGTCAGCGACGTGCGCGGCGGCGAGTACTTCGGTCGTCTGGAGCATGTGCTCGACGAGCTTCACGAGCGCGGCGTCGAGCACACCATCGTCTTCCTCGAAGCCTCGAACGAAGCTCTCGTACGGCGCTTCAAGGAGACACGGCGAAGGCATCCGGCCGCCGAGGGCGGCAGAGTGATCGACGGCATCCGCCGCGAGCGTCGGCTGCTGGCGCCGCTGCGCGAACGCGCCACCCTCGTGATCGACACGAGCGACATCTCGATCCACGAGCTCAAGGCGCGGCTCAACCGGGACATCATCCAGCACTCGCGGCGCACCAACATCGTCTTCGCCGTCGTGTCGTTCGGGTACAAGTACGGCATCCCCATAGATGCGGACCTGCTCTTCGACGTGCGCTTCCTGCCCAACCCTCACTACCGACTGCGCCTGCGACCGCTGACAGGCCTGGACGACGAGGTGCGCGAGTTCGTCATGCGCTCGCCGGAGACATCCGAGTACCTTGAGCGACTGTTCGGTCTGCTCGACTTCCTGTTCCCGCGTTACGCGGCCGAGGGCAAGGCGCACCTGACCATCGGCGTCGGGTGCACGGGGGGTCGTCACCGCTCGGTGACCGTCGCCCAGCTCATCGGCGAGCGCTACGAGAAGCAGGGCTACTACACCATCGTACGGCACCGCGACATCGCCAGGGACGCGTGAACGGCGCTGTCGCCGCCACCGCACCAGAGGCCCGATGACGTTCCGTCACGTTGACTGGCTATATCCCGGGATCGGCCTCAAGCGGTGGCTGGCGCTGGCCACCGGTGGCGGCCTGGCGCTCGTCTATTCGCTCGCCGTCCTGGCCGGCGTGGCGTGGTCGGACGATCTGATGCGTGGACTCGGCTGGGGCGCCATGACCGACCGCCGCCTGGCCGCCGCGGTGCTGGCCCTCGACGGCGTCGTCGTGGGGACGGCCGCGCTGGCCGTCGGGGCGCGCCGCGTCTGGCTCTGGCGGCGCACGAACCCAGAGACGGCGAGCGAGATCCGCGCCAGTACGAGGCTCGCCCGCGGTCCCCGCATCGCCGCCGTGGGCGGCGGCAACGGCCTCGCAGCGCTCCTGTCCGGTCTCAAGGCCCGGACCAGCAACATCACCGCCGTCGTGACGATGGCCGACGACGGCGGCAGCTCCGGGCGCCTGCGGCGCGACATGGGGTTGCCGCCGCCCGGCGACATCCGCAACTGCCTCGTCGCCCTGGCCGACGACGAGTCGCTCATGTCACGGCTGTTCCAGTATCGCTTCGCCGACGGCGGCCTCGAAGGCCACAGCTTCGGCAACCTGTTCGTCGCCGCGCTCGCCGAGGTGACGGGCGACTTCGAGCGCGCCGTGCAGGAGTCGACCCGGGTGCTCAAGGTCCGCGGCCGCGTCTTGCCCTCGACCCTGGACGACGTCGTGCTGCATGCGCAACTCGAGGACGGCGGCCTGGTCAGCGGCGAGAGTACGATCACGGCGTGCGACCGCCTTCCGCGCCGCGTCTGGCTGACGCCCGAGGAGCCGCATGCCCTGCCCCAGGCGGTCGATGCCGTGCTGCGCGCCGACATGGTCGTCCTTGGCCCTGGGAGTCTCTACACGAGCGTCGTGCCGAACGTCCTCATCCCGGTCGTCCGCGATGCGCTCGCGCGCACGCGGGGCTGGGTCGTGTACGTATGCAACGTGATGACCGAACCTGGTGAGACCGACGGTTACACGGCCGGCGACCACCTCGAGGCGCTCTATCGTCACGGCCTCGCCGGCATGGTCGACATCGTGATGGTCAACGACGGTCCGGTGACGGGGGACTCGGCGGCGGCCTACGAGCGCGCCGGGGCCACCCCCGTCGCCGTCGACGAGGAGCGCCTCGCGACGATGGGTGTGCGCGTCGTGCGCGGGGACTTCGCCCAGATGGGGCAGGCGGTGCGTCACGACCCCGTGCGGCTCAGCGACGCCCTCCTCCGGATCCTGCGCTAGACGGGACGTGGCCTTCAGCCGGGACGTGAAGCGCGAACTGGCGGCGATCGTGCCGTCGGAGGGGCACTGTCGGCGCGCCCAGCTCTCGGGCCTGCTGTTCGGCGCCGGCACCTTCTCGATGGGCGCTGGCGGCCGCATCGCGGTGCGCGTCACGGTCTCTCTGCCGGCCGTCGCTCGCAACGCTCTCGCCTTGCTCAGGCCGTACGAGGCCGAGGCTGAGTTGCGCACGGTGAGCTCGTCGCCCGGCGGCCGCCGCTACGAGGTCGTGCTCGGCGGCGAGCCGGACCTCCAGCTCCTGAACGAGGCCGGCGTGCTTTCCGACGCGATGCAGCTTCACCTGGCGGCGCCGGGGCGGATCGTCGAGCGCCGCTGCTGCGTCGTCGCCTTTGTGCGCGGCCTCTTCCAGGGCTGCGGCACGCTGTCGTCGCCGGGGGCCCCCGTCCATGTCGAGTTCACCCTGGCCGGCGAGGAGCTGGCGGCGCAGACGCAGACCCTGCTCGCCCGTGTCGGTCTCGACTTCAGGCTGGCGCGCAGGGGACGGAACGTCGCCTGCTACAGCAAGCGCTCGGACACCGCCGCCGACCTTCTCGCCGTGCTCGGCGCGCATGATGCCCGCTTGCGCTGGGAGGAGCAGGCGGTGGTGGGTGAGATGCGCGGCCGTGCGAACCGGCTGGCGAACTGCGACGAGGCCAACGCGCGCCGCGCGGCGGCGGCCGGCGAACGCCAGGCCGCCGCCGCGCGGCGCCTGAGGGCCTCGTCCGTCTGGGAGACCATGCCGGCCGCGCTGCGGCAGGCGGCGGACCTGCGCCTCGAGCACCCCTACCTGAGTCTCGGCGAGCTCGCCGCCGCCGCCGACCCGCCGTTGAGCAGGTCGGCCCTGAACCGTCGCCTTCGCCGCGTCGTGGAGCTCGGCGAGGCCGTCGCCCCGCCCTGATGTGCGCGAGGCGCGCCGCCGCCCTGATGCGCGCCACCGCCCTGGTGTTACGCGTAAGCCGTGCCGCCGCCTCTGCCTGAGGTCGACCGGTCAACCGGGGACGGTGGGCGGGCCGTCCCCGGTTGACGGCCGCGCGTCACATGCTCCTGGCGACGTGCGTGGTCAGCTCGCCCAGGCGGTGCGTGTAGCTTCCCATCTCGTTGTCGTACCAGCCGAAGATCTTGACGTGCGTGAGCGGGATGCGGACCGTGTCGCCCTTGGCGCCGCTGGCGCAGGCCGACGGGAGGGTGAGGTCCATGAACCCCGTCCGCGAATGCGTCTCGGCGGCCTCGATCACCACGGCGGCGTCCTCGGCGAGCATGTCGGCGGAAACGTTCTGCTCCTCCGTGTACTTGAGCAGGCCCTTGGCCTCGCCCTCCGCCGCCTCCCTGTAGATGGCGTTGACGGCGTCACGGCCGAGCGTGACCGTGCCATCCGGCAGGGCCTCGCTCTGGAAAGTGACGTTGAGGATGATGAGGCTGACGGTGTTCGTCGGGATACGCACCGAATCGGCCATGAAGCCGATGCGGGCGATCTCGGGCATGACGAGCTCGAGGGCCGCGGCGGCGTTGGTCGAGGTCAGGATGACGTTGCCCATGGCGCCGCGACTCTTGCGCAGGTCGGTGGCGCCGGCCTTGGGTACCGCGTCGAGCACCGGCTGCGATGGGGTCACGGCGTGGACGGTGCTCATGCCCGCCGTGATCATGCGTCGCGTCGGCTCGCGCTCGAGGAGCGGCCGCATCATGTGGGCCAGCGCCGTCGTCGTGCAGGACGCGGCCGACACCAGCTTGTGTCGCGCCGGGTCGAAGTCGAACTCGTTGATGCCGTTGATGAAGAGGCCGGCGTCGTCGGGCAGGGGAGCGCCCTTCTTGGCCTTGAAGGCCGAGCTGTTCAGGACGACCCGCGCGCCGGCGGCGAGATGGCCGCGGATCGACCCTTTGGGGTCGTCGGCCTCCGCGTGCGGGTCGCGGAACTTGCCCGTGCAGTCCACGACCACCGCGACCTCCTGCTCGCGCCAGGCGATGTCCTTCGGGTCGCGCGCCTCGCGCAGGATGACGAGCTCCTTGCCGTAGGCCGTGATGAGGCCGCCCTCCTCGTCGACCACGCGGACGTCCGGCCTGCCGGATTGGCCGTAGAGGAAACGGTGCAGGGCGCCGTAGGTCGAGTCCTTGGCGATGTACTGGGCGAGCGCGTCGAGGGACGTGCCCACCTGACGACCGACGTTGATCACGATGCGGTCGAAGTCGTCGTGTCCGAGGTGATGCCACAGCGTCAGCTTGCCGATGCGGCCGAGCCCGTTGATGCCGAGTGTCCGTTGCCCACCCATCGCTCTCGATCCCCTCTCTGGTCGACTTGTGGCGCGCGATCGCTGCGCCCCGCGGCAGGTCCGCGTCGCCGGCTGTGCAGCCGGCGACGCGGACCATGGTAGCGCAGCCCCCGCGCGCCCGGCCATGCCGGAACGGCGCACCTGCGCAGCGAGCATGGGCCCGTCCGGCGGGCGTCGCCACCGGGGTATCATTGACGGTATCGTGAGGACATCACAGCTGCCTTTCGAGTCCGACGCCCTGCGCGCCAACATCGCCACCACGGCGCAGGAGGTGGTGATCCCCGAGCGCTATGCGCCGCTCGTGGAGGCCGTCGCCGGCCTGCACGGTGTGCGCGCGACGCTCGTCGACACTCTGAGCGAGTACTTCCACGGCTTCCGCAACGTCGATCTGCTGGTCGACGGGTTCCAGACCATCGTCCTTCGCAACTGGCCCTACTTCGAGCGCTCGCCGGACCGTGCTCTGCTCTTCGGCCTGCTCGGCGAGCTCATGGTGCAGCTCCTCGACGAGGACCTGACGGAGGAGCAGGCGTCGCCCCTGCTGCGCGCCCTGCTGCTCTGGGCGACGGAAGCGCTGAAGGGGAGCCACGGCGAGGCCTACGAAGAGACGCTGCGCGGCCTGGCCCCGGACCTGTCGCGATTGCTCGACCGGTACCGGCGGTCCTTCCTCGAGCGGGACGTCCTTGTACGCAACCTTGTCGAGCAGGCCGTGCCACGGGCCGCCCTGGCGGCCCCGTTCCTCGAGCTGTATCGGAAGGTCCTCGTCGCCGCCTACGGCGTCGTCCGTGACCGCCTCGACGTTCCCGGCTGGGTCGACACCCAGGGCGGAGGGCTCACCGACCCGGGCGCCGTGGCCCGGCGGTTCTCATGGCTCGCGCGGCGGCGCACGACCGACCTCGTCCGCGCCGCCGAACGGGCTCCGGCGGAGACCCTGCTCTCGCCCCGGTTCCCCCTGTTCTCCGAGATCGCGCAACGGGCGATCGACGAGCTTTTCCACATCGAGAACCTGGAGGACCGGTTCGCGGTATGCCTCTTCTTCCTCAAGGACCAGACTCTCGGCTACCGCCAGAAGGAGGTCATGGCCGACCTCCTCGACGTCGTGCGGCAGTTGATGCGCCCCGACCGGCACACCGACGCCGAGACCATCCTCACGCGCCTCACGGCTTTCTTCCGTGGTCGCGAGGACGAGTTCCTCCTCGCGCGGTTCCAGTGTTACGAGGCCATCGGCGTGGCCATCGGCGAGGCGGGCAACGTGCGCGCCGCCGACCACCTCATCGAGGACATCCTGTACTGGCAGTTCCAATACCCGGACATCCGCGGCGCGACCGACGAGTGGGAGACCGTGGTCAACCCCTACCACCTGCCGAAGATCCGCTGCTGGATGCACATCATCGAATCGAACCCGGCGCTCTTCGAGCGGCTCGCCGCGGCGCTCAACGTCCAGCTCCGCCTCGGCGGCGTCTACATCGCCGACACCGACCTCTTCCAGCGCGACGTGACCCGCTTCCTCAACGCGGACATCAGGCCGATCTACTTCGTCGCCAAGCAGCTCCTGCGGGCGTTCCCGGTGTACTTCAGCGAGGTGGGCGCCGAGGGCGAGCTGCGTTCCGTCTCGACCGAGATCGACGAGGTCTGCGGGCGCCACGACTCGCTCATGCACTTCCTGCGCAAACAGGTGCACGCCGAGTCGTCGAACCGGCTCGTCGCGTTCAGTCGCGCCGTCCTCGTGTACTGGCTCAGCCTCGACCCGTCGGGGCTCGAGCCGTTCGTCTCGGAGAGCACGATGGCTGCCGTGCGCCGCGAGCTCGACTGGGCGCGCGGCCCGCACGCCACGCTGCACGCCCTGCGGCGACGGCTCATGCCGCGCATCGGCGTCGCCGACGGCGGTCGCCCCGACGACGGCGGTCGCTCCGACGGCGGCGGGCGGGGGGACGGGGCGGGGCGCGGCGGCCACCGCGCCCGGGCGCGCGCGGACGCGGAGCAGGAGGTCGACGCGTTCCTCGACCGGCTCCTTGCGCTGACGCCGGACGAGCTCGCCGCCGAGCTGTCGCAGATAGGGGACGGGCAGGGCGACGACGGCGGCGCGATCGACGACGTCCAGCGCCGCCGCGTCGCCCTGCTCGTGCGTACATACCAGCTCCTCGCCCGCAAGTACTCCTTCACGGCCGACGACGTCGGTCCCGCGGTGGCTCGTCACACTCAGCTCGAGGCGAAGGTGCGCGAGCGCTTCGCCGACGCGCTCGCGGCCTGGCAGAGGCGCCCGACGGCCTACGCGCGGGACAGGCTGCTCGACGCCGCGCTCTCCGTCCTCGAGGCGCTCAAGGCCATCATCTTGAGCGCCGAGGTCTCGACCCCGACCGAGAACATCTACCAGAAGCGCCACATCGCCGCCGGCATCCCGTCGATCTACGGGAACTACAGCGAGCCCAAGTTCGACGCCCTTGGCCTCTCGTTTCGCGTCGAGAACCTGGCCGGGCGCCTGCTCGAGGACCTTGTCGCCGAGGGCGTCGAACAGTACGTGACGCGCGACTCGCTGCGGCGCATGAGCCGGGCGATCCGGCGCTTCGAACGTGCGCTGGCCGTCGACGGCGTCGACTCGCGCGCCCTCGACGCCAACCTGAGCATGCTCGAGGCGAGCTTCGCGAGTCGCAACTTCACCTTCCACCAGTACCAGAACGTCTTCCAGTTCCTCGCCCAGAGCGTCACCGAGCTCTCCACGCGGTCGGTGCTCAGCCACGAGCAGGTCCTGCACGCCGTGCTCGTCAACGACCCCCGGCAGTGCGAGGCGCGGGGCATGTCGGTCGACGCCGTCGCCGAGATGGTCCTGCGCGAGGTGCTGGTGTCGGCGCTCGGCATGCAGACGCTCGACCGCTACGTCGGGGCGGCCTTGCGCCAGATCTCGATGCTCAACGGACGGCTTGACAACCGCGCCCTGACGCGCATGATGAACTACGACCCCGAACGTCTGATGTCGCCGCTGCACCGCCCCCGGCCGGCGACCGACGATCAGCGCACGCTGGGCTTCAAGGGACTGGGCCTCAAGCAGATGGCGGCCTACGGCCATCGCGTCCCCGAGGGGTTCGTCGTCACCACGGAGCTCTTCCAGGCGATGCCGGCGATGTCGTACGCGCCGCTCTACGACGAGACCATCGAGCGCATCCGTCACGCCGTGAGCGCGCTCGAGCGGCGGACGAAGCGGCGTCTCGGTGATGCGCGGCGCCCGCTGTTGCTCTCCGTCCGGTCGGGCGCCGCCATCTCGATGCCCGGCCTCATGGCGACCTTCGTCAACGCCGGTCTCAACGACGTCCTCACCGAGGCTCTCGCCCGCGCCCCCGGGTTCGCGTGGGCGGCGTGGGACAGCTACCGGCGTCTGCTGCAGTCGTGGGCGATGTCGGACGGCCTCGAGCGCGATTTCTTCGACGCGATCATGACCGAGTTCAAGGCGCGCTACGGGGTCGAGCAGAAGCTCGACTTCAGCGCCGCGCAGATGCGCGAGATCGCCATCCAGTACAAGGCGCGCGCCCTTGACCTCGGGGTACGTTTCGTCGACGACCCGTGGGAGCAGGTCGTCGTCTGCGTCCGCAAGGTGCTCGATTCCTGGGGATCGCCACAGGCGCGGCTGTATCGCCAGTACGTGGGCATCGCCGAGGAGTGGGGTACCGCGGTGGTCGTCCAGCGGATGGTGTTCGGGAACCTGAACCGGCAGTCGGGCTCGGGGGTGACCTTCACGAGCAACCCGCTCGAGCCGCACAGCCGGCAGGTGCGTCTCTTCGGCGACTTCGCCGTACAGAGTCAGGGCGAGGACCTCGTCGGCGGTCTCGTGTTCCCCTTGCCGATCTCAGAGGCGCAACGTCTCGGGAGTCCCGCGTACCGGGGCACGGAGCACTCGCTCGAACGCGACTACCCAGCGATCTACGCCGAGCTGCTGGCCGTGGCCCGCGACCTCGTGGAGTACCGGGAGTTCGACCCCCAGGAGATCGAGTTCACCTTCGAGTCGCCGGCGGCCCACGACCTCTACGTGCTGCAGAAGCGGGCCGTGGTGCAGGGACAGGACATGGACGCCCCTTACTTCGACACGTCGTCACCGAGCTACGGCCCGCCGGTGGCCGTAGGCATGGGGGTGTCGGGCGGCGCCTACTCGGGGCGCGCCGCTGTCGATGCCGGGCAGATCGACCGCCTGCTCAAAGAGGCTCCTGACGAGGGCATCGTGCTCCTGCGCCCCGACACCGTCCCGGAAGACATCGCCATGATCACCAGGGTCGACGGCATCCTGACGGCGCGTGGCGGCGCGACGTCCCATGCCGCGGTGACCGCCAAGCGTCTGGGCAAGACGGCGGTCGTCGAGTGCGCCGACCTCGAAGTCGTCGAGCACGAGGGCATCGTCCGCTTGGCGGGGCACGAGCTGCATGCCGGCGACTGGTTGTCGATCGACGGCCGGACCGGCAACATCTTCCTCGGCCGCATCCCGACGCAGAGCCGGCCGCCGGCGACGAAGGGTCGGTGACCGGTCGCGACGGAGGAGTGCGCGCGAGACGCGGTTTGGCCGCTGCCGCGAAGCGGTAGGTTGCGGCAGGGATCCACAGGGAGGACAAGATGACAGTACGGGTAGGCATCAACGGGTTCGGCCGCATCGGGCGTCTCGTCGTGCGCGCCGCGTTGCGCGAGGGCGCCGACATCGAGTTCGTGGGGATCAACGACCTGAGCGACGCGAAGACGCTCGGGCACCTGTTCAAGTACGACTCCGTCCACGGGGCCTTCCCGGGTGTCGTCGAGGTCGAGGAGGACGGGCTCGTCGTCGACGGCCGGCGGATCAGGGTCTTGGCCGAGACCGACCCTGCCGCCCTGCCCTGGAAGGAGCTCGGCGCCGACGTGGTCATCGAGTCGACGGGGCGCTTCACCGACCGCGCCGCCGCGGCCAAGCACCTCGAGGCGGGGGCGCAGAAGGTGATCATCTCCGCCCCCGCCAAGAACCCCGACCTGACCGTCGTGCTCGGGGTGAACGACGACGCCTACGACAAGGCCCGGCACGACGTCGTCTCGAACGCGAGCTGCACGACCAACTGTCTGGCGCCGATGGCCAAGGTGCTGGTCGACAACTTCGGCGTCGAGCGCGGCTTCATGACCACGGTCCACGCCTACACCAACGACCAGCGTATCCTCGACTTCCCCCACAAGGACCTGCGCCGGGCGCGGGCGGCGGCCATGTCGATCATCCCGACGACGACCGGCGCCGCCCGCGCCGTCTCTCTCGTCATCCCCGAGCTCGAGGGGCGGCTGGACGGCTTCGCCCTGCGGGTGCCGACCCCGGACGGCTCCGCTACCGACCTCGTCGCCGAGCTGCAGACCGAGGTCACCGTGGACGACGTCAACGCAGCGATGAAGGCGGCCGCGGCGACCGACCGCCTCAAGGGCATCCTCCAGTACCAGGAGGACCCCATCGTGAGCATCGACATCATCGGCAACAGTCACTCGTCGATCTTCGACGCGGCCCTGACCATGACGAAGGGGACGATGGTCAAGGTCGTCTCCTGGTACGACAACGAGTGGGGCTACTCGTGCCGGCTCATCGAGCTGGCGCAGCGGGTGCTCTGAGGGACGGGCGTGCGGCGCCGCTCTCATGCCGCCAGGACGCCGCAGGCAACGGACATCACGATCGAGGGAGGCCGCCCCGTGCGCAAGCGTTCAGTGACCGACTACCCGCTCGCCGGCAAGCGCGTGCTCGTGCGGGTCGACTTCAACGTACCGCTCGAGGGCGGTCGCGTGGCCGACGACACACGCATCCGCGCCGCGCTGCCGACCATCGAGTACCTGCTCGGCCAGCGGTGCGCCGTCGTCCTCGCCTCGCACCTCGGCCGCCCCAAGGGCAAGGTCGTCGAAGAGCTGCGCATGGCGCCGGTCGCGGCGCGGCTCGCGGAGCTGCTCGGGCGGCCCGTGAAGACGGCGAGGGACTGTGTGGGACCGGAGGTCGAGGCCGCAGCCCGCGCCCTCGCTCCGGGCGAGGTCCTGCTGCTCGAGAACCTGCGTTTCCATGCCGGGGAGACGGCGAACGACCCGGCGTTCGCAGCGCAGCTCGCCGCCCTGGCGGACGTCTACGTCAACGACGCCTTCGGCGCCGCCCACCGGGCGCACGCCTCGACCGAGGGTGTCGCCCACCTGCTCCCGGCGGTCGCCGGGCTGTTGCTGACGCGTGAGCTCGAGATGCTCGGCAAGCTGCTGACCGACCCCCAGCGGCCGTTCGTCGTCGTGCTCGGCGGCGCCAAGGTCTCGGACAAGATCGGCGTCATCGAGAGGATGCTCGACACGGCCGACGCGGTCCTCGTCGGCGGCGCCATGTGTTTCGCCTTCTTCAAGGCGGACGGGCGCGAGGTGGGCACGTCCCTGGTCGACGAGGAGGGGCTTGACGCCGCGGCGGCGATCGCCGCCAAGGCGCAGCGCGAAGACCGCGTGTTCGAGCTGCCCGTCGACATCGTCGTCGCTCCGGCCGCCGAGGCCGGCGCGCCGAGCACGGTCGTGGCGGCCGACGCCATGCCGGTCGACCAGATGGGGCTGGACATCGGGCCGGCGACGGCGGCGGCGTTCGCCGCCCGCATCGCCGGCGCCCGGACGGTCTTCTGGAACGGCCCCATGGGGCTCTTTGAGATCGAGGACTTCGCTGCGGGAACGCGGACCGTCGGCGAGGCGGTCGCCGCCGGGGACGCCGTCTCGGTGGTCGGCGGCGGCGACACGGTGCGGGCCGTCCGGCGCTTCGGGTTGGAGGGTCGCATCACGCACGTGTCGACCGGCGGCGGGGCCGCTCTGGAGTTCCTCGAGGGCAAGGCGCTGCCCGGCGTCGTCGTCCTGATGGACCGGGAGTGACGGTGGCTCCCGAGCGCCGCCCGCTCATCGCGGGCAACTGGAAGATGTACAAGACGCGGCCCGAGACGGCGGCCTTCTGCGCCGCGTTCCTGCCCCTTGTGGCCGGCGTCGAGGGCCGCGACGTGGTGCTCTGCCCGCCGGCGGTGTGCCTCGAGACGGCCCTCGCCGCGACGCGCGGCGCCGGGGTCGGCGTCGGCGCCCAGACCATGCACTTCGCCGCCGAGGGCGCCTACACCGGCGAGATCGCGCCGCGCATGCTGGCCGAGCTCGGCGTCTCGCATGTGATCCTCGGCCACTCGGAGCGGCGGCAGTACTTCGCCGAGAACGACGCCGACCTCGCGCGCAAGGTCCGCGCGGCGCTCGATGCGGGGTTCACCCCGATCCTGTGCTGCGGCGAGACGCTTGAAGAGCGTGAGGCGGGGCGGACCGAAGCCAAGGTCGGCGGGCAGCTCGACGCCGACCTCGCCGAGGTCGACCCAGCAGAGCTGCCCGCCGTGACCGTCGCCTATGAGCCGATCTGGGCGATCGGCACGGGTAGGACGGCGACCCCCGAGACGGCGCAAGAGACGGTGGCGTTCATCCGGCGGCGCCTGCGCGAGCGCTTCGGCGCCGCCGCCGACCGGGTGCGCATCCTGTACGGCGGCAGCGTCAAGGCGGCGAACATCGATGCCCTCATGGTGCAGCCCGACATCGACGGCGTGCTCGTCGGCGGGGCGAGCCTCGAGGCGCAGGAGTTCGCGCGCATCGTGCGCTTCGTGGAGCCCGCGTGAGCGGCGCACGCGGGGCGTCGCTCTCGCCGACAGGACGGATCTTCCGCCCCGTCGTCCTCGTGGTGATGGACGGGTGGGGCTACGCGCCGGCCGGCCCCGGCAATGCCGTCGCCCTGGCGCGCACGCCCGTGTTCGACGCGCTCTGGGGGGCGTACCCTCACACGACGCTCGCAGCGTCCGGTGAGGCGGTCGGTCTGCCTCCGGGCCAGATGGGCAACTCCGAGGTCGGGCACCTCAACATCGGCGCCGGACGCGTGGTCTACCAGGACCTCACCCGCATCACGAAGGCGATCGAGGACGGCTCGTTCTTCAGGAACCGCGTCCTTGTACAGGCGATGGCGAAGGCCGCCGGCCGCGCCTCCAGGCTCCACCTCATGGGCCTGGTGTCGGACGGCGGCGTGCACAGCGACCTCGGCCACCTCGAGGCCTGTCTCGAGCTCGCCCGTCGCGAGGGTGTCCGGGACGTCGTCGTCCACGCCTTCCTCGACGGTCGCGACACGCCGCCGAAGAGCGCCCCGGGGTACCTGGCCCGGGTCCAGAAGACGATGGACCGGCTCGGCGTCGGCCGCTACGGTGTGGTCAGCGGCCGTTACTACGCCATGGACCGCGACGGGCGCTGGGAGCGCACCAAGCTCGTGTACGACGCCCTCGTCTACGGCGATGGTCTCTTCGCCGCCGATGCCCAGGCCGCGGTGCGGGCGGCCTACGAGCGCGGCGAGACGGACGAGTTCGTGCGCCCGACCGTGGTCGCCCCCGAGGTCGAGGCGCGCGTGCGTGCGGGCGACGTCTGCCTGTTCTTCAACTTCCGGCCCGACCGCGCCCGCCAGCTCACGCGCGCCTTCTTCGAGAGGGAGTTCGACGGCTTCGACCGGGGTCCGACCCCGCCGGCGGTCGACTTCGTGACGATGACGCGTTACAAGAAGGAGTTCCCGCTGCCGGTGGCCTTCGAGCCGGAGCACCTGACGAACGTCCTGGCCGAGGTCCTTTCCGCCGCCGGCCTGCGTCAGCTCCACATCGCCGAGACCGAGAAGTACGCTCATGTGACGTTCTTCTTCAACGGCGGCGTCGAGGCCGAGTACCCCGGGGAGTCACGGATCCTTGTCCCCAGTCCGCGCGACGTGCCGACGTACGACAAGAAGCCCGAGATGAGCGCCTTCGCCGTCACCGACGCGCTCGTGCACCGGCTCGGCGCCGGCGTCTGCGACTTCGTCGTCGTGAACTTCGCCAACGCCGATATGGTGGGGCACAGCGGCGTCATCCCCGCCACCGTCAAGGCGGTCGAGACGGTCGACGCCTGCGTCGGCAGGGTTGTCGACGCCGTCGCCGCCCTCGGCGGCGCCTGTCTCGTGACCGCCGACCATGGCAACGCCGAGGAGATGCTGCAACCCGACGGGAGTCCGAACACCGCCCACAGTACGAACCCTGTGCCGTTTCTGGCCACGGCGACCGGCGTGAAGAGCTGCGACGGCGGGCGGCTGTGCGACCTCGCGCCGACCATCCTCGGGCTGCTCGGTGTCGCGCCGCCCGCCGAGATGACCGGTACGCCGCTGCTCGAGCCCGTGGCATGAGCACGTCGCCCGTTCGTGCTTGCGCGCCGTCCGCCGCTTCGTGGACCGCCTCCTCCGGCTCGGCGGCTCCGCCCGTTGTGGAATGTGGACGGAGATGCAACAATACTATGCTCGCATACGAAACTCAGGGCCGACCGGCCTGATACCAAGGAGAGAGTCGCGTGCTGACCGCCATCCTCGTCGTCGTCCATATCGTGGTGAGCCTCGTGCTCCTCGTGCTCATCCTCATGCACTCCGGCAAGGACGCCGGCATGGCGAGCTCGACCGGCTTCTCGTTCGCCTCGCAGGCGAGCGTCATGGAGCGCAACCTCACGCGCTACACCATCATCGCCGGCGTCGTCTTCTTCATCACGACGTTCCTGCTCGCGTGGAGGCTCGCCTGACGTCGCGACACCGGTAGTGTGTGGGGCGGGTGCGCCTCCTCGACGAGCAGGCGCGGCCGCCTTAGGACATCAAAGGGGACCAAAGCCCACAGGGGGCGTGTTCACGGGAGGTGCTGGACGGCTGGGGACAGGGAGGGGCCTGCGACCTGCGACGGACACCCGCGCGGTGGGCCCCGGAAAGGGACCGATGACTCTCGAAGGAGGTCACTTTGATCAATCTCAGGAAGAACTGGCGCAGCCTGATGCTTCTTGCCGTGCTGCTCGTGGCCGTCAGCCTCGTGTTCGCCGCCTGCGGCGAGGAGGAAGAGGCGGCGCCTGAGGGTGAAGAAGGCACCCCGAAGCCCGGCGGTGTGTACAACTACGTCCTCTCAGCGAACCCGACGGCGATCGACGCTGTCGGCGTGCAAGAGAGCGAGGGCTGGCAGATCGCCCACAACACACTCGAGGGGCTCGTCACGTACGTCCAGGACGAGAGCGGCGGCATGGTGGCCGAGCCGAAGATCGCCGAGAGCTGGGAGTCCAACGACGACGCGACCGTCTGGACCTTCCATCTCAAGAAGGGCGTCATGTTCCAGGCCCCGGTGAGTCGCGAGGTCGTGGCTCAGGACTTCGTCGATTCGTGGAACCGGGCGACCGACCCCGCCAACGGATCGTACACGTCCTACGTCCTTGCCCCGATCAAGGGCTGCACCGACAGCGGCTACTGGGAGGGCAAGAAGGGCCTCACGGGAGTCAGGGCGGTCGACGACTCCACGCTCGAGGTCACCTTGCGCTACCCGTTCGCCGAGTTCGCGCAGACTCTCGGCCACCCGGTCGCTTCGGTCACGCCGGTCGACTACATCGAGAAGATCGGCGCCAAGGCGTACAACCGCAAGCCGGTCGGCACAGGGCCTTTCATGGTCAAGGAGTGGAAGAACAACCGCTACATCGATCTGGTGAAGAACCCCGACTACTGGGACAAGGAGAACGCGGCGTATCTGGACGAGGTACATTGCGCGATCATCACTGAGTCGTCGACCCAGTGGCTCGAGTTCCAGAAGGGCAAGCTCGACTACTCCACGGTGCCTCCGGGGCAGGTCAAGACCGTGGAGGGCATGCCCGAGGTGAAGAACGGCGAGTGGACGGCGAAGGCGTGGCCGACGCTGTCGACGTATTTCTACGGCTTCAACATGAACAACCCGGTCGTTGGCGCTCCCGCCGGCGACAAGGGGCTCCAGATCCGCAAAGCCATGGCTCTCTCGGCCGACACGCAGCATGTCATCAGCATCGTCGGCGAGGGCGTGCCGCTTCCTGCCACGGGCATCGTCCCCGAGGGCATCCCGGGATACAAGGCCGGTCAGTCGCCTTATGCGTACGACCCGGAGGCGGCCAAGGAGACCGTCGCCGGTCTGGGCAAGCTTCCGACGCTGCGTGTCTGGTACAACACCGACGAGGGCCATCAGAAGATCGCCGAGGTCCTGCAAGCCGGCTGGAAGGCCGCCGGCCTGAACGTCGAGCTCGAGAACTTCGAGTGGGGCGCCTATCTCGACAAGCTGGCCAAGAGCCAGAAGGGCGACGAGTCGAGCGCCCAGATCTTCCGCATGGGCTGGATCGCCGACTACCCGTCGCTCGACAACTTCCTCTACCCGCTGTTCCACAGCTCGCAGTCGGCGACGATGTACACGTTCTACAACAACCCTGAGTTCGACGACCTCGTCGTCCAGGCTCGCCAGACGACGGACGCGACGCAGCGCACCAATCTGTACCTGCAGGCCGAGAAGCTGATGCTTCAGGATGCTCCCATCATCCCCATTTACTACTACCGGGACTTCCGCGTCACCAACAACAGGATCGGCGGCTTCGTCCACGACCCGATGTATCAGACGCACTTCTGGGAGCTGTGGGTGAAGGAGTGATGCTGGAGGCGCCTTTCGGCTTGCGTATGCAGTGGTGAATACCTAGACTGCACGCGGCCTTTTCAGTGGTGGCCCGCCGCTGGGCGCCAGCGGCGGGCCACCATCACTCGTACGCCGAACGGGCGCCTGGGCCCGATCGCGAGCGCCAGTCCAGGCCATCGTCGAGGCAGGTCGAGGGAACGCACGAACGATGCTGACCTACATCGTCAGACGTCTTCTGCAACTGTTCATCGTGCTGTTCGGGGTCAGCATCATCACGTTCGTGATGCTGTACGTCATCCCCGGCGATCCGGCGCGCATGCTGGCCGGCAAGAACGCGACCGAAGAGAAGATCCAGGAGATCCGCGTCCAGAAGGGCCTCGACAAGCCCATCTACATCCAGTACGGCAAATGGCTGGGCGGCGTCCTGCAGGGCGACCTCGGCGAGTCCTACTACCTGCAACAGAGCGTCGGCAGCATGATCGTCGAGAACGCGCCGAACACCATCCAGTTGGCGCTGGCGGCGGTCCTGATCGAACTGCTGGGCGTACCTCTGGGCATCTACTCCGCCCTGCGTCAGTACTCGTTCTGGGACACGACGCTGACGACGGCGGCCCTCATCGTCTGGGGCATCCCCGTCTTCGTCCTCGGCGTGTTCATGCAGTGGTTCTTCGGCCTCAAGCTCGATCAGTGGCTCGGGGTCGACATCTTCCCGCTCACGGGCGCCGGCGACAACGTCCTCTGGGTCATCCCGGCGTCGTGGGAGAGCCTCATGAGTCTGGTCCTCCCGGCGGTGACGCTGGGCGTGATCGAGGTCGCCTACATCTCCTACATGCAGCGCGCCTCGATGCTCGAGGTCATCCGCAGTGACTACATCCGCACGGCCCGCGCCAAGGGCCTTTCCGAGCGCGTGGTCGTCGGCAAGCATGCCCTGAAGAACGCCGTCATCCCCGTGATGACGATCGCCGGCATCGACCTCGGCGCCCTGCTGGGCGGGGCGATCCTCACCGAGACGGTGTTCGCGCGCCCCGGCATAGGGCTCATGATCTACGAGGCGATCGGACGGCGCGACGCACCGGTCATCGCCGGGGGCGTGCTCTTCGCCACCGTCGTGTACGTGTTCGCCAACCTGTTCGTCGACCTCGGCTACGCCGCCGTCGACCCGCGGATCAGGCTGGAGGAGTAGGGTGGCGAGCGACGAGCATGATCGCGGGCGCGAGCCGGTGACGGGCCTGACGGAGGTGGAAGGGGCGGCGGCCGGCGCCGCCGTCGCGGCGGCGCCGGCCGCCGCCCCCAAGGTCCTCAGCCCGTGGTCCGACACCTGGCGGCGGCTCAAGAAGAACAAGCTCGCCCTCATCGGGTTGGGCATCATCGCCGTGTTCATCGTCGTGGGGATCGTCCAGGTGATCGCCTACCCGCTCACGGACGGACGCGGGCTGACGCCCTACGACCCCAACGCCGAGAACTACAGCCTGTCGCCGACCGGCCACGGTTCGTCGCCGAGCCTGTCGCATCCCATGGGCACCGACTACCTCGGCCGCGACATCCTGTCGCGGGCCCTCGTCGCGACCCGCATCTCGCTGCTCGTCGGCGTCATCGCCGTGGCCATCGGCCTCATCATCGGCCTCATCCTGGGCCCGATCTCGGGCTACTACGGCGGGTTCGTCGACACCGTCATCATGCGGCTCGCCGACATCTTCTTCGCCTACCCGTACATCCTCTTCGTGCTGCTGATCATGACCGTCCTCGGGCCCGGTTTCGTGAACGTGTTCCTGGCGATCGGCATCTTGGGGTGGGCATCCTTCGCACGCATCGTGCGCGGCCAGGTGTTGAGCGTGAAGAGCATGGAGTACGTCGAGGCGGCCCGTGCCCAGGGCGCGAGCGACCTGCGCATCATCTTCCGCCATGTGCTGCCGAACAGCATGGCGCCCGTCTACGTGACGATCGCCATGTCCGTCGGCGGGGCGATCGTCACCGAGGCGGCCATGAGCTTTCTCGGCATCGGCGTGCAACCCCCGAACGCGAGCTGGGGCAAGATGATCTCCGACTACCTCAACTACCTCTTCGCGGGGAGCTGGTGGATGGTGCTGTTCCCCAGCGTGCTCCTCACCGTCACCGTCTTCGGCTTCATCTCGTTCGGCAATGGCCTGCGCGACGCCACCGACCCGAGGCTCAAGGAGTAGCAGTGGGGGAACGTCTGCTCGAAGTCAAGGACCTCTCCACCCACTTCTTCACCCATGTCGGAGTGGTCAAGGCCGTGAACGGGGTGAGCTTCACGCTCGACCGCGAAGAGACGATCGGCATCGTCGGTGAGTCCGGCTCGGGCAAGACCGTGGCCGCCCTGTCGGTGATGCGCCTCGTCCCCGACCCGCCGGGCAAGATCGTCGCCGGCGACGTGAGGCTCGCGGGCCGCGACCTGCTCGCCCTGACCGAGGACGAGATGCGCGCGGTGCGGGGCAACGACATCGCGATGATCTTCCAGGACCCGATGACGAGCCTGAACCCGGTGTTCAAGGTCGGCGACCAGATCGCCGAGGCGATCATGCTGCACCAGGACAAGAAGAAGGACGAGGCTTGGGAGATGGCCGCCGCCCTGCTCGAGCGGGTGGGCATCCCCGACGCGAAGAAGCGCGTGAACCAGTACCCGTTCGAGTTCTCTGGCGGCATGCGGCAACGCGCCATGATCGCCATGGCGATCAGTTGCAACCCCGACATCCTCATCGCCGACGAGCCCACGACGGCCCTCGACGTCACGATCCAGGCGCAGATCATGGACGTGATCCGCGAGATGCAGACGCAGTTCCGCTCCGGCGTCATCATGATCACGCACGACCTCGGCGTCGTGGCCGAGATCGCCGACAAGGTGATGGTCATGTACGGCGGCCGGACGGTCGAGTACGGACCGGTCGACGCCATCTACTACGACCCGCACCACCCGTACACTTGGGGTCTGCTGGGGTCGTTGCCGCGGCTCGACCTCGCCGAGAAGCACCGTCTGCAACCGATCAAGGGACAGCCGCCGGACCTCCTGCTCCTTCCGCCGGGCTGCCCGTTCGTGGGGCGCTGCGCCTACGAGGTTCCGCGCTGCCGCGGTGAATGGCCGCCCCTCGAGCTCGTCGGGCCCGACCATGGCGTGCACTGCTGGATCCCCGTCGAGCGGCGCCTCGAGATGCGCGCCGGCCTTCCGCGCTTCAAGGAGTGGGTCGCGTGAGCCTGCTCGAGGTCAAGAACCTGAAGAAGTACTTTCCGATCAAGACGGGAGTGCTCAAGCGGACCACAGGCCAGGTCTATGCGGTCGACGACGTCAGCTTCTCGGTCGACAAGGGCGAGACCCTGGGCCTCGTCGGCGAGAGCGGCTGCGGCAAGTCGACGACCGGCCGCACGGTGCTGCGTCTCATCGAGGCGACCGGCGGCAGCGTCACGTTCGACGGCGTCGACGTCATGGCCGCCTCGCGCGCCGAGGTGCAGAAGCTGCGCCGCGACATGCAGATCATCTTCCAGGACCCGTACGCCTCGTTGAACCCGCGCAAGCGCGTCAAGCACATCATCGGCGAGCCCCTCGACATCCACGGCATCGGCACCGAGCAGGAACGCAGGCGTCGCGTGTTCGAGCTCATGGAGACGGTGGGCCTGAGCGCCGAGCACGCCGAGCGCTACCCGCACGAGTTCTCGGGCGGGCAGCGCCAGCGCATCGGCGTCGCCCGGGCGCTGGCGCTGCGTCCGCGACTCATCATCTGCGACGAACCGGTCAGCGCCCTCGACGTGTCCATCCGCGCCCAGATCATCAATCTGCTCGAGGACCTCCAGGACGAGCTGGGGCTCACGTATGTGTTCATCGCCCACGACCTCTCGGTCGTCAAGCATCTCTCGGACCGCGTCGCGGTGATGTACCTCGGCAAGATCGTCGAGATCTCTGACAGCGATCTGCTCTACGACCATCCTCAGCATCCGTACACCGAGGCCCTGCTCTCGGCCGTGCCGATCCCCGATCCGGCGACCGAGCGCGCCCGCCGGCGCATCATCCTCGAGGGCGACGTGCCCAGCCCGGCGAACCCGCCCAAGGGGTGCGTCTTCCATCCGCGCTGTCCGCGGGCCCAGGAGGTCTGCACCTCGGCGATGCCGGCGCTCGCCGTCACCGGAGAGGCCGGCGAGCGCCACCAGGTCGCCTGCTACTTCCCGACCCGCTACGAGGGCGGTCGGCGCTCCGTGTCCGAGTCGTCGTTCGCCGGCGCCCAGCCCGGCGCGGCCGGCCCGGCGGGGGCCGCGGACGCCTGAGCGCCAGGCCTCGCGCCGGGGCGTCGCCTGTCCGATGGGTGTGTCTCGTCATCGCCGTCGTCACGAGGGTCGCGTCTGTGAGGGTCGCGCCATGCGTGTCGCGGGTCGCCGCGGGCCGGCTGTCGTTCTCACACTGGTCCTGCTGGGTCTGTCGGTGTTCGGCCTCGGGGCCTGTGGCGGCTCCGGTAACGCGACCGACACGGGCGACGCCGTCCTCGCGCGTGTCAACGGCGAGTCGGTCACGCGCGCGGACGTCGAGGACGTCCGCGCCGAGGCGCGGCTGGCGGGGGACGAGAAGGACGCCGACGCGGCGCTCGAGGACGCCATCGGCCGCGCACTCGTTCGTCAGGAAGCGGAGCGCCTCGGTGTCGTCGTGAGTCCGGCGGACGTGGATGAGCGGATCGCCGCCGTGACCAGGCGCCTGGGCGGGGAAGAGGCCCTCGCCCAGGCGCTCGACGACGCGGACATGAGCGCCGAACAGCTTCGTCGCGGCGCTGAGTATGGGCTGCTGCGCGGCCAGGTGCGGGACGCGCGCTTCGGCGACCTCGGCGTGAGCGACGCCGCGGCGCGCGCGTTCTACCGCCGCAACCTCGACGACCTCTTCACCGAGCCGGCGGCCGTCGACCTCAGCATGATCGTCGTGCGCACCAAGAGGCTGGGCGAGAAGGTGATCGACGAGCTGGCCGCGGGAGCGTCGTTCGCCCGCGTGGCGAAGACGTACACGCGTGACCCGGCGTCCAGGGAGACGGGGGGACGGTTGGGCTGGATCGCGTCGGCGTCTCTTCCCGACCCGCTGCGCGTCGCGGTCGAGCGCATGACGAAGGGGGCCGTCACGGGACCCGTCGAAGGACCGATGGGCTGGTACGTGCTCAAGCTGCACGGGCGGCGCAGCGCCTCGGTCGAGACGTTCGCGGAGGTCGAGAAAGCCGTGCGCGGCGAGCTCCTCTTGCGCAAGCGGACGCGGGCGCTGGACCGCTGGATCGCGGCCGAACGCAAGCGCGCCGAGGTGGTCCTGAGCTCGCCCTGAGGCGCCGGGCGGCGCCACGGCCGCCGTGCCGGAGGCAGGGATGGAGGCGGCGCCACGGCCGCCGTGCCGAAGGGCACGGACCCGGGCGCCGCCCTGCTATACTGCCCCGCGACGCGCGCGGCCCGGCCGCTGCGGACGACCCCATGAAGATCGTGCTGTGGATACTCGGCGTCCTCGCCCTTCTCCTCGTGCTCCTCGGGGCCGTCAATCGCGCCACGCTCGTCTCGCTCGACTACGTCGTGGGGACCACGGGTCCCGTCTCCCTCTTCTGGGTCGCGCTCGTCGGCGCGGCGGCCGTCCTCGTGGCAGGTCTCGCTGGATGGGCGGCGGGCGCCGCTCGCGCCGGCGGGGCGCGCGCCAAGCTCGAGCGCGAGCTCGAGGCGACCTATCGGCGGCTGCGTGAGAGCCAGGCGCGCGCGGCGGCCACGCCTGCCGGCGGGACGGCCGTGGCGGACGCGGACGCTGCGACCGCCGCGGCGCCGAACGCAGTGATGCCGGAGGCGGGGTCGGCGCCCGGCGGGCGCGACGCGCCGGCTTGACGCCTGCGGGGCGCCGTCCCGCTATCCGTCGCCGCACGGCGATACACTGAGCGCCGTGATGCAGCCTTGATCGACGACGGTTCCTGGCGCATCGCGCCGGTCGACTACGGCGCCGCCCGGCGGCTGGCCGGCGAGCTCGGCGTGAGCGACACGTTCGCCCAGGTCCTCGTGCGCCGCGGGTTCGCCCAGCCCGAGGAGGCGTACGCCTTCCTGCACCCTGACGACCTGGTGTCCGACCCCTACCTGGTGCCGGGGGTGTCGGAGGCGCGGCGTCGTATCGACCGGGCGCTCAAGCGTGGCGAGCCGATCGCCGTGCACGGCGACTACGACACCGACGGCATCACTGCGACCTTCCTCCTCGTGAGCGTCCTCGAAGAGCTTGGCGCCGATGTGCGCTGGCGCCTCCCGAACCGCTTCACCGAGGGTTACGGCGTGGCCATGAGCACCGTCGAGGAGCTCGCCGCCGAGGGCGTCAAGCTGCTCGTGACGGTCGACTGCGGCGTCAGCGCCGGCGACGAAGTCGAACGGGCGCACGAATTGGGGATGGACGTCGTGGTCACCGACCACCACGAGATCGAGGGCCCCCTGCCCTCGTGCGTCGTCGTCTCGCCGAAGCTCCCGGGGGCGCCGTTCCCCCACCTGGCCGGTGTGGGGGTCGCCTTCAAGCTCACCCATGCGCTGCTGCAGGACGAGGGCGCGGCTCGCGTCGAGGTCCCGCTCGCCCTGCGACCGTTCACCGATCTCGTCGCCCTGGGGACGATCGCCGACCTCGTGCCGCTGGTCGACGAGAACCGGACCTTGGTCAGGATGGGCCTCGGGCGGCTGCGCAGCGCGTCGCGCCCCGGTCTCGCGGCGCTCATGGAGGTCGCGGACGTAAGGCCCGGCGCGCTCACCGCGGGCGGCGTCGGCTTCCGCCTCGCCCCCCGCCTCAACGCCGCCGGGCGTCTCGAAGACGCGACCATCGCTCTCGAGCTGCTGGCGTGCGCCGACCGCGAGGCGGCCCTTCCGCTCGCCCTCCGCCTCGACGGCCTCAACCGCGAGCGCCAGGAGATCGAGCGCGGCATCTTCGCCGCCGCCGTCGCCCAGGTCAGTGAACCCTTGCCCCCCGCGCTCGTCCTCTCGTCTCCCGACTGGCACGAGGGCGTCGTCGGCATCGTCGCCTCCCGGGTGGCCGAACGGTTCCACCGCCCCACTATCCTGCTCTGCGAGGACGGCGAGCTCGCCAAGGGGTCGGGCAGGAGCATCGCGGCGTACGACCTGCTCGCCGGCGTCCACGCCGCGTCCTCGCACCTCATCGCCTACGGCGGGCACCGCGCGGCGTGCGGACTGCGTCTCGCACGCCGCGCCATCCCCGCCTTCCGCGAGGCCTTCACCGCCCATGCGGCGGCGACACTGAGCGCAAGCGACCTCGAGCGCACACGCGTCGCCGACGCCCTGGTGTGCGGCGACGAGCTCAACCTTCAGCTCGCCGACGAGCTTGAGCTGCTCGCGCCGCACGGGACGGGCAACCCGCGCGTCACCCTTGTGCTGCACGGCGCCGAGGTCGTCGCGCCGCGGCTCACCCGCGACCGCCGGCACCTTCAGTACCGGGTGCGTCGCGACGGCGCGTCGTGCGGCGCCGTGCACTTCAACTTCGACGGCCTGGGCGAGGTCAGCGCGCCCGGTCGCTACGACGTCGTGCTCGCGCTGGGCAAGAACGCCTACAACGCCAGCGTCACGGCCCAGGTCGAGGTCAAGGCGCTGCATCGCCTGGCCGCCGGCGACGACGACCTCTGCCCGACGCCCTGCGACACGACGTGTGCGGCGCGTCTGCGCGGCGACGAGCTCTGGCGCAGTCTGCTGGACGGCGCCCAGCTTGAGGTGTGGCGGCCGCGGGCCGAGGCGGCCGACGCCGTCGACCGCGCACGCCGTGAGGGTCGCCTTCTCGACAAGCGCGGCCGCCCGGCCGTCTCGACCGTCGCCGCCCTCGCGGCCACCGGTGAGCGCGTCCTCGTACTGGTCGCCGACGTTGCCCGCCGGCGCCCGTTGCTCACCCGTGACGCCCTGCCTCCGGCCCTCGCCCGGCGCGCCCTGTACGTACAGACGGCGTGCGCCCAGCGCCTGCGGCTTGCCGTCGGTGCAGGCGGCGAAAGGGACGGGTGCCCGGTCGCAGGCGTGGGCACGATCGGCGAAGCGGGCGTCGGGCCAGGCGCGGTCGTGTCGACAGGTCGCGGGGCCGACGGCCCGCCCGACGTGGTCATGGCCGGCGTCGACCTCGCCGCCGCGCATCCCGGGCTGGTGGGCGCGTTCCGTCACATCGTGTTCGTCGATCCGCCGTTCGGCGCGGCCCTGCACGACGATGTCGTCGCAGCGGCCGCGCCCGACGCCTACATCCATGCGCTGTGGGGACCCGCTGACGTACACTTCACGGAGCAGGTGCTGGACGCGGGGTACGACCTCGACGCGACGCTGCGCCGCGTGTGGCGCGCGCTCGCCGCGGGCGGCGGCCGGTTTGACGACCGGCTCGAGCAGGAACTTCTTGTACAAGGGCCGTTCCTCGCGCCGGTCGCGACCGTGGCCGCCGCCCTGCGCGTGCTGAGCGCGGCCGGGTTGCTGCGGACGGACGGGGCGGCCTACGAGCTCAAGCGGCCGCTACACAAGGCCGACATGACGACCATCGAGGCGTACCGCGCATGGCGCAGACGGTTCCACACTCGAGCGTACCTCGCGAGCTGCCTGAGGCGGCGGCGCTAGCGCGCGTCCCCGAGCAGTACCAGCCGCTGCTCGACGAGCTCTTCGCTGCGATCGAACGCTACGATCCCGACCCCGACCGCGAGCTCATCGTGCGCGCCTTCGCCGCCGCCTGTCTGCTGCACGGCGGTCAGGAGCGTAAGAGCGGCGAGGCCTACATCCACCATCCTGTCGGCACGGCGCTGAACGCCGCCGAGCTCAACCTCGACTCGGTCACGATCGCCGCGGCGCTCCTGCACGACGTGGTCGAAGACACGGGCACGCCGATCACGTGGATCGAGGAGCAGTTCGGCGCCGAGATCGCCATGCTGGTCGACGGCGTCACCAAGCTCACCAAGATGCACTTCACCTCGCAGGAGGAGGAGCAGGCCGAGAACTACCGCAAGATGATCGTCGCGATGTCGACCGACATCCGCGTCATCCTCATCAAGCTCTGCGACCGTCTCCACAACATGCACACGCTCGGCTACCTGAGCAAGCAGAAGCAGATCCAGAAGGCGAAGGAGACGCTCGAGGTCTACGCGCCCCTGGCGCACCGGCTCGGCATCCACAACGTGAAGTGGCAGCTCGAGGACCTCGCCTTCGCGACCCTGCACCCGCGCAAGTACCAGGAGATCCAGAGGTGGGTCTCGCAGCGTCGCGCCGACCGCGAGGACTTCGTCGACGAGGCGGCCGAGTTCCTGCGCGTCGAGCTCGAACGCGCCGGGATCGAAGCCGAGATCACCGGTCGCGCCAAGCACTTCTACTCCATCTACGTGAAGATGAGCCGGCGCGGCAAGGAGTTCAACGAGATCTTCGACCTGACGGGCCTGCGCGTGCTCGTCGACTCCGTCAAGGACTGCTACGGCGCGGTCGGCATCATCCACTCCATCTGGAAGCCGATCCCCGGGCGCTTCAAGGACTACATCGCGATGCCCAAGTTCAACATGTACCAGTCGCTGCACACGACGGTGATCGGCCCCGGCGGCAAGCCTCTCGAGATCCAGATCCGCACCTCCGACATGCACCAGACGGCTGAGTTCGGGGTGGCCGCGCACTGGCTCTACAAAGAGAAGGGCGAGCGCGACCCCGACAAGCTGGCCTGGTTACACCAGATGATGGAGTGGCAGTCCGAGACCGCCGGCGACGCGCGCGAGTTCATGGACACGCTGAAGATCGACCTCTTCGAGGACGAGGTCTTCGTCTTCACGCCCAAGGGCGACGTCAAGAGTCTCGCCGCGGGCTCGACGCCGATCGACTTCGCCTACGCCGTGCACACCGACGTCGGCAACCACACCGTCGGCGCGAAGGTCAACGGCCGCATCGTCCCGCTGCACCACAAGCTGCACTCCGGCGACATCGTCGAGGTCATCACTTCGAAGTCGTCGCAGGGGCCGTCGCGCGACTGGCTCGACATCGTCGTCACGTCGCGGGCGCGGCAGAAGATCCGCCAGCACTTCCGCCGCGAGCAGCGCGAAGACTCCGAGCACTCGGGCCGCGAGCTGCTCCAGGACACACTCCGCCGCGACGGGCTGCCGGCGACCAAGATCCTCTCGGCCAAGGTCTTTTCGCAGATCGCCAGGGAGATGGGGTTCGCCAAGCCCGACGACCTGTTCGCGGCGATCGGCTCGGGCCGGGTGGCCGTAAAGACCGTCGCGACGAAGGTCATGCAACGCGCCGGGACGATGAGGGAGGCGACGCCCCCGCCCGAGATGCTGCCGCATCGCGAAGAGCAGGGGCGCGAAGAGCCCCAGGCCCTGTCCGGCGAGTTCGGCATCGTCGTCGAGGGCATGAACGACATCATGGTCCGTATGGCGAAGTGCTGTAAGCCCATCCCGGGCGACGACATCGTCGGCTACATCTCCCTCGGCAAGGGCGTCACCATCCACCGCAGCGACTGCAAGAACGCGCGCGCCCTCATGAAGAATCCCGAGCGCTTCAGCAAGGTGGCGTGGCAGGGCAGGGGCGGCATGGCCTTCAGGGTCGAGATCCAGGTCGAGGCTCTCGACCGCAACCACCTGCTCGAGGACGTCGCCCGTACCTTGGGCGATTCCGGCGTGAACATCATCTCGGGGCAGGTGCAGACGCTGCCCGACGGCGCCGTGCGCGACCGCTTCACCATCGAGGTGGGCGACGTGCGGCAGCTCGACAACATCCTCGCCAACATCCGCGCCATCGACACCGTGTACGACGCCTACCGCATCGTGGCCTGAGGCGCGGGGCGGGCCGCCGCAGGGCGGCCCGCCCCGCGCCTCAGGCCACGTGCCGAGGATCGACGCAGGGCCGGCAGCGGCGGTCGACGCTTCGACGGACCGTCTGGTAGGGTAAGCGGCCGAACGCCGTCCTCCAAGATAAGCGCCCGAACGCCGTCCCCCAAGAGGAAGCCATGTCCGAACCGTTCGACGTCTTCTCGGTCCCGCTCGGCCCGCTCCAGGCGAACTGCTTCATGGTGGTAGGCGCCGACGCCGGCCTCGTCGTCGACCCCGGCGACGAGGCGCCGATCGTGATCGACGCCTTCGGCGAGCTCGGTTTCGGCCCGTCGGCGATCCTTCTCACCCACGGGCACTTCGACCATTTCGGCGCCGTGGCGCCGCTGGCGAGGCACTTCTCGATCCCCGTGTACGTAGGCGCCGACGACGCCGGCCAGATGGCCGACGGCGGCCTCGATGCCATGGCGGGCTTCGCCATCGAGCCCTTCAAGGACCCGGTGCTGCTGAGCGGCGAGCAGGCGCTCGACCTGCCGTTCTCGCCGCTCGCCATCCCGACGCCGGGCCATTCGCGGGGCTCGTACACCTTCGCCCTCGACGGGCACCTGTTCGTCGGCGACCTCATCTTCTACGGCAGCGTGGGGCGGACCGACCTGCCCGGCGGCGACATGGACGCGCTGCTCGATTCGGTACGCACGCTGGTGCGCCGCTATCCGGCCGACACGACCGTGCACTGCGGCCACGGGCCGGACACGTCGCTGGGACGCGAGCTGGCGCTGAACCCGTTCCTGTCGCCGCTGCGGCACGACCCGGGTCACCACTGGTGAGCGGACCGCGCGCTCCTAAGGGTACGTACGACCTTCTGCCCGACGAGGCGGCGCAGCGCGACCGGATGGTCGCGACGGCGGCGCACGTCTTCGCCGCCTACGGCTATCGCCACGTCGTCACCCCCGAGTTCGAAGAGACGAGCCTGTTCGAGCGCGGCGTGGGCGAGGCGACCGACATCGTGCGTAAGGAGATGTACACGTTCACGGACAAGGGCGGCCGTTCGCTGACCCTGCGTCCCGAGGGCACGGCGCCGATCTGCCGCCTGTACATCGAGCACGGCCTGCACAAGTGGCCGCAGCCGGTGAAGCTCTGGTACTACTGCCCCATGTTCCGCTACGAGCGGCCGCAGGCCGGCCGCTACCGCGAGCACTACCAGTTGGGCGCCGAGGCGATCGGCTCGGCGGCGCCGGAGGTCGACGCCGAGGTCATCGCCATGCTCGCCCAGCTCTTCGCGGAGCTCGGCGTCGGCGGCCTGCGTCTGGCGGTCAACAGCATGGGCGACGCGGCCTGCCGGCCCGCCTACGTCGGCCGGCTCCGCGACTACCTGCGCGGCCGCGAGGCCGAGCTTTGTGGCGACTGTCGCGAGCGCCTCGAGCTGAACCCGCTGCGCACGTTCGACTGCAAGGTCGAGACGTGCCGCGCGGTGCTCGACGAGGCGCCGCGCATCGGCGACCACCTCTGTCCGGACTGCCGGGCCCACTTCGACACCGTGCTCGACCTGCTGCGTCGCGTGGGCCTCGACCCCCAGCTCGACTTCCGCCTCGTCCGCGGCCTCGACTACTACACGCGGACGACGTTCGAGTTCAGCTCCGACCTGCTCGGCGCCCAGAGCGGCGTCGGCGGCGGAGGACGCTACGACGGCCTCATCGAACAGCTCGGCGGGCCGCCGACGCCCGGCGTCGGCTTCGGGTCCGGCGTGGAGCGCATCGCCCTGGCGATGGGCGCCCGGGAGGTACCGGCCGCGGCGCCGGTGGCGTTCCTGGTCGCGTTCGCCGCCGAGCGCCGCGGCGACACCTTCGCGCTGGCGCACGAGCTGCGCCGCGGCGGCCTGGCGGTCGAGCTGGACCTGGCCGCACGCAGTGTGAAGGGCCAGCTCAGGCAGGCCGCCCGCTGCGGCGCCGCGTACGCCGTCCTCCTGGGTCTCGCGGAGCTCCCCGCAGACATGGTGCGCGTCAAGACCCTCGCCGGCGGCGGGGAAGAGGACGTGCCGGCCGCCGGCCTCGCGGCGTGGCTGGCGGCGCATCCTCCGAAGGGCGACGCGTGAGTCTGCGCGACGCGTACCCCGGCGAGCTGCGCCTGGCCGACGTCGGCCGCGAGGTCCGTCTTGCCGGCTGGGTCGCGCACCGTCGCGACCACGGTAACCTCATCTTCATCGACCTGCGCGACCGCTCCGGCATCGCGCAGCTCGTCGTCGACCCGTCGGAGGCGCCGGCTGCCCACGCCCTGGCGGGGGAGGTGCGGCCGGAGTACGTGATCGCCGTGCGCGGGGCGGTCGTGGCGCGCAGCGCCGAGACGGTCAACCCGAACCTGCCGACCGGCGAGATCGAGGTCCGCGTCGCCGCCCTCGACGTCCTCAACGTGGCCAAGACGCCGCCGTTCGAGATCGGCGGCGCCGAGAGCGGCGAGGTCGACGAGACCCTGCGCCTGAAGTACCGCTACCTCGACCTGCGGCGGCCGGCGATGCTCGCCAACATGGTTTTGCGCCATACCGTCGTCCAGGCGGCGCGCGCCTACCTCGACGAGCATCGCTTCCTCGAGATCGAGACGCCGGTCCTGACCAGGTCGACGCCCGAGGGCGCACGCGACTTCCTCGTCCCGGCCCGTCTGCAGCCGCACCGCTTCTATGCGCTGCCGCAGTCGCCGCAGCTCTTCAAGCAGATCCTCATGGTTGCCGGCGTCGACCGCTACTACCAGATCGCGCGCTGCTTCCGCGACGAGGACCTGCGCGCCGACCGCCAGCCCGAGCACACGCAGATCGACCTCGAGGTCTCGTTCATGGGCACGGACGAGATCCGCGCCCTCATCGAGGGACTCTGCGTGGCCATGTTCGCCGCCATCGGCGAGGAGCTCGAGGCGCCGTTCCCGCTGCTCACGTACGACGAAGCGATGCTGCGCTACGGCTCCGACAAGCCCGACGTGCGCCACGGGTTCGAGGTGACCGAGCTGAGCGACGTCTTCGTGAGCAGCGGGTTCCAGGTGTTCCGCGGCGCCGTGGACGCCGGCGGCTGCGTGCGCGCGATCTGCGCCCGCGGCGCGGCCACGCTGCCGCGGGCGCAGATCGACGCGCTCACGGAGGTCGCCAAGGCGAACGGCGCCAAGGGCATGGCCTACGTCTATGTCGAGGAGGGCCGCGCTCTGCGGGGCCCGGTGGTGAAGTTCCTGACCGAGGCCGAGCAGGAGGCGGCCGTCGCCCGGACGGCGGCCGAGCCCGGCGACCTGATCGTCTTCGTCGCCGATCAGGCCGGCGTGGCCGCGCCCGTGCTCGGCGCCTTGCGCGCCGAGCTCATCGCGCGGCTGGCCCCGGCCCCGTCGCGGCGCTGGGCCCCGCTGTGGGTGATCGACTTCCCCCTCTTCGAGATCGACGCGGAGACGGGGCGGCTCACCTACGGTCACAACCCGTTCAGCCTGCCTACGCCCGAGACGCTCCCCCTGCTCGAGACGGACCCGCTCAAGGTCTATGGCGCCCAGTACGACCTCGTCCTCAACGGTCACGAGCTCGGCTCGGGCTCGCTGCGCAACCATCGCCCCGACATCCAGCGCGCCGTGTTGCGCGCCCTCGGCTTCGACGACGCCCGCATCCAGAGCTCCTTCGGCTTCATGCTCGAAGCGCTCGAGCACGGCGCACCTCCGCACGGCGGGATCGGTCTCGGGCTCGACCGCCTTGTCATGCTCATGGCCGGCGAGGACTCCATCCGTGATGTGATCGCCTTCCCCAAGACGGCGTCGGGCAGCGACCCGATGACGGCGGCGCCGGCCGAGGTCACGGCGGCGCAGCTCAGGGAGCTGCGCCTGCGCCTCGGCTGACGGCGCCGCGCTCCATACGGTTCGGGTACGCCGCCGTCCTCGAGGCCTTCGCCCTCGACCGCTCGCCGGCTCGCCGCCGTTCTCGCGGACATGGCGCTCGGTCCGTGTCAGGCTCACCGCGACCCCTCGATGACGCCTTCCGCTCAAGCTTCGCGCAGGGTTGCCGAGAGGATTGTTGAAAGAAACGGCGTTTGCTAGGATGGCGCCGCTCGACCTTGTGCGTGGCCTCGCGACGTTCTCGAGCCAACACGAACACACGGGGAGCTCATCTTCGGTGCGTCCGTGGATGTGCCGAGAGAGCACCCACCTGCGAGAGCAGGTTCGAGAATCAAGCGAGCACGGCAAGGTGGAGCACTACTTTTCGGAGGGCGAGCATGGGCATCATGTCGCGTAACCGGTCCTTCCTCTTCGCTGTCGTGCTCGTCCTCGTCGGCGGCCTCGCCATCCTCGGCGGTGTCACGGCCATCCGCGTGTTCGCTGAAGATGGGTCGACGACCACAGCGACGACCGGTCAGAGCGACTACAACAAGGCCGGCAGTTACGGGATCACTGGGTATCAGCCGCTCAAGCTCGAGCCCACCTCCGACACCCCGAAGTTCATCACCAAGGCGCTGAACGACCAGAAGGGCGTCATCCTTCTTGTCTACGTCCGCGGTGCGTCGGCCGACGAAGAGATGCTCGCCAACTTCAACAAGGTGAAGACGACGTACCGTTCGCAGGCGTCGTTCTTCAACTTCGAGGCGCGAGAGGTCAAGGAATTGGGCGACGTCCTCACCCAGCTCAAGGTCAATGCGCCGCCGATGCTCGCCGTGGTGAAGGCCGACGGCAGCGTCGCGCAGCTCTACACGGGCTGGATCGGCCAGAAGGTGATGGAGCAGGTCGTCGCCAACGCCCTGCGCGCGCAGTAGGCGCGCCCCTGGCCGTCAGGC